>NZ_JADNDZ010000090.1 GCF_015552075.1 Collinsella aerofaciens
AGAGAACGCTCCCGCAAACTGCCTCTTGACAACTTATAGGAGCGTCGGTTTTAGTTCAACAAGTTTCGGAGTGGTCGCGGTCGAGCGATTCATCGTAGTAAACCGCCATAGTTTTGGCGGAGGCAGTCAGATTTGTGGGTGTTAAACCAAAGATTGTCCCTTTTGACTAGTCGTTTAAGAGCGTTCCCAATGACTAAGTTGCAGGTGGCGGCGGTTGTGTTACACTAACGCTGCGTATATGACGCAATCATCTCGATACAGATCAATGATGTCCGTCGTTTTGAACGGAACTAGACTGTTTAGCCGCCCTGAAGGTTTATGCAGGGAGCATGTGATCACAGGGCTTGAAAAGAAAGTTGAGCAAACACTGTGTCTGATCAACAGCAAGAAAACGAAATAACGACGGCGCAGACCGCTCCCGCTGCACCGGTTGCGTCGGACCAGGTCGCGGCGCCCGCGCAAGCCTCGGCTCCTGAGACGCCTAAGGCTGCTTCGACGCCTACGCCTGCAGCGGCTGAGAAGGCCGTGCCTGCAACTGGTGAGGAGGCTGCTCCGGCAAAGCCCAAGCGTACGCGCCGCACGACCAAGCCTGCTGCTGACGGCGAGGAGGTCACCAAGCCCAAGCGCCGTACCACGCGCACGACGCGCGCCAAGCGCACCGTTGCAGCTGACTCCTCGGCGCCGATTTCCGATGAGGTCGCGCAGGCACGTGCGTTGGCGCAGATTAGCGAGGCTCAGGTGGTGCGCGCCCGCCGTCGTGCTGCTGAGCGCGAGGCCGCGGCTCTGACCGAGTTTGCAGCCCCGTCTGTGCCCGAGACCCCTGCCGCCGACCAACCGACCGAGAAGCCGGCACCGCGCACACGCCGTCGCACGGCTGCTAAGGCCGAGCAGGTTGCTGAACAGGTAACCCCCGAGCTCACTGAGGCTTCGGTCCGTTCCGCGGCAGGGGAGGGCGCATCGCCAACTGAGCCCGCTGCGCCTGTCGAGGCCAGCGAAGTTCCCGTTGTCGATCCGGCTTTGCGCCCGCACCGTCGCGGTCGCAAGCCCAAGGCCTTCGTCGAGGCAGAGAAGGCCGCAGCCGCAGCCGCAGTTGCTCGGGATGCTGCGGCGACCGCCGAGTCTGCAACCGCTGCCGATGCACCCGTTCAGGATGCTGCGACTTCCGAGGCCGCTCCCGCCGATGCCGAGCCCGCCGACGTCCGCCCCGGTCGCAGCCGTCGCACTGCTGTTAAGCGCACGTCCAAGGCTAAGGCTGCCAAGAAGGGTGCGTCCGAGGATTCCGACGAGACGACCGCCGATGCATCGACTGATGCCGCCGAGCCCCAAGACGTCGAACAGCCTGCGTCCGAGAAGCCCAAGCGCGGTCGTAAGAAGTCCGCTAAGGCCAAGGCGTCCGAGCATCAGGCTGATGTCGAAGCGCAGGTCGATTCTGGCGCCGAGGCCAATGAAGCCGCTGCGGTCAATGCCGACGCCGCCGCAACCGATGCTGCCGCGCCCGCCGAGGCCGAAGACGGCACTCGTTCCAACCGTCGCCAGCACAAGCGCAACGAGGAACGCAACGAGCGCAACAACGACCGTCGCAACCGTCAGCGCGACCGCAAACAGCGCAATAAGGAGCGCAATGCCGCTCCGACTGAGCCCACGCTTTCGCGCGAGGAGCTCGCGGCCATGAAGGTCGCCGAGCTGCGCGAGAAGGCCAAGGAGTTCGAGATTGAGACGACCGGCAAGAAGAAGGCCGAACTCGTCGAAGAGATCTACACCACCGCCGCGAAGGCCGAGGGCTTCCGCGACATCAAGGGCATTCTGCAGATTCGCCCGGACAGCTCCGGCATCATCCACGCCCATGGCTACATGAAGTCCAACGACGACGCCTTCGTGCCCGCCTACCTCATCCGCTCCGCGCGCCTGCGCACGGGCGACGTCATCGAGGGCTCGCTGCGTCCTTCGCGCGGCGGCGACAAGCGCGCCGGCCTCGCCAAAATCACGACCGTCAACGGTCTGGACCCCGAGCAGATTCGCAACCGTCCCAAGTTCGGCGACCTCACCCCGGTCTATCCCAACGAGCCGCTGCGCATGGAGCACGGCAAAGACTCCATTACCGGTCGCGCCATCGACATCGTGTCGCCGATCGGCAAGGGTCAGCGTGGCCTGATCGTGTCCCCGCCCAAGGCCGGCAAGACCACGATCCTCAAGAAGATCTGCCAGTCTATCTCGATTAACAACCCCGAGGTGCACCTCATCTGCCTGCTCGTCGACGAGCGCCCCGAAGAGGTCACCGATATGCAGCGTTCCATCAAGGGTGAGGTTGTGGCGTCGACCTTCGATATGCCCGCCGACAACCACACTCGCGTGGCAGAGCTCGTCATCGAGCGCGCCAAGCGCATCGTGGAGCTGGGCGGCGATGTCGTGGTGGTGCTCGACTCCATTACGCGTCTTGCCCGCGCCTACAACTTGGCGGCGCCCGCCTCGGGCCGCATCCTTTCGGGCGGCGTCGATTCGGCGGCCCTGTATCCTCCCAAGCGCTTCCTGGGCGCAGCCCGTAATATCGAGAACGGTGGCTCGCTCACCATCCTGGCCTCTGCCCTCATCGACACCGGTTCCAAGATGGACGAGGTCATCTTCGAGGAGTTCAAGGGTACCGGCAACATGGAGCTTAAGCTCGACCGCGACCTGGCCGACCGCCGCATCTTCCCGGCTATCGACCCCGTTGCCTCCGGTACGCGCAACGAAGACCTGTTGGTCGACGAGCAGATGCGTCCGTTTGTCTTTGGTCTGCGTCGCATTCTTGCCGGCATGAACAACACCGAGCGCGCAGCCGCGTCGTTTATCAAGGGTCTTAAGGGCACCAACACCAACCAGGAGTTCCTGGTGCGTTCGGCCAAAAAGCACAGCGACTACGAGCAGACGTTCTAGGTTGTCATCCACGCGCAGCGATAGTCATCAATGCGATAAAGGGTCGGGGCTTTGAGCCTCGGCCCTTTTCCATATCGCCGCTCCGCGCTTATTTTTGACCATAAGACTGGCAAGCAGCAGGTTTCCCGTTTCAATCCGACATCGTCGCTTGCAATCGACAGGGCGGTTTCGCATAATAGCTTTTAAGCTTCGCGACGGAAAACGCAGATGAAACGAACCATATACCGTTGCTTTGGGGCATAGCCCCGCTTCATCTTCTCTCGCGCAGCCAACTGAATGATGCGATTTGGGTGCTGGAAGATGGGGAGAGCTCATGGCTTCTTCTGATGCAACACAACGAGCAGTCCTTGCCGGACTTTCGTGCGGGATCGGCCTTGCCGCTCCCGTGGTTATGTATGCCGCGACGCTGCCGTTTTCGTCGGTGAACGAGACGGTCGTGGCGGGTGCGGTTCCCTTCGCCGTGGGCGCGGTGGCGGGCGTGGGTATCTATGCCGCCTCGCTGGGTATCTCCGAGTACCGTGCGCAGCGTGAAGAGCGTCTGTTCCAGCCTGATACCATGGGCGGTGCCGCCAATCTCAATCAGCATCAAAGCGAGTTCAAGACCGCCTCGATTCCAGCTCAGCAGCAGGATGCGACTCCTTACGCTGCGGCTTCTGCTTCTCAGGCTCAGGCGGAGCAGTCTACCTCGGCATTCCTTTCCGGCCTGACTGGTGCGTTCCAGCGCCGTCATGCCGATGATGGTGTCCCTACCATCGCTCGAGCCGCAGATGCCATGGACGAGGCCGAGGCTTGGTCCATGATCGACAGTATGCTCGACGACGATTCGCCGGTGAGCTGCGACCCTGCGCACTCGCGCGACGTCTATCAAGTCGCCATCGACGAGCTCACCAACGGCGGGCAGACCGGCTCCTTCAATCGCGACGACATCGCCGCCGCGGCACGCGCCGTGTCTGGCTCCCAGGCCGCCCCTGCGGGCAGCACGGCGGCTTTCGTGGCACTCGTCGCCAACGCGGCAGCCAATAACGCCTACAGCGCTACCTCGGCGGACGCGAACGCTTCTGCCGACAATTCGTACGTTGATGAAGCCATGGCCGCGGACGAGGAGGCCGTTGCCGCCCGCCGTGCCGCCGAAAGCTCGTTGTGGGGCGCTCCTGCCCAGCAGCAGGCGGCTGAGGCTGCGCCGTACAATGCAAACCTCGCCAGCATGCCTATCATCTCCGGTGCCGCGGACATCGATCTCGATGACCTCGATGAGCCTGCAGCCATCACCGCATCGATTGATGCCCAAGATCGCATCAACACCGGCGACCTTCCAGATGCCTCGCTCGAGGTTGATGTCCCCATGGCCGATTACTCGGGCCACGAGGACATGTGGGCCGCCGCCACCGCGATCCTGGATGAGATTGACGAGCCTGCTCCTGTTACGGCCCCCGCTCCCGTCGCTGCCCCTCAGCCTGCTGTCCCCGCCTATGTCGGCCGTCACAGTGCTGTGTTCCCCGAGGATACTGCCCGTATCTCGCGCGAGAGCATCGAGCGAGCCGAGGCTATTGCCGCCGGCATTATGGAAAATCGTCGTCACGAGCGCGTCAATCAGATCCTCGAGGAAGAGATCGAGCGCCTGCAGTCCTCTACCGCCAAGCGTACGGGCCGTGCCTATCTGAGCGTTATCGAGGGCGGTACCGCCAGCTTTGCGCCGCTCCGCGCGGAGGCATAACTTCTGCATGGTTAAGATCAATCGAAAATGGGCGGTCGTGACCTGCCTGATGGCGCTCTTGATCTGGGGCAATTCGCTGGTTCCCGGCTCGGGGTCGGGCTCACTGAGTCTAACGGTCATGGAAGCTATCCGCGGTTTCCTGCACGGCGTGGGACTTCCATATGAATGGGTGACCAACTTTGTTGTTCGCAAGTGCGCGCATTTTACCGAGTATATGGTGCTCGGCATCCTGGCAACGCACGCCTTTGATTTTGAGGGCCGGCGCACCTTTGACGTGCTGCTGCCCACGGCGGTGTTCCTGCTGCTGATTCCTTCGATCGACGAGACGATTCAGCTCTTTGTGCCGGGACGCGCTGGAATGATCACCGATGTGATGATCGACTGCTGTGGAGCGGCAACGGGCGTTGTGCTCCGATATCTCTTACGGTCGCTGATGTGCGCCAAAAAGGCCGCCTAGGACGTATTGTTTGGTCCTAGGCGGCCTTTTTTATTTGAAGGCTTATATGAGGCGTGGTGGCGTCGTTCCGTAGGTCGGATTTGCCGGGCGTGCCACGCCCCGTGGGTGCGTCTGCTACTGAAGCGCCTGTGCGCCCAGGGCCAGGCAGCCCATGATGCCCTGCTTGCCCTCGAGGCTGTTGTTGACGATGTAGCTATCGATGTCGTTGACCTCGGGCGTGACGATATAGCCGTTGAGCATCTCGGCGCACTTTTTGCGTGCGAGCGGCACGATGGGAGTGTGGTCGGCCACGCCGCCGCCGATGATGATCTTTTGCGGCGCGTAGCACAGCGTGTAGGTCATGAGTGCCTGTGCCAGATAGCCGGCGAGCAGGTCCATGGCCTCCGAGTCATCGGCCATGTCTCCGGCGCTCTTGCCATCCCAGCGCTTTTTAACGCCGGGGCCGGCGATGAGGCCCTCGAGACAGTTGTCGTGGAAGGGGCAGGCGCTGTGCTCGCCAATGGTGTCGCGCGGGTCGCGCGTGACCAGGATGTGGCCGGCCTCGGGATGCATCATGCCGTGCACGAGCTGGCCGCCCGAGAGCACGCCGGCGCCCACGCCGGTACCGATGGTCAGATACACAACGTCAGTGAGGCCCTGGGCGCAACCAAAGGTGACCTCGCCCAGGCAGGCGACGTTGACGTCGGTGTCGTAGCCGCAGGGAATATTGAGCTCGTTTTGGATGGTGCTCAGCAGGTCAAAGTAGCGCCATGCCGTTTTGGGCGTCTCCAGGATCTTGCCGTATTGGGGCGAGGCAGGGTTGACTGCGGTGGGGCCAAAGGCGCCGATGCCCAGCGCGGCGATGCCCTTGTCGGCAAACCATGCGTTGACGGCCTCGACGGTCTCCTGCGGAGTCGTGGTCACGATCTGCTCACGCTCCAGGACCGTGCCGTCTGCATAGCCCGTGGCGCAGACCATCTTGGTGCCGCCGGCCTCGAGCGCTCCGATAAGTTGCTGCTCTTCCATAATATTCCTCTCACTGGGACGAGTTGCTCCATGACTAAAGTATAGAGCTCTAAACCATTTAAGAAAGCGCCATAAAACGAAGCCTCGCAACGCGGCAGGCGGTGCGGGGCTTCTTTAGTTACTTTAGTTGCCGGGCCGTCCTTACCCGCGCGGTTTGATTTTATCACGCAGGGACTTGAGGTTCTCCAGTGCCGCGTTAAGCGTCTCGTCTCGCTTGGCAAAGTGGAAACGAATCAGGTGGTTGACGGGCTCGCGGAAGAAGCTCGAGCCGGGCACGGCGCCCACGCCCACCTTAGACGCGAGGTCCTCGCAGAATTCGAGGTCGCTGTCATAGCCAAACTCAGAGATGTCCATCATGACGTAGTAGGCGCCCTGCGGCACGTTATGCTCAAGACCGATGCTGTCGAGTCCCTGGCAGAACAGGTCGCGTTTGGCGGCATAGAGGTCAAGGACCTCATCGTAATAGCTGTCGTCGAAGTTGAGGGCGGTGACGACGGCTTCCTGCAGGGGAGCGGCGGCGCCCACGGTGAGGAAGTCGTGGACCTTTTTGATGCGCTCGGTGATTTCGGCAGGGGCGATAGTGTAGCCCAGACGCCAGCCGGTGATGGAGTAGGTCTTGGACAGCGAGCTGCAGCTGATGGTGCGCTCGAACATGCCAGGCAGCGTGGCCATGTAGACGTGCTCATGGGGTGCGTAGACGATGTGCTCGTATACCTCGTCGGTGATGCAATAGGCGTCGTACTTTTTGCAGAGGTCGGCGATAAAGGTGAGCTCCTCGCGCGTAAAGACCTTGCCGCAGGGGTTGGAAGGGTTGCACAGGACGATGGCCTTTGGGTCGTTGTCGCGGAAGGCCGCCTCGAGGACCTCGCGGTCGAAGTCAAAGGTGGGCGGGTTGAGCGGCACATAGATGGGCTCGGCTCCCGAGAGAATGGTGTCAGCGCCGTAGTTCTCGTAGAACGGCGAGAAGATGACGACCTTGTCGCCGGGGTTCGTGACCGTCATCATGGCGGCCATCATGGCCTCGGTGGAGCCGCAAGTGACTACGATATTCTCGTTGGGGTTCACCGGCATGCCCATAAAGTGCTCCTGTTTGGCGGCGAGCGCCTCGCGCATGGCCTGGGAGCCCCAGGTGATGGAGTACTGGTGGTAAAGCGGCTTGGGGTCGGTGGCGATGGTGCCCAGACTATTGAGCAGCTGCGCCGGGGGATCGAAGTCGGGGAAGCCCTGCGACAGGTTGACGGCGCCATACTTGTTGGAGATGCGCGTCATACGGCGGATGACCGAATCGGTAAACGTTGCCGTGCGGTTGGAGAGTTCTTTCATGCCGGTCCTTTCGAGCATTTGCAGTGGGGCAAGTTTACTCCTATGAAACCGGTGGGATTTGCTCGAAATGGATCCGAAAAACTCTTTGGTTGATTTTCAATCTCAACGCAACAGCTTGAACGGACCCCGCGTTTCCGCA
>NZ_JADNDZ010000091.1 GCF_015552075.1 Collinsella aerofaciens
GGCATGACCAGAAGGTCTATGCCTTGCCTTTTTCATGCCAACTTGTTCGCCCTGGGCGGCGCTCGCTGGCGTTGCCAAAGCATCGGCGTTCCCATAGTCCAAATCTGCAAAAAAGGGATGCCAAAAAGGGGCAGGTTTATTTTGGTCGGTTTTATCTGGGCAAACGTGGTCGTCTATCGCAATGTAGTCGTTGGGGACGTTCTTGTTTGACTAGTCGTTTAAGAACGTCCCCAACGACTACATAGAACGAGAGTGGATAATCTCCCGGTATGAGCCCATATTCTTGCTCAAGGTGGGAGATTATCCACTCTCGTTTCGTTTGTTGATTTCGATGCCTACATTTGTAGGAACAGTTCGTGGAGGCGGGTGTCGTCGTCGAGTTCGGGATGGAAGGTGACACCGAGCTGGTTGCCCTGACGGGCGGCGACGATACGGCCGTCGACTTTCGCTAAGGCCTTGGCGTCGCCGTGGACCTCGACGATGCGGGGCGCGCGGATGAACGTCAGTGGCGCTTCACCGTCGATGCCGGATACCTGCCCCTTGGTTCGAAAGCTGCCGAGCTGCCTGCCGTAGGCATTGCGCTCGACAAGTACATCCATGGTTGCCAAACGCGGCGTGCCCTTATCGTCGTGGGCGGCAAGGTCGTGAGCCAGCAGAATCAGGCCGGCGCAGGTGCCCAGGACGGGCATGCCTTCAACGATACGGGCACGAAGCTCCTCGAGCATGCCCAACTCATCAAGCAGCTTCCCTTGAACGGTAGACTCGCCGCCGGGAAGTACCAGACGGTCAAAGTCCTGCTTCAAATCGGCTGCCTGCCTCAACTCAATACAACGTGTGCCCAGCTCGGACAGCCTCGCCTCGTGCTCGGCAAAAGCGCCTTGGACCGCCAGCACGGCGACCGTTTGGTCTGCATAATCGCTCATGTGTGATCCTTTCTGCTGGACTAGCGCCCGCGCTCCTCCATGATGATCTCGATCTCGTCGGCGTTGATGCCGACCATGGCCTCGCCCAGGTCCTCCGAAAGCTCGGCGATGAGTTTGGCGTCGGTAAAGTTAGCCACAGCCTTAACGATGGCGGCGGCGCGCTTGGCGGGGTCGCCGCTCTTAAAGATGCCCGAGCCGACAAAGACGCCCTCGGCACCCAGCTGCATCATCAGCGCAGCATCGGCCGGGGTTGCCACGCCGCCAGCGGCAAAGTTCACGACGGGAAGCTTTCCCGTGGCATGGACCTCGCGCACCAGCTCGACCGGAACCTGCAGTTGCTTGGCTGCCTCAAAGAGCTCGTCGTCGCGAAGGGCAACAACGTCGCGGATCTGCTTTTGGATCTTGCGCATGTGGCGCACGGCCTGAACGACGTCGCCCGTGCCCGGCTCGCCCTTGGTGCGAATCATCGTGGCGCCCTCGGCAACACGGCGCAGCGCCTCGCCCAGATCGCGGGCGCCGCAGACAAACGGGACGTCAAACTGGGTCTTGTCGATGTGATAGACGTCATCGGCAGGGGAGAGAACCTCGGACTCGTCGATGTAATCGATCTCGATAGCCTGCAGGACCTGCGCCTCGACAATGTGACCGATGCGGCACTTGGCCATGACGGGGATGGAGACGGCCTCTTGGATGCCCTTGATCATCTTGGGGTCGCTCATGCGCGAGACGCCGCCTGCGGCGCGGATGTCGGCCGGGATGCGCTCGAGTGCCATGACGGCGCAGGCGCCTGCCTCCTCGGCGATGCGTGCCTGCTCGGGCGTGGTGACGTCCATGATGACGCCGCCCTTGAGCATCTGCGCGAGTTCGCGATTGAGTTTGACGGGATCGGCCTTGCTGGTCTGTTCTGCCATGGTTGCTCCCTTGGTTGGCATGTGCATTGCTTGACGGAACATCCTATCGGGGAGCTGGGTATGGCAAAATACTCAGTTTTCGAGATAATAATAATGTCAGCCTAATACCAGATTGAACAGCTCGATAAGGTCAGGTGGCAAACTCATGCTTGACTACAATTTGGAAAAACGCGGCGAAGCATCGCTTTATGAGTATGTTTACCAGCAAATTCGAGATGATATTGTTGCTGGACGTATTGTGGCGGGGGAGCATCTTCCGTCTAAGCGCGCCTTTGCCAGTCATCTGGGAATCAGTGTCATTACCATCGAGAATGCATATAGCCAGTTACTTGCCGAGGGCTATATTTGCTCAATGCCGCGTCGTGGCTACTACGCTTGCAAGCTTCCGGATGCACCGGTTTTGCCTTTGGCTTCGCAGGGCATCGACCGAGATACCGTCTCTGTGGGCCTCAGCGCGCATGATGTCAACGGACAGGTCGAGCTGTTCGATGCACTTTCTCCTTCCGCTTTGGAGGCGGCGCGGCTTTGGCAAAGCGCACTACGGGCGACGCTGGCATCCGAAGATGAGCGCGAAATCTTTTCGCCCGCCCCGGCGCAGGGCACCGCTCGGCTGCGACGCGCAATTGCTCACCATCTGCGTGGGACAAGGGGCATGAATGTCGACCCCAACAACATTGTTATCGGTGCAGGCGCCCAGCTGCTCGATACCATGTTGGTTCAGTTGCTTGGCGCTGACAAGGTGTATGCCGTTGAGGACCCGGGCTATTTGCGTCTGACGCGCATCTATCAGGCTATGGGCTGCCAAGTACGACATATCCCGTTGGATGACGACGGCGTGGACCTGAGCGCTCTGCAGAAAACTGGGACCGATGTCCTTCATCTTATGCCGTCCCATCAGTATCCCACCGGTCTTGTGACGAGCATTGCGCGTCGCTATGCGCTGCTGAGCTGGGCCGCCGAGCGACCAGGTCGGTACCTCATCGAAGATGACTTTGATTGTGAGTTTCGCCTTGCCGGCAAGCCAGTTCCCGCGCTCGCGTCGATCGATGCCTCCCAGTCGGTTATCTACACCAACACGTTTTCGAAGAGCCTGTCATCGGCGTTGCGTCTAGCGTACATGGTGCTGCCCGATGAGCTAATGGAGCGGTTTAGGCGCAACCTTGGTTTTTACGCCTCGTCGGTGAGTTCTGTTGACCAGGTCGCTTTGGCTCGTTTGCTGGAATCGGGTGATTACGAGCGACATGTGAACCGCGTGCGCGTTCGTGCTCGCGAGGCGCGTGATGGCCTGGCGGCGCTTGTACGGAAGGCATTTCCGGCAGGGGAAGTCTCGATCGAACACGCAGACGCGGGCCTTTACTGCACCGTGGTTGCGGAGCGTGGAACGGGCGGAAGCACTATTGCACGGGCCCTCACGCGCTCGAGCATCCCTTTTATCGATATCGGTGACTGTTTTTGGTGTGCCGATGGCGCATCTGTCCCTGAAAACACAACTCAAATTCTTGTTCAGTATGACGATCTGAGTCCAAAAGTACTAACAACCTTGGAATTGCAGCTAATGGGGGGCACTCTGCAACCTAAGTGAGTAGACTTTTAGCACTTTGGCGACCAGGCAGTTTTGTAGCAAGCTATCTACCTGCGGTTTTGAAAAGCAGGATGACCGGCCTGCTCGGGATGTTCAAAAAAGTCTACTCACTTGCCGCGCAAAGCTCCTGCATGAGAAAAAATGGGGTTTTCAACAGGGCTTCGTCCAGCTCTCGGCAAGCTTTTGGCCAGTTGGGGAGGGCTGTTGAAAACTTGGCAGTCCGTTCGGCGCCATTTTTGGTGCGTTCGCGCCAATGCGTGACTGACTGGGTTGAAATTCGTGTTTTCCTGTGCCTATGAAGGATCTACTTTGTGACATATCGGCTTTTAGGTACTGGCGTTTGCCTCCTCAAGTCCGCGCTTTGTGTCCGCCGCTTCCACGACCGGAAGAAGACCGGCAGCGATATGATCTCGCCCGCAACCCGACGGCTGCGGTCGCGCTCGGTTTTCCGTTGTATACATTGGTTCGGACGAGAAACAAACGGACTTGTCCAGCCAGCATTAGGCAGCGGCTGTTTCTTGGTGAGCTTCCCAGGGAATCCGTGCTGGAAACGGAGCATGGGTTTTTGATTACGTCTCCTCTACTGACGGCATTCATCATGTCGCGGCACCTGACGGATCTCCAGCTTCTTTTGGTATTGGCGGAGATGTGTGGCTTGTTTGCGGTGTGCGCTCTGCCAGCGGCACTTGAGGCGGAGCTTTCGTGTGCAATTGATTCGGGCGCGATTTCGACAACGTTCGGTTGGGTGCGCTGCCCGTCCGAGGACGGCACCGCCTCAAATTTATGGCGTCGAGACGCTTTAGTTTTGGGCGGAGACCTTGACCGTTTTTGTTCAGATGTTTGCGGGATGCGTTACGGCAATAGATTTATGGCGGTATCGCAACTCGTTCCATTGGGTGCCGCGTCGCCTTTTGAGGTCGAGGCGTATTTGTTGCTTGGACTGCCGCGATCCCTGGGAGGCGAAGGGTTTTGCGGCATAGAGCTCAATGTTGAAGTGACGTTAAGCACAAGTGCTCGAGCGATTGTGAGAAAGTCCCGTGCGTATATCGATCTACTTCTGTCTTCGCCGGACGGCAGACGACAGGTGGCCATTGAATGTCAGGGAAAGGCCTCGCACGGGCGCGCAGGGGATGGCTTGCGCGATGCTGACCGCATGACGGCCCTTCAGGCCATGGGCTACGACGTGCTTCTCCTGACACACAGACAGATATCCGATGAGGATAGATTCCGCGCGATCGTTAAGGCCGTATACAGGATGCTTGATGCTGAATATCGTGATAAAAGCTCGGATGAGCAAAGGGCTGAGGCATTACTCCGGTCTGAATTATTCGTTGACTGGACAAAATTGGGGGTAATCGACGAAAAGATGCCCATTAGACACAAAACGGCTCGATCGTGGACGGTTGGGGAACTAAGTGAGTAGACTTTTAGCTTGATGGCGACCAGGCCGTTTTGCGACAAGTCATTTACCTGCGACTTTATAAAGCAATATGGATGGCGTGCTCGGCAAGTTCCAAAAAGTCTACTCACTTAGTTTTTGACGAGAAACCGATGCCGAAGGCGGTCCTATTTCAGGGCGTTAACGAGTCTTCGAGACGCAAAAAGGCCCGAACCAATACGGTCCGGGCCTCATCGAGCTAGAGGTTATGTCTCAGGCGGTTGGCTTAGCCAAAGTAGCGCTTGAGCAGGCCGGCGAAAGCCTTGCCGTGGCGGGCCTCGTCGCGAGCCATCTCGTGCACGGTGTCGTGGATGGCATCGAGGCCAGCGGCCTTGGCGCGCTTGGCAAGATCAGTCTTGCCGGCGGTGGCGCCGTTCTCGGCCTCAACGCGCATCTCGAGGTTCTTCTTGGTGGAGTCGGTCACGACCTCGCCCAGGAGCTCAGCGAACTTGGCGGCGTGCTCGGCCTCCTCGTGGGCAGCCTTCTCCCAGTACAGGCCGATCTCGGGATAGCCCTCGCGATGAGCGACACGAGCCATGGCCAGGTACATACCGACCTCGGAGCACTCACCCTCATAGTTGGCGCGCAGGTCGGCAACGATATCCTCGGAGACGCCCTCCATCTTGGCGACGCCCACGACGTGCTCAGCAGCCCACTCGAGCTGGCCCTCCTCCTGCTTCAGGAAACGAGAACCGGGAACGCCGCACTGGGGGCACTTAAAGTCCTCGGGCAGCTGGTCGCCGTCGAACTCTTCCACATAACCGCAAACGGGGCAAACAAACTTCATGATTCGATCCTTTCGATCGATGGCGATGGTGCGCTCGTCCGGTCCCGTGAGGGCCCTCTCCGGACGTGCGTCTTGACGGGTTCTATTATCCATAAATGCAACCAAATGTGAAGCCTATTAGGAATGATTTTTAATAAAACAATTTTGAGATATGAAGATGTTGATTGATTAACGATTGGCAGGTCGTCTTTGACCGCCGCTGAGTACAATCGGTCGAGCAAATGTTGACCAATCAACAAATGAGGGAGTTTCCTTTATGCATTTAGCCCGTCGCGCCTGGTGCCGAACGTATCAAACGGTTTTTCGCATCGCATTGCCGGTGCTACCCTATACCGAGCCACGCATTCTAGAGCACGCTGAGGATGTGCCCACAGTGCTTCAAAAGCGTTCGATACAGCGGGCTCTTATCGTGACGGATCCCGGCATTGCCCGTCTGGGGCTCACGGCACCGCTCGAGACAGCGCTCGCGTCCAAGGGAATTGGCGTTGCGGTCTATGCCAAAACATCAGCGAACCCCACGGTTTCAAACGTGGAAGAAGCGGCGTCCCTGTATCGCGAGAATGACTGCCGGGCCATTATCGGCTTTGGCGGTGGCTCGGCCATGGACTGTGCCAAGGGCGTGGGAGCACGCATCGCGCAGCCAAACAAGCCCATCAACAAGATGCGCGGCCTGCTGCGGATTCATCGTCGCCTGCCGCTTCTCATCGCCGTTCCCACCACGGCAGGTACGGGAAGCGAGGTCACGCTTGCGGCAGTAATTACCGATGACGAAACACACTACAAGTATCCCATTAACGACTTTGTGCTTATCCCGCGCTTTGCGGTGCACGACCCCGAGTTTACGCGCGGCCTGCCCGCCTCCATTACGGGGCAGACGGGCATGGACGCCCTGACGCATGCCGTCGAGGCCTTTATCGGGCGAAGCACCACGCCCTACACGCGCAAGATGGCGCGTCAGACGGTACAGCTCATCTGCGAAAATTTGCTCGAGGTCTATGAGCATTGCGACGACATGCGTGCACGCCGCAATATGCTTTCGGCGGCGTATAAGGCGGGCGTTGCGTTTACCCGCTCCTATGTTGGATACGTTCATGCCATCGCGCACAGTCTGGGCGGCCGATACGGAATTCCGCACGGTTTGGCCAACGCTATCATCCTGCCGCACATGCTTCGCGCTTATGGTGACGCTGCCGCCCCCAAGCTTGCCGATCTTGCTCGCATGGCGGGTATTGCGCCGGCTACCGCGCAGGACAGTCTGGCGGCCGAGGCCTTTATCGATTGGATCGATTGCATGAACGAGATCCTGGGAATCCCCAAATATGTCTCGGGCATTCGCCGCTCCGACATTCCCGAGATGGCGGCGCATGCCGATGCCGAGGCCAATCCGCTGTACCCCGTTCCGCTTTTGATGGACCGCCTGGAGCTCGAGCATATGTACGAGGTCGTCGCGGGTGGTATGTTTGAGGACGAGAACTAGGAGGGTCCATGAACACCGAGGAAATTGCGCGCATCGTCGGCGATCAGCGCACCTACTTTAAGACGCACGCTACGTTTGATGTCGATGCTCGACGTCGCGCGCTCGCGAGTTTACGCGATGCGGTGCGGGCCCACGAGGCCGATATCGCCCATGCGCTCAAGACCGATTTGGGAAAGTCGCATGACGAGGCCTATATGTGCGAGATCGGCACGTCGCTTTCCGAGATTCGACATCAGATCGCTTACGTGGCTCGATGGAGTCGTCCGCGCCTGCGTCCGTGCGATCTCGCTAACGCCGTGAGCGTGTGCAAAACGCAAGCCGTGCCCTATGGCGTCACGCTCATCATGGCTCCGTGGAACTACCCGTTTTTGCTGACGCTCGAGCCGCTCGCCGGCGCCCTTGCCGCGGGCAATACCGTGGTCATCAAGCCGAGTGCCTATGCTCCGGCATCGAGCACGGTGCTCAAGCAAATCTGCGAAGAGGCGTTTGACCCCCGTTTGGTGACGGTTGTCGAGGGCGGACGTGCCGAGAACGAGGCGCTGCTCGATGAGTGCTGGGACAAGATCTTCTTTACCGGTAGCGTTCCGGTCGGCAAGCTCGTCATGGAGCGCGCGAGCAAAAACCTCACGCCTGTGACGCTTGAACTGGGTGGCAAGAGCCCCTGTATCGTGGATGCCTCCGCAAACTTGAAGGTGGCAGCACGCCGTATCGCCTTTGGTAAGTGGCTCAACGTGGGGCAGACCTGCGTGGCGCCCGACTACCTGCTGGTCGATGCGCGCGTGCACGACGAGCTGCTGGACCTTATCAAGGAGGAGGCCCGCCGTATGTTTGGCGAGCATCCGCTCGATAACGAGGACTACGGGCATATCGTCAACGCCAAGCATTTTGCGCGTGCGCGCGGGCTGATCGATCCCGATAAGGTCGTGCTTGGAGGTACCGCGCGCGAGACGTCGCTCAAGATCGAGCCGACGATTTTGGACGGCGTGACCCCCGATGACGCCGTGATGCAGGAGGAGATTTTCGGCCCCATCTTGCCGGTGCTGACGTTTGAGAGCCTAGACGAGGCCGAAGCGTTTATTACGGATCGTCCAACGCCGCTGGCCCTGTATATCTTTAGCCAGGACCGTACGGTTCAACAGCGCTTTGTGCGCTACGTGCCCTTTGGCGGCGGCTGCGTCAACGACACCATCATGCACTTGGCTACGAGCCATATGGGCTTTGGCGGCATGGGCGCGAGCGGTATGGGGCAGTACCATGGCCGCGAGAGCTTCGATACGTTTAGCCACAAGAAGAGCATCGTGAACAAGGCAACCTGGCTGGACGTGCCGTTTCGGTATGCGCCCTACGCAAGCTGGAAGCACAAATTCGTGCGCATGTTTGTGCATTAGAAAAGGGCGCAGGTAATACGAACAAGTGTTCCTATTACCTGCATTTTGCGTTAGACTACTGTTATGGAGCACGGATGGGCCAACTCCCTTTAGAAGGGATTTGGTATGAACGTAAGCGATGTTATTTCGTTATTGGCGTTGTTGATTGCGGCTATCGAACTCGGTCTGTTTATCGGCCGAATGAAATAGCCGCCCCCGCGTAAGCGAAGACGGCCACTTCTCACGATGAAAACGTGTATCGGAGTTGGCAAGACCCGCGGCAACGGGTGCCATCCGTGTTCCTATCTTATCTGCAAGCGTTCTGTCGCGCAAGCGTTGAGGCAAACGATTGAAGGACGCAGACAGGATGTATTTGTGTCCGCACGGGACCGTAGACTTCTCAATAAGGTTACACACCGGTTTATCCGGCTGTTAGAGGAGCTGCTATGTACGAGCCTTCACGTGTTCTTCTGTCATTTCACATTGCAGGATTTCAGTATGCCGATGGCGCCTTGGTCCTGGGCGATCTTAAAGCGGGCGATAAGCTGACGCTGTGTGCCGAGCGCGATAATCCCCATGACCCTGAGGCGGTTGCGATCTATTACGGCAACACCAAGCTTGGCTATGTTCCGGGAAACGAGGTCGGCCCGCTGTCCTTGATGATGTATTACGGCCACGAGGACGTATTTGAGGCCCGCGTGCAACAGGTTGCCCCCGAACGCAGCCCGTGGCATCAGGTGCGCGTTGGCCTCTATGTGGTGGATGCTCGCTAATCGGTAAGGGAAGCTGCCATGTTTGACGACGATGACCTGTTCGATTTGACGGATGATCCGTTTGAATGGGATATGCTACTCGATGACGATGAGTTGGAGCAGGGCCGTAGGAAACGGCAGGACAAGAAAACTCAGGGTGACGCTTCGAAAAAGCAAGACAAGCGCCGCCGCGGACTGTTCGGCGGGCTCTTTGGCTAACCGCCGCATCGCTGTGTCTGTATACTTAGCACCAGTTTGACGCGTTGCGAAATGAGGGCATAGACGATGATGTGGTTTACCGCCGACCTACACCTGGGCGATACGAATATCTTGCACGATATGGATCGACCGTTTGATTCGGTCGAGGAGATGAACCGCAGGGTCACCGATGCCATTAATGAGTGCGTGGCGGCGGACGACCGTCTCTATATCTTGGGAGACTTTACCTATCGTTTGCCCCTAGCGGACGCCGTGCACCTGCGCGAGCGTATCGAATGCAAGAATGTGACGCTCATCTGCGGTAACCATGACGGCGACTGGGAAGATCCCGACGCCCCGCAAATTTGGGAAGACGTGCGCGATTACCAGGAGGTTGCTCCCGGCTATGCCAAGGGCCATCGTCTGGTGATGAGCCATTACCCCATGCTCAGCTGGAATGGTAAGGCGCGTGGTGCCATCATGCTACACGGGCATATCCACAGCAGAGGAGACCGCACCAACGTGCGCAATCGCGACCGCGAACGTCCTATCTTTCGCTACGATGTCGGCCTCGACGCCAACGAGTACAAGCCCGTAAGCCGCGACCAGATTCTTAGCTTCTTTGGGCTATAGGGCGCCAGAACCACCACAATAGGGATAGGCACCTTTGCGGTGGTTCCGGCGCCGTTGCCATTATGGCGGCGGCGCCTTTTTTGTCCGTGCAGCGCGGTAGAGTGTAGGCGGTTGAAATTTGCGTTCATCGAGGAGCTGCTATGAATGAGATCAAGTGCCCGCATTGTGGCGAAGTCTTTAAGGTCGATGCGTCTGGCTATGCGGATATTGTCAAGCAAGTGCGCGATGCCGAGTTTTCGCGCGACCTGGATGAGCGTGTGAAGGCAGTCCAGCGCGAGGGCGAGCAGGCGCTGGAGCTTGAGCGCTCGCGTTTGACGGCTGCCTTGCAAAAGGCAGAGTCTCAGCGCAACGCTCAGCTTATCGAGCAGAAGAACGCTGCAGCTCAACAGCTGGCACAAGAGGTTGCCAAGCGCGATGCTGAGCTTGCCGAGCTGCGCGCCAAGCTCGAGGGCGCTGCCGCAGAGCGCGAGAGTGCAAGCCAGCGCGCGGCGGTTGAGGCCCGTGCCGACGCTCAAAAGGAAAACGCCGAGCTTCAGCGAGAAATCGACAATTTGCGTGCGCAGCTGGAGCGCAAAGATGACGAAGCTAAGCTCGTCGAGTCGGCGGCGCGCAACGCTGCTCAAAACGATTTAGCTGCACGCGACGCTCAGATTGCCGAGCTGCAGGCCAGGCTTGCCGCGGCGGACAAGGCCCAGGAGATGGCGCTTGCCGCTGCCGCGGCAGAGTCGCAGCGTGAGCTCGATGCCGCTCGCAGCGAGGCCGAGCGCGCGCTTGCTGACTATCGCGCGAAGGTGCAAGAGAAGTTTTCCGCCGCAAAGGCTCAGTCCGAGCAAGAGGCCGAGGGCCTGCGTGCCCAGCTGCGCGAGCAGGAACTGATGGCAAAAATGAACCTGTCAGAGGCGGTCGCCGCGGCGGAGCGAGAGCGCGATGAGGCGCGTGCCAAACTGACGAGCGAGCTGGCGGTGCGCGATTCTCGCGAGGAACAGGTCAAGGCGGCGCATGAGCTCGAGCTCGCGCAGGCCAAGCGCGCGAGCGATGACCTGATTCGCTACAAGGACGAAGAGATTGAGCGTCTTAAGGACATGAAGGTACGCCTGTCCACCAAGATGGTGGGCGAGTCGCTCGAGCAGCACTGCGAGACCGAGTTCAATCGCCTGCGCATGACGGCGTTTCCCAACGCGTACTTCGAGAAAGATAACGATGCGTCCGAGGGTACCAAGGGCGACTTTATCTTCCGCGAGTGCGACGCAAGCGGCAACGAGGTCATTTCGATTATGTTCGAGATGAAAAACGAGAACGACGAGACCGCGACCAAGCATAAAAACGAGGACTTCTTTAAGAAACTCGATCACGATCGTCGCCAGAAAGGCTGTGAGTACGCGGTGCTCTGCACGCTGCTCGAGCCCGAGAGCGAGCTTTACAACGCGGGAATCGTGGACGTGAGCTATCGCTACGAGAAGATGTACGTGATTCGCCCGCAGTTCTTTATTCCCATGATCACGCTTCTTCGCAACGCCGCCATGGGTTCGCTTCGCTATAAGCAGGAGCTGGCGGAGTACAAACAGCAGAATATCGACGTCACGAACTTCGAAGCCAAGATGGAGAAGTTCAAGAACGATTTCGGCCGCAACTACGAGATCGCGAGCCGCAAGTTCCAAACGGCAATCGATGAGATCGACAAGACGATTAGCCATCTGCAGAAAACCAAGGAGGCGTTGCTGTCCTCCGAGAACAATCTGCGCCTGGCCAACAAGAAGGCCGATGATCTTACCATTCGCAAGCTCACGTGGGGCAACAAGACCATGAAGGCCGCCTTTGACGAGGCGCGCGGGGCTGCGCCGGAGACAAATGATGAGCCAGCCGAGGCAGATTCGTATGAGGTCGAGGATACCGAGTAGGGGATAGCGTATCGCGCAAAAGCGGGGCCGCTGGCGATGTTGCCAGCGACCCCGCTTCGTTTCGTTCCATTGTGCCCGGCTAGTCCTCGAGCAGGTCCTCGATAAAGCCGACGCGGTAGTTTTTGAAGATGACCTCGCCGCCGTCTTGCGTGGCGTCCAGATCGACATCGCCCATGATGCCAAAATCGTGGTCGCCATCCTCGTCGGCAAAGATCTGGTGCACGTGCCATACGTGTGCGGTCTTCTCGTCGGACTCGTCAATGGAAAACATCGCGGCGCTGCGGGCATCTCCGTCGGTGAGGATTTCCTCGTGCTGCTCGTGGTAAGCGTCGAGTGCTTTTTGCCAGCGGATCTCGCTCATGCCCCAGTCGTCGTCGAGCTCGCCTAGGTCGCGAACGTGCTCGCGGGCGGCAAGGGTCACGCGGCGGAAGAGCGCGTTGCGCACCAATAGCGTGCAGCCGCGACGGTCCGCCACGACCTCGTCGATGCCCTGCGGCGGCGCGGCGTCGAGTGCAGCGGGGTTGCCGGCGTTCTCCCACTCGTCCACCAGGCTCGAGTCCACCGAACGCACCACAAAGCCCAGCCACGAGATGATGTCGCGCAGGCGCTCGTCGCGCTTCTCGATCGGTACGGTGCGATCGAGGGAACGGTAGGACTCTGCCAGGTAGCGCAGCAAAATGCCCTCGGAGCGGGCGATGCCGAGCTTTTGAATGTAGCCCTTAAAATCGCTCGTGCTTTCCAGCATATCGCGCAGAACGCTCTTGGGAGAGAGCTGATAGTCGTTGGCCCAGGGCACTTCCTGGCAGTACTTGTCAAAAGCGGCGTCGAGCAAATCCTCGAGCGGCTTTTCGTACGTGACGTCTTGAATGCGCTCCAAGCGCTCCTCATATTCGACGCCGTCAGCCTTCATTTCTGCCATCGCGCGGTCGCGCGCGGCGCGCTCCTGTGCACGCAGCACCTGTTTGGGATCCTCGAGCGTTGCCTCGACCATCGAGATCAGATCCATGGTATAGGTCTCACTCTCGGGGTCGAGCAGCTCCAACGCGGCAAGCAAGAACGGCGAGAGCGGCTGATCGAGCGCGAAGTCCTCGGGCAGATCGACCGTCAGCGCATAGTCGATGTCCGGCGCGGCGTCAGTCGGGGCGTCGGGCGCGGGCGGCACCTCGGTGCGAACGACGACGCCGGAATCGATGAGCGTGGCGAAGATTTCGTCGGCGCGAACCTCGAGCTTAGCCTTTTCCTCGGGAGTCTGCAGGCTCGTCTCGATGAGGTCGTGTACGCGGGTTCGGGCATCGCCGCCCTGCTCGACCACGCTAATCACCATGGAGTGCGTGATGCGCAGGCGCGGCTTGAGCGTCTCGGGCTGCGTCTCGATCAGGCGCTCAAAGGTCTGCTTGTTCCAGGCGACAAAGCCCTCGGGGGCCTTTTTCTTTTTAATCTTACGGAGTTTTTTGGGGTCGTCGCCCGCTTTGGCCATAAGCTTGGCGTTTTCGATCTCGTGCTCCGGCGCCTCGGCAATTACCATACCCTCGGTGTCAAAGCCCGAGCGGCCGGCGCGACCGGCAATCTGGTGGAACTCGCGGGCGCGCAGACGACGCATCTTGTAACCGTCGAACTTGGTGAGCGCGGTGAGCACCACGGTGTGGATGGGCACGTTGATGCCGACGCCGAGCGTGTCGGTGCCGCAGATGACGGGCAGCAGGCCCTGCTGCGCCAGGCGCTCAACCAGTAGGCGATAGCGCGGCAGCATACCGGCGTGGTGCACGCCGACGCCGCAGCCGAGCAGGCGCTTGAGAATCTTGCCGAAGGCGGTGGAGAAACTCGTGCCTTTGGCAGCTTCCTTAATGGCCTCGCACTGCTCCTTGCTAGCGATGCCAAAGTTGGCAAGCGACTGTGCCGTGGCAAGCGCGGCGTCCTGACTAAAGTGCACGATGTAGAGTGGGGCCTCTCCGCGGCGCATGGCGAGCTCGACGGTGCCCTCGAGGGAGGTCGTCACATAGTCGTAGCTCAGCGGAACAGGGCGCGGGGCGTCGACAACCAGGTCGCAAGCAGCGCCGGTGTGCTCCTCGAGCGAGGCGGCGATCGCGGTGACATCGCCGAGCGTGGCGCTCATGAGCATGAATTGCGTGTGAGGCAGGGCGAGCAGTGGCACCTGCCAGGCCCAACCGCGATCGGGGTCGGCAAAGTAGTGGAACTCGTCCATGGCGACGCAGCCAACATCGGCATCTTCGCCCTCGCGCAGTGCGTCGTTGGCAAGGATTTCTGCCGTGCAACAGATGACGGGCGCCTTGGTGTTGATGTGCGTGTCGCCGGTGATCATGCCGACGTTATCGCGGCCGAGCACCTGCACAAGGTCGAAAAACTTCTCACTGACCAGAGCCTTGATAGGAGCCGTGTAGTAGCAGCGCTTGCCCTGCGCCATGCCCATAAAGAGCATTCCCAGCGCGACGAGCGATTTACCCGATCCGGTCGGTGTTCCCAAAATGACATGGTCACCGGCGGCTAGATCCATGAGGGCCTCTTCCTGGTGGTCCCACAGCTCAATACCGCGATCGCTCGTCCATTCAAAGAAACGTTCGAAGGCCTGATCGGGCGTGAGCCACGGTTCGGGCTCACTGCCATCCTCGGGCTCCCACCAGGTGGGGGAGAGCGCGCCGAGCGAACCGAACTCGGCTTCGGTTCCCGTGCCGCCCGAGAATGAGCTGGCGGCTCCGGCGCCGGAAACGGTGCTGGCGGTGGTGTCTGTCGTGGTCTGTGCCATGTGGTTGCTTTCTCTCGCGTTTGTCCGCCAACTATTATGGCGTAGCGTCGCATCGATGCGTTCGCAGGCAAGAAAATGCAGGAAATGGGCGTTCTGCCCAGCCGTTTGGTGCAGTTGCCAGCTAAGTGAGTAGACTTTTTGCAATATCGCGAGCACATGGCTTTTGCGCAAGGGCTCTACCTGCACTGATAATTGTTCTCGGGGGAAGCGGGCACTGCGGGGCGCGGCAA
>NZ_JADNDZ010000092.1 GCF_015552075.1 Collinsella aerofaciens
CGCCCCGCAGTGCCCGCTTCCCCCGAGAACAATTATCAGTGCAGGTAGAAGGCTTATCAAAAATCGAAAATTGCCGGTATGGATGGCGGTCTCCGAATCAGCCCCGTAATCCGGCATAGTTTTGAAATGGTACTAAAGTAGACCCAGGCTAAATACCGATTCCAAGGATAGTTGCGGTGGAATAGTTCCTGTTTGCCGGGGTAATGGCGGAAATCAGGAACTATTTCACCGCAACTGAGGAGGGCAGGGTGGATGGCGGGGTAGTTAAAAGAGCTGAGTCCTAAATTAGCTGCTTAAGCTGGGTCGATGTCCATGCTGGCGATTAGGTCGATGTTGGTGTTGAGGAGGTTCTCTAGCACGACGTCGCCCATGTGGATGGGGGCTTTGACGACCAGGCCGCGGATGAGGTCCATGGCTTGGGCATGGAGTTCGAGCGGGATGGCTTCGGCCGTGCGTACGGGCAGCAGCGCCTCGTCGCCGCAGGATATCGCCACCGTGGTGGTGAGCACGCGCATGGGACAGGTGAGCTCCTGGTGCGCGAACTTATTACCGCGCGGGCAGCTGTTGCCGGTTACGGAGCGCACCTCCACTACGTTGCCATCGGCGTCGCGCTCGACTTCCACGGTCAGGAGACACTCGGACGGGCAAGTCGTGCAGTTGAACTGCAGCGTTTCGATCACGGTATCGCTCATGGCCTTATGCCTCCTCGACGGGATCGACTGACAGGACAATTTCGCTGGTACCCAGGTCGAGCGCCTGCTGAATGACCTTCGCCGGCAGCGGGAAGCTTTCCATAACGCTCGGTTTGAACGGGCGGACCTTGCCGGCGAACAGTTCCTCGTCGCCTGCCAGAATACGTACGCGAGCGGCGTCGACGGGTCGGCGTACGCGGAAGTTGAGCTTAGTGAGCCCGACGGTCGTAATGCGGCCCGGCAGTGCGTAGCCTGCGATGCCGGCGGGGGAGACCGTGAGCTCGCAGCCCGCGTCCGCCACTCCCGCCGCGGTGCCGACAGCCCCCAACGCCCATGCCGCCGCAGCCGCACCGGCACGCTCGGACTCGGTCGTCACATTGTCTGACAGGTCATGCACGTGCAGCACGTTGCCGCAGGCAAAGATGCCCGGAACGCCCGTCTGCAGGTTCTGGTCCACCACGGCGCCGCGCGTACGTGGGTCCAGCTCCACGCCCGCGGCAACCGAAAGCTCGTTCTCGGGTATCAGGCCCACCGAAAGTAGCAGCGTGTCGCATGGAACAACGCGCTCGGTCCCCGGAATGGGCGCAAGATGCTCGTCGACCTGGCTTACCTCGACGGCCTCCACGCGGTCGTGCCCGATCACGCGCGTGACGGTGGTGGACAGGTGCAGCGGAATGCCAAAGTCGTCCAGGCAGTTTTTCACATTGCGGCGCAGGCCGTTGGCGTACGGCATGAGCTCGTACACGCCCTCGACCGAAATTCCCTCGAGCGTGCAGCGGCGCGCCATGATCAGCCCGATGTCACCCGAGCCCAAAATGACGGCGCGCGAGCCGGGTTTGAGGTTCTCGACATTGATGTATCGCTGCGCCAAGCCGGCCGTAAACACGCCGGCAGGTCGGCTGCCGGGAATCTTGATCTCGCTGCGGGTGCGCTCGCGGCAACCCATGGCAAGGACGACCGCGCGCCCGGTGAGCTGCAGCATGCCGGTGGGGCTCATGAGCATGACGGTGTGGAGTGCGTCGTCTTCCGTGGACTCGCCCGAATCGATCCCAAGCACCATACTGCCCAAGAACAGCGCAATGTCGGTCGCGCGCACCTGGTCAATAAAGCGCTGTGCATACTCGGGGCCGGTGAGCTCCTGTTTAAAGTGCGAAAGGCCAAAGCCGGGGTGAATGCACTGGCGCAGGATGCCGCCCAAGTGCTGCTCGCGCTCCACGATAGCCACGCGCGCGCCGGCCTTGTGCGCGGCAAGTGCGGCCGCCATGCCGGCAGGTCCGCCGCCGATAACGACGACGTCGAACGCCTGCGTCTGCACCGCTTCCGTAGCTCCTGCCTCCGCGCGTTCGTTGCGCATATCAAACGTCGCCATCCTAGCGCACCCCCTTCAAAGGTCCCTCAACGAGCCACGAGCCAGTGTCCTCCAACAGCACCTCGCTGGGGTCGCAGCCCAGCTCGCGCGCCAGAATCGCCACCACGCGGCTCTGGCAAAAGCCGCTCTGGCAGCGGCCCATGCCCGCACGGCAGCGGCGCTTGACGCCCTCGACCGAAACCGCGCCCGGTCGGCGTCGAATCGCGGCTACAATCTCGGCCTCGGGTACCGTCTCGCAACGGCAGACGATCTGCCCCCACGCGGGATCAGACTTGATCAGTTCTTCCTTGCGCGCCAGCGGTGCGCGGTCAAAGTCGTCCGGCGCGCGGCGAATTGGGTTCCAGTCCGCCCGCTCGTGCAGCTCCACGCCCGCTTCGCGCATCACAAGCTCCATGCGCTCGGCAATGGCCGGCGCGCTCGCGACGCCTGGCGACTGAATGCCCGCCGCCTGGAAAAGCCCCGGCACAACGGCCGACTGTCCAATAAAGAAGTCGTTCGTTCCCTGAATGACCGGGTGCCCGCCGGCAAACGCGCGCACCACGCGGCGCGTGTCCAGATCGGGCACCAGTTTGCGCGCGCCCGCTAACAGCGCGTTGACATCGGCGGCGTAGGTCTGTGTGTCGCCCGGCTCGCGCACGGCGGCCGTCGCGGTGATCACGGTGTTGCCGTGGACCGTGCCCGTGACGATAACGCCCTTGGACACCGGCGTGGGCACGGGGTAGAGCGGCATGAGCGCGCGCGGCTCCTTGTCCAGTACCACTATGTTGCCTTGGCGCCAGACCATCTGGAACTCCTCGGCGCCGGCCATGTGCGAGATGTTGGCGGCACCGTTGCCCGCGGCGTTGATTAGATAGCGGCAGCGCACATCGCCGGCAGGCGTCACCAGCGTAAAGCGCGCAGCACCGTCGGTAGCCTCGCCGCCAGCAACCTCAATGGCCTCCACTGGCGCAGACCGCATAAACGTCACCCCGTTGGCGACGGCGTTCTCCAGCGCGGCGATGGCCACTTCAAACGGGTCGACGTAACCGGTCGAAGGGCACCACAGCGCGCATGTTGCGTCGGCGCTGGCACGCGGTTCCAGCTCGTGGATACGGTCGGGGCCAATGATCGCCAGCTCGGGCACGCCGTTGGCCAGGCCATTCTGGCGTAGCTTCTCCAGGTGCGCACGGTCCTCGTCGCTAAAGCCCAGCACCATTGAGCCGGTTCGGCAAAACAAAACACCCAGCTCCTGGGCCCAGGTGCCATACAGCTCGCAGCCGCGGGCGTTGACTTGCGCCTTTACGGTGCCCGGTGCCGGATCGTAGCCGGCGTGCACCAGGCCGCCGTTGGCCTTCGATGCGCCTAGGGCGACGTCGTTGGCCGCCTCGACCACGCAAATGGACAAGTCATAGCGCGCGAGCTGCCGCGCGATGGCGCACCCGGTGATGCCCGCGCCCACAATCGCGATATCAAACGTTTCTGTCACAGTGCCTCCCAGACGAGTTGACAGGCTGTCAATAGTACTATCCTACGGTCTGCACACCCCCAGTGCAGCGGCAATGCGGCGAACAGCCCCGCAACACCCGCCAACGGCAGGCGAGGGGAGACTCGGGACCATCGGTGACCTCGTCTGCCGCCCCTGGTGTCAGAGGTTTGTCTCGTTCTGTAACATCTGGGACTGTTTTTGCCGAGTAACTGTTGCAGATTGAGACATTTGGTTTGGACGGTTTTCTTTGTCTCAATCTGTAACAGTTAGCTGAGGATTTGGGTTCTAGATGTTACAGATCAAGACAAACCTTCCGGTGGATTTTGAATGTCTCGATCTGTAACAGTAAGAGGGGTTTTGGGGCTCAAGATGTTACAGATCGAGACGTTTGCCAGGCGGGCCATCCGTTTGTCTCGATTTGTAACATCTAGACCCGGATTCCGCCTCCACCTGTTACAGATTGAGATGTTTGTGTCCGCGGCAGCCCCGTACCCAGCCGTAGTCCCATATAAACAAACCCCGTGGTAAACTTGACCGGACTGTAAATATTCCGAAAGGTACCCCTAATGTCCAAGTACATCTCCGAGCTCATGTCGCCGCAGCTTATGGGCGTCGTCTATGCCTTTGTTGGCTTTATCATCGCCCTGTATGTGCTGTCGGTTGTCTATGTGTTTATCGACGCTCGCCGCCGCGGCGCCAGCGCCTACGTGGCATGGGGCATCATCGCCCTCATCCCGTTTGTGGGCCTCATCGCCTACCTGGTTCTGCGCCCGCACTCCTACGCGTCCGACCGCGAGGAGCAGGAGCTGGACATGGCCCTGCGCGAGCGCCAGCTTGCCCAGTACGGCACCTGCCCGCAGTGCGGCGCGCCCATCGAGAAGGACTTCGTCGTCTGCCCGGTGTGCGATACTCAGGTTCGCAACGTATGCCCCAGCTGCCATCGCCCGCTCGATGCGCACTGGAAGGTCTGCCCCTACTGCCGAACTCGCATCCAGTAACGCATCCATCGCCAGGCCGGCCTCAAGCCCCGGGCACGCCGCAAGTCACGCGCGCCCCGCAGCCCCGCCCCCACACGATGAAGCATGCGTAGAAAATCGCCCGCCGTGCCATTAAGGTGCGGCGGGCGCTTGTATACCAAGGCAACCTGCCTATAATGATGCAAGTCAAAAACGCCGAGCGCATCGCACGCACTTGCATCAGGCATCCGAGAGGAGAAAACATACCCATGAAGGCACTCTACAATGACGGTTCGGTGGCCGAGCTCCCGCAGGACGAGGTCACGCACGTCATCCGCCACTCTGCCGCGCACATCATGGCGCAGGCCATCAAGCGCCTGTACCCCCAGGCCGACTTTGCCTACGGCCCCGCGACCGACAACGGCTTCTATTACGACGTCGACCTGCCCGAGGGCGTCAAGATCAGCGAGGACGACTTCCCCGCGATCGAGGCCGAGATGAAGAAGATCGTCAAGGAGAACCTCAAGTTCACCGTGTACGAGAAGCCCCGCGCCGAGGCCATCGCCCTTATGGAGGAGCGCGGCGAGAAGTACAAGGTCGAGCACATCGGCGACCTGGACGACGACGCCCGCATCACCTTCTACCAGCAGGGCGACTACATCGACATGTGCGTCGGTCCCCACATCTGCTACACCAAGGCTCTGAAGGCCTTTAAGCTCACCGGCGTCTCTGGCGCTTACTGGAAGGGCGACAAGGACAACAAGATGCTCACCCGCATCAACGGCGTCGCCTTTGCCACCAAGGAAGAGCTCGACGAGCACATGCACATGCTGGAGGAGGCCAAGAAGCGCGACCACCGCAAGATCGGCCGCGAGATGGACCTCTTTATGATGCGCGACGAGGCCCCCGGCTTCCCGTTCTTCCTGCCCAACGGCATGATCCTTAAGAACACGCTGCTGGACTACTGGCGCGAGATCCACCACAAGGCCGGCTACGTGGAGATCTCCACGCCGCTCATCATGAACAAGCAGCTGTGGAAGACCTCGGGCCACTGGGACCACTACAAGGACAACATGTACTCCACCGTCATCGACGACGAAGAGTACTGCATTAAGCCCATGAACTGCCCGGGTGGCGTGCTGGTGTACGCCTCCAAGCCGCACTCCTATCGCGAGCTGCCCATCCGCGCCGGCGAGATTGGCCTGGTGCACCGTCACGAGCTGCGCGGCGCCCTGCACGGCCTGTTCCGCGTTCGCTGCTTTAACCAGGACGACGCCCACCTGTTTGTGCGTCCCGACCAGCTGACCGACGAGATCGTGGGCGTGGTCAACCTCATCGACTCCGTGTACCAGAAGTTTGGCTTTAAGTACCACGTTGAGCTTTCCACCCGCCCCGAGGACTCCATGGGTTCGGACGAGGACTGGGCTCGCGCCGAGGAGGGCCTGCGCACCGCTCTGGAGCAGCTGCACATGGACTACGAGGTCAACGAGGGCGACGGCGCCTTCTACGGCCCCAAGATCGACTTCCACCTGGAGGACTCGCTCGGCCGTACCTGGCAGTGCGGCACCGTGCAGCTCGACTTCCAGATGCCGCTCAACTTTGACCTGGAGTACGTGGACGCCGACGGCACCAAGAAGCGCCCCATCATGCTGCACCGCGTATGCTTTGGCTCCATCGAGCGCTTTATCGGTATTCTGATTGAGCACTTTGCTGGCAAGTTCCCCACCTGGCTCGCCCCCGTGCAGGTCAAGGCGCTTCCGGTCTCGGAGAAGAGCCGCGACTACGCCCACGAGGTGTGCGCTAAGCTGGAGGAGGCCGGCATTCGCGTGGTCTGCGACGACCGCGACGAGAAGATCGGCTACAAGATCCGCGAGGCCCGCAGCATCGACCGCGTGCCCTACATGCTCATCCTGGGCGAGAAGGAGGTCGAGGCCGGCAACATTTCCGTCCGCGATCGCTCCAACGAGACCGTTCAGATGAGCGTTGACGAGTTTGTTGCGAAGGTGACCGAGGAGATCAAGACTCGCGCCTAAGGCAAGCTTCACAACAATTAACAAAGGCGACCGTCCACAAAGGGCGGTCGCCTTTTTTCATACCCAAATAAGAAAAGCCGCTGGTTGAGCGGCTTTTTTTGTTGCACAAAAAGGTACAGGTTTTTATAGGGGGCTATGGAGATGTACCTACGGTTGATTTTCAATCTCAACGCAACAGCTTGAACGGACCCCGCGTTTCCGCA
>NZ_JADNDZ010000093.1 GCF_015552075.1 Collinsella aerofaciens
CAGTCCTGCGCAAGACGAAGGCCACATTAAGTGGCCTTCTTTGCGTGCGGAACTCATTTTGAGCAAGCACCCGCCCTGCCGGGGCTCCCGGGTTCTGTGACGACTCGGCCGTTCGGGTCAGGCGGGCTGATAGAAAGATGGTGACGGAGGCGCAAAATGCGCCTCCGTCTTTTGAATGTGATGAAAGTGTGGCGAACTGAGCTTAATACTTCTGTAAATGTGATAAACATCACGTTTTCCCTGGGGTAAAATGTGGGAAATATCACGTTTACGGAAGTT
Source organism: Collinsella aerofaciens (assembly GCF_015552075.1). Taxonomy (GTDB): domain Bacteria; phylum Actinomycetota; class Coriobacteriia; order Coriobacteriales; family Coriobacteriaceae; genus Collinsella; species Collinsella aerofaciens_Y. Next base: position 280 of record NZ_JADNDZ010000093.1, read on the forward strand.
TCTTTGCGGGAGGTTCGGTCATGCAGCGAGATATCATTGCCAAGCTTAACGCTTGGAAAGCGTCGGAATATCGTAAGCCGCTTATCCTTAAGGGGGCGCGCCAGGTTGGAAAGACGTGGGCGCTTAAGGAGTTCGGCCGAACCTCGTACCGCAATTTTGTGTATCTGACGCTCGAGGAGCCGTCACCTGGGGTACAGAGCGAGTACGCTCAGTTTTTCGAAGGTACGCGCGATCCTCGACGGATCATCTCAAACCTTTCCCTGGCACTTGGACAGCCTATCGATCCCGGCGAGACGCTGCTTATTATTGATGAGATCCAGGATTGTCCTTCTGCAGTCGGCGCCCTTAAATACTTCTGTGACGAGGCCCCCGAGTATCACGTCGCATGCGCAGGGTCTTTGTTGGGCGTTCGCTTGTCCCGTGAGACCAGCGCTTTTCCGGTGGGAAAGGTCGAGTTCATGGAGATGCACCCTATGAGCTTTTCCGAGTTTCTGAAAGCCGAGGGCGCTGCAAACTACGACGAATACCTTGGCGGCCTGGATCAGATCGAGACAGTGCCCGATTTCTTCCATGTCCGTCTCGTCGAGCATCTTCGGCGTTATTTTGCATGTGGCGGCATGCCAGAGGCTCTTGGTCGGTGGGTGGAGACGGGCGATATCGTTCAGGTCGATAAGGTGTTGTCCGATCTCTTGGATTCCTACGAGCGCGATTTTGCCAAGCATGGTGGCCGTGCGCAGTTCGCCAAGCTTTCGCAAATATGGAACTCGATTCCAACTCAGTTGGCGCGCGAGAATAAAAAGTTCGTTTGGGGTGCGGTGCGCGAGGGGGCTCGTGCTCGAGAATACGAGGATGCTCTGGAATGGCTTGCCGATGCTGGGCTCATCATGGCGGTTCGCCTTAATGCTGCCGGTGGCGTGCCGCTCTCTGCATACGATGACCTCAAGGCATTTAAAGTCTACTGTCTTGATGTCGGTTTGCTGCGCCGCATGGCAAGGCTGGATGCGTCCGCTTTTGCCATCTCGGATGCGCTATTTACGGAGTTCAAAGGTTCGTTCGCCGAGAATTATGTGCTTCAGGCATTACTTTCACAGTTAGATGCTGCTCCGCGTTATTGGACAAACGAGAAGCCGAAGCACGAAGTCGATTTTTTGATTCAAGTCGGAAACGAAATCGTTCCCGTCGAGGTCAAATCGGGAGAGGTCGTTCATTCCAAGAGCCTTAAGTACTATGCCGACAAGCATGCGGAGACGACTCCACTGAGGGTCCGCTACTCACTTAAGAACCTAAAGCTCGACGACGGGGTGCTCAACATTCCGTTGTATTTGGCTGATCGATCTGTCCCTCTTATCAAAAAGGCGCTTGATTGTGCGCATCTTGACGTTTAGATCCTGGGTGAGCTGACGGGCGGCGGCTAATTAATCGCTCCGTTACGGCCAGGGAGCTTGGGTCTTAGCGATGCTTGCTTCGCCAAGCGGTGGGGGTGGTGCCGGTGTATTGTTTGAAGGCTTGGGCGAAGGCGGCTTGCTGAGGGTAGCCTAGACGCTCTGCCACCTGCGCTATCGCGAGCGCGCTATCGGCCAAAAGGCCCTGTGCTCGCTCCATACGGCGTCTGCGAATGTAGGCGCCCAGGGACTCGCCGGTTTGGGCCTTAAAGGTGGCGCATAGTTTGGAGCGGCTTGTGTAGAGCCTCTCGGCCACCTCGTTGATACCCACATGTCTGCCTTTGTCGAGCGTGCGCTCAATCATTGCCGTTGCTTCTTCGGCCATGGTTATGCTGACGCGTGTGTCTGCCGCCTGCCGCGCCTGCTTGTGGGCCGCGCGCGAACAGGCGAGCTCCGCGACCATGGTCTCCACGATGCCCTGCATATAGACGTGTCCGCCTACGGTTTGGGCACGGTCCTCGTTAATCCGGCGCAGCGTGTGATAGATGGCAGACGTCGCTTCCTCGTGCCATGGCTCGGCAAACGCCTCAAAGATTCCCGCGAACTCGGTGGGATAGCGGTGCTCCAGTTCGTCAAAATATCCAGGCAAAAAGAGCACCGAGCGCGAGTGATAAAGTTCCCCCGCAAACAGCGGGCTTAATTCCTCGCCACAGCTATCTTGGATAAAGCTGCAAACGGCATTGTTTGGCCACGGTCCATGCGATGGTTTGAGGTTCGCGGGCGTTATGCCAGTCTCGGGCATGCATGTAAGTGTGGGCGCGCTGACTTCGCTCACGCAGGCGTACGGCTCGGGTGTGTATTCGGCCAGGTACATATCGTGCGTCGGGGTGATGAAATGCTCCATGACGATGCAGGTGGGGGAGAGGGGCATGATCCATGCGCGTCCGTGCGCCCGATCGTTTGCCACCTCGCCGGTAAAGACGGCGCCCTTGCCGGTAAGCTCCAGGCCAAACTGCTCAAATTGCGGTGCGTAGAGCTCGGTTATGTCGGTCGCTGCCTGCCGTATTTGCAAAAGCGTCCCTTTCCTTTGCAGAAACGTCCACGCCTGGCTTGATTGTGAGCCATGGCTAACACATCAATGATAAGTTCATTACGGTTAACTCTCAAGCCGTTAGAAAGGAATCTCATGGCAAAGGGATCAAAAAGGGAAGGCGGCGGTATCGGCGAGCTGCTCGCGTATGCCGGTGACCGCAAATTCCTAACGTATTTGGGCATGGCGCTCTCAGCGCTCTCGCAGCTGCTGAGCTTTGGCCCGTACGTGTGCATTTGGCTTGTCGCGCGCGATCTGATCGCCGTGGCACCTAACTGGAGCGAAGCCTGCGACATCGCGATGTATGGCTGGTGGGCCGTGGGTTTTGCGCTGGCAAGCATCGTAGTTTATTTCGTGGGGCTCATGTGCACGCACCTGTCTGCGTTTCGCTGCGCGTCCAATATCCGCAAGACTACGAGCGAGCACCTGCTTAAGCTGCCGCTTGGCTTCTTTGACACGCACGCCACCGGTGAGCTGCGCCGTATTGTAGACGGATGCGCCGCCTCTACCGAGACTTTGCTCGCACACATGTTGCCCGATATCGCCGGCGCCACCGCCATGGTCGTGGGCTTGCTCGTGTTGCTATTCGCCCTCGATTGGCGCTTGGGCACGGCATGCCTCATCTCGGTGGCCATTTCGCTTGGTGCCATGGCCACCATGATGGGCGGCAAAGGCGCCGAGTTCATGAAGGCCTACATGGGAGCGCTGGTCAAGATGAACAAGACCGGCACCGAATACGTACGCGGTATTCCCGTGGTCAAGGTGTTTCAGCAGACGGTCTACTCCTTTAAGGCCTTCCACGATGCGATCGCCGAATACGCCGACATGGCACAAAACTATGCGGGCACGTTCTGCCGAGGTCCGCAGGTACTCAATCTTACCGCGCTCAACGGCCTCGTGGCATTCTTTTTGCCGGTGGCGTTGTTGCTGGCTCCGGGCGAGACGGATTTTGCACACTTTTTGGCCAACTTCACGTTTTACGCGATATTTTCGGCCGTGGTACCGACGGCCATGACCAAGCTCATGTTTGTGGGCGAGGCCTCTCAGATGAGTGCCGATTCGCTGGCTCGTATTCGAAGCGTCATGGATTCCAAGCAGCTCTCCGTGCCCGCGCAACCCAAGCACCCTGCCGGCGGCGACGTGCGATTTGAGGACGTGAGCTTTACGTACGAGGGCGCCGAAGCACCTGCCGTCAACCATGTGAGTTTCAGCGTTCCCGCTGGTAGCACCCTCGCCCTGGTGGGTCCCTCGGGTGGCGGTAAGTCAACCTGCGCAAGCCTGATCCCGCGTTTTTGGGATGTCTCTTCGGGTCGAGTGCTCGTAGGCGGTGTAGACGTTCGCGATATGGATCCGCACGAGCTTATGGACCAGGTCGCCTTTGTGTTCCAGACCAACCAGCTGTTCCGGCAAACACTTGCCGATAACGTGCGCGCCTCCAAGCCTTCGGCCACTGACGACGAAGTGCGTGCGGCCCTCTCCGCAGCTCAGTGCGACGACATTGTGGCCAAGCTCCCCCAGGGCATCAACACCATGCTCGGCGCCGGCGGAGCATATCTTTCGGGCGGCGAGGTCCAGCGCGTGGCACTCGCCCGCGCGATCCTTAAAGACGCGCCTATCGTGGTGCTCGATGAGGCCACGGCGTTTGCCGATCCCGAGAACGAGGCGCTCATCCAGCGCGCCTTTAGCAAGCTGGCGGCGGGTCGCACGGTCATTATGATTGCGCACCGACTCTCGACTGTAGTGGGCGCAGACCAAATCGTGGTGCTCAACCAGGGCAGCGAGCAGGAGTCGGGTACCCATGCCGAGTTGCTGTCCCAAGAGGGTCTGTATGCCAAGATGTGGGCCGAGTACGAGCAGGCCGCGAGCTGGAAAATCACTGCAGCGACCGCGGATGCCGCCGTCACGAAGGGAGGCGAGGCCTAAATGTTCGCCTCATTCCAAAAGAAGTATTTCCTATCCGATAAAGGCGTCGCCGGCGTAAAACGCGGCATTTTCTGGACCACGCTCACCAATCTCATTACCATGGCCGGCATGGGCTTTTTATTCCTGGTTATGGCCGGCTTTGTCGAGCATCTCACCAGCGGGGCTGACCTGCCGGATGCCCTGCCGATCGTGGGCGGCCTCGTGATCTTTTTCGTACTGCTCTTTGCCTCTAACTGGCAGCAGTATTACTACACCTACTGCATCTTTTACGAGGAGTGCGGCAAGCAGCGTATGGAGATTGCCGAGCGCTTGCGCAAACTGCCGCTGTCGTTTTTTGGCCGTCGTGATCTGGCCGATTTAACCGAGACCATCATGGGTGACGTCCAGGCCATGGAGCACGCCTACAGCCACGTGCTGGGAGAGCTTTGGGGTGCCATCATCGCAAGCGCCATTGTGTTCGTGGCGTCGCTGTTCTTTTGCTGGCAGCTGGCGATCGCGGCGTTTTGGAGCGTTCCCGTAGCCTTTGCCGTGCTGTATCTAACACGCGGTCCCATGACCCCGGTGTTCGATCGCGTGCGTGCCGAGAAGGTCAAGGTTACCGAGGCTATTCAAGAGACGCTCGACTGCGTTCGCGAGATCCGCGCCACCAACCAGGAGGCCCATTATCTTGAGGGGCTCAACGCCGTGATCGATGTCGAGGAGCGCGAGACCACCAAGGGCGAGCTCGCTAACGGGCTTTTGGTCAACTCCGCCTTTGCCATCCTGCGTCTGGGCATTGCCACCACGCTGGTCACGGGTGCCGCGATGGTCGCCTCCGGGCAGGTCGACTTTTTGGTGATGTTTGCCTTCCTGCTTATGGTGAGCCGTATCTATGCGCCCTTTGACCAGGCGTTAATGTTAATGTCCGAGCTGTTTGCCGCCGAGTCGTCTGCCAAGCGTATGCGTTCCATCATGGAAGAGCCTGTGGCGCGGGGCAGCGAGAAATTTGAGCCCGCGGGCCACGATGTGGTGTTTGATCACGTGGCATTTGGCTATGGTGCGGGCGAGGACGGACGCGCCGGCGAGAAAGTTCTTACCGATGTGAGCTTTACCGCCAAGGAAGGCGAAGTTACGGCGCTGGTCGGTCCTTCGGGTTCCGGTAAGTCTACGGTGAGCCGCCTGGCCGCGCGCTTTTGGGATGCCACTGCGGGCAAGGTTACCGTGGGCGGTGTGAATGTTGCGAGCGTTGATCCCGAGGTGCTTCTGCGCGACTACGCCATTGTGTTCCAAGACGTGCTGCTCTTTGACGACACGGTGATGGGAAACATCCGCCTCGGGCGTCGTGATGCCACCGATGGGGAAGTGCTTGCGGCCGCGCGTGCCGCCAACTGCGACGAGTTTGTGAGCCGCATGCCGCAGGGCTATGACACCATGATCGGCGAGAATGGCTCCAAGCTGTCCGGCGGCGAGCGCCAGCGCATCTCCATCGCCCGCGCGCTGCTCAAAGACGCGCCGATCGTGTTGCTGGACGAGGCGACGGCGAGTTTGGATGTGGAGAACGAGACCGTGGTGCAGCAGGCGCTCTCCCGCCTGCTCGCAGGCAAGACGGTAATCGTGATCGCCCACCGTATGCGTACGGTGGAAAATGCCGACAAAATCGTTGTACTCAAGGATGGTGTGGTTGCCGAGCAGGGCACTCCGGCGCAGCTCAAGGCGGCAGGTGGAGAATTCGCCCGCATGGTTGCGCTGCAAAAGGAAGCGGCTGCCTGGCAGCTGTAGGAAAGGGGACCAAGATTTCCAAAGGTTAACTTTGGTTGACCATAATAGTTCGACTAAACTAGTCTCAAAGCGTGCTCGAGCAAACTAATGAACTCGGGTGCTAAGGCACCATGCCGCGCTTGTGCGGCAAAAGGGAGAAGCAACATGAAGAAGTCGACGTTTAACACCCTGCTTGTCGGTGGCGGTTTTCTGCTTGGCACGGCCGGCATCAAGCTGCTTACCAGCGCTCCGGTAAAGAATGCCTGCGTGCAGGGTATCGCGTGCGGCATGCGCATCAAGAACGGCTACCAGGACATGGTCGAGCAGGCCAAGGCTAATGTCGACGACATGGTTGCCGAGGCTGCTTACATCACCCAGAGCGAGGCCGCTGCTGACGAGGCAGCCGAGTAGCGCTCCCAGGCACAAACTATGAGATTCTCGATTATCAGCGAGATCCCTGGCAGGACCCGCCTTCAGTTGGCGGGTCCTGTGCCAGAGAGCGATCTCGATGCGCTTCTAAAGCTTGGCGGCGACATCGATGGCGTGCGCAAGGTGCGCGTGTATGGCCGCATTGGCCAGATGGCGCTGGAGTACGACGAGCCGCGCCGCGCGAGCGTGCTCGATGCCTTGGGCGCGCTCGATGCTCAAGCTATCGCCGATGCCAAGTCGGGCTACGTGATGCAACTCGAGCCGCGCAAGCACAAGCTCGTCATGGATCTTGCCACACTTATCGGCGCCCACTACGCGCGCCGTTGGTTCTTGCCGACGCCTCTGCGTGCGGTGTTTGTCGTGGCCGGTTACATGGCATTTTTGCGCGCTGCCCTTCATGAGCTGGCACAGCCGCGCCTGACCGTTCCTGTGCTCGACGCTTCGGCCATCGGCATTTCGTTCGTCAAGCGTGATGTCGACACCGCGGGCCAGACAATGTTCTTGCTCAACGTGGGCGAGCTGCTCGAGGACTACACTCGCGCCATGAGCGAAAACGAGCTCATCAACTCGCTGCTCGATGTGCCCGACAAGGCGCAAAAGGTTGTCGGCGACACCGAGGTAAGCGTTGCCGCGACCGAGCTCGAGCCCGGCGATTTGGTCGCCGTGCGCACTGGCATGTCTATTTGCATCGACGGTGTTGTCGGGCAGGGGAGCGCTATGGTCAACCAGGCGACCCTGACCGGCGAGCCGCTGGCCGTCGAGCGAAGCGTGGGCGACGATGTGTTCGCCGGTACCGTCGTGGAAGACGGCAGCATCTTGGTGCGCGTGCGCGCCAACACGGCGCAGACCAAGCTCCGCTCGATCGTCTCGCTCGTGCAGACGGCCGATTCGCTCAAGTCCGAGGGCCAGTCGCACATGGAAGACCTCGCCAACAAGATCGTCCCGTGGAACTTCCTGCTCGCGGGCCTGGTTGCGCTTACCACCCGCAGCCTCATCAAGACCTCGGCGGCACTGATGGTCGACTACTCGTGCGCACTCAAGCTCACGGGTTCCGTCGCCGTCATGACTGCCATGAGCGATGCTGCCAAGATGGGTGTTATGGTCAAGGGCGCCAAGTACTTTGAGTCGTTTGCCAAGGCCGACACCATTGTGTTTGATAAGACCGGCACGCTTACCGAGGCGCAGCCGCGTCTTGCCTGCGTGTTCACCACCGATGGTTGGAGCGAGGACGAGATCCTGCGCCTTTCCGCTTGCTTGGAGGAGCATTTTCCGCATCCGGTGGCGCGTGCCGTGGTCAACGCCGCCCGCGAGCGCGGGCTCGAGCACCGCGAGCGCCATGCCGCCGTCGAGTACATCGTGGCGCACGGCATCGCTTCGTCCATTGAAGGGCGTCGCGCCATCATCGGTTCCGCGCACTTTGTATTTGAGGATGAGAGCGCGCAGCTCGAGTCCGACATTAAGGAGCAAATCGAGTCCCAGATGCAGGGGCTGTCGCCGCTGTACCTGGCGGTCGATGGCACCGTTGTGGGCGTGCTCGGTATCGAGGACCCGCTTAAGCCCGGGGTTCGCGAGGCCATCGCCGACCTGCACGCGTTGGGCGTTAAGCACGTGGTCATGCTCACGGGCGACTCGGAGCGCACGGCCGAGCGCATCGCTCGCGAGGCGGGTGTCGACGAGTTTAAGGCCGAGCTGCTGCCCGAGGACAAGTACGCGTATGTTGAGCGCATTAAGGGCGAGGGGCGCCACGTTGCCATGGTGGGCGACGGCGTCAACGATTCGCCGGCACTCGGTTTGGCCGACGTGGGGCTGGCAATGGGCGGTGGAAGCGACATCGCCAAGGAGGTCGCCGATATCATCCTGACCGATACAGATCTCGCCGCGATCGTGCGCCTGCGCCGCATGAGTCAGGGGCTTATCGACCGCCTGACGAGTTCGTATTCCAAGGTGATGCTCACCAACTCGGCGCTGTTGGCATTGGGTATTACCGGCATGATCACTCCGCAGGCGTCGTCGCTGCTGCACAACGGCTCAACGATCGCCTACAGTCTTAACAACGCGAAAGCGTACCTGCGCTAGCGGGCGTGTTCACCCACGTTATCTGGCCTGCGTCCGGACGGCACCGTTGCCGCCTGGGCGCAGGCCTTTTGCGTTTGACCGTTTGCTAGCTTCTCTATATAGTAGTGCTAGCGAGGCTAGCAAGTGAAGGGAGCGTGATTGACGTGGGTGCTATTAGCGGCATGGCGCAAGTGAATGTTCGCGTGGATCGCCAGGTCAAGGACCGTGCCGAGGAGGCGTTGCGGCTCTCGGGCGGGTCGCTGCCCGAGCTCATCAAAAAGGTTGTGGCCAAGGTCGCGCAGGGCGGTGGCCAGTGCGAGGAAGTGCTCGCTGCCGTCGACGATCGGCGGCAAGCCATCGCGCCCGAGTCCCCGTTTGCCGCGTCGTGGGCGACTGCGGATCAGCTCTATGCGAACTTGGGTATCGCTGTGTCGCCCGGGTCCGCTGACCGCGATTGGGATACGGTCTATGCGGAGGCCATGGACGAACGCTATCGCCAAAAGGGGATGATCCTGTGAACGGGGAACCTCTCAAGATCATGGTAGATGCCAACGTGTGGGTCGATTCGTTTTGCGTCGATCATGTTGAGTCGCTTGCCGCGCGGGCTTTTATCGGACAGGCTGCGGAGTCGGGTGCGTCACTGTTCTTTCCCGTGCACATCGCCAAGGACGTGCTGTACGTTGTCCAGCACGAATTAAAGCGCAGCGTTCTGGCCAACGGGGGAGCGCTCGACGAGGCGTCTGCCCGCGCAATTGGCGATGCGGCGTTGGCGTTTGTCCGCAACATGACCGAAAACGCCACAGCCGTGGGCGCAGATGCATCGGACCTTTGGCTGGCCGACAAATACTTAGCGCTCCATCGCGATTACGAGGACAACTTGGTGCTCGCCGCGTGCAGGCGCGCGCAGGTCGATTACTTGGTGACCAACGATCGCAAGCTGCTCGAACATGCCGATATTGCAGCAAAAACGCCACGCCAAATGATGCCGATTCTGGCTTTGGCCGAACGTAGTGGGCGGGTATCCCACTAGCGTCTGACTATCTGCGCACCCTTCGGAACGTCGACGCTCCGAAGGGTGCGCATCCTCTAATTACAAAAGCGCTGCCTTGATGATGGGGACTTCGGCGAGCTTCTCCGCTGCCTTCTCGTCGGAGTCATTCAGTGCGGCTAAGCTGCGGTAGACCCACTCGTTGACCTGGGTGTTCTTGACGCCTGCGGTCTGCATAAGGGCGCCTACCTCGCGGATTGCTGCGAGCAGATCGGCTTTGGGACCCGCGAGCTCGACCTCGATGTCGTGGTAGGCGGCCACGCCGCGGTTCTCACTCACGTGGTCGATAAAGCCCTCGACGGTCTCAAGCTGCTGGGCGAGAGCCGCATCATCGTCAGCGTCCAGCGCGACGAGTGCGTTCGATACCGTGAGGGCGGGATGTCCACAGGGGACAAAGCCTTCGATGACATCCATGGCTTCGGTAATGGTTGAGCCCAGGCCTGCGAGGGCATTGACGAGTTGCTGCTTGGTATCCATAACGGTCCTTTCGGCGGGTCAATTTTGCTTGGCGAAAATATACGTGACGCGTTCGGTAGCAAAAGTGCGAAGTATGGTGCACATTAGGGTCTTCACAGCTCGTGCATAGAACAGCTGTCCGCTTTCAGAACGTGGTAAGATAACACTCCACAAGCGGGGCTCGCCCTGCATGTTCCTTGAAAAGTCGACGGGTGTTGGGTGCTCGTGCCCAATGTCATCCAGACTTTCCCGACATTCGGGGGCGACTGGTTTCGACACGATAGCTCTGGGAGAGGAAGCAAGCCGAGGTCTCCTCGCCTCGTTAAACAGGGGTACCGTCAAATTGAATTGACAACAACTCTTCTTTTGAGCCTATGGCTCTCGCTGCTTAGTTTATAGCGGCGCGTCAACCCGGTGATTTCCCCGACACCGGCGCGACGTCATTTTAGGGGAATGCTCCTGCGCACGTAATCGGTATGGCGCAGGCTAAGACCGAACCGGTTAGGACGTCGCGAGCGTGTCGCTGCGCGCAAAGCGTCCGAGACTAAACCAGCGACTGAGCTTGGAGATGCCAATCAGGGGGCTTTCGTGGACCGGAGTTCGATTCTCCGCGCCTCCACCAATAGTTGCAAGCAGGTAGGTAAATGTACCTACCTGCTTTTTATTACTTATAGATATCGCGGAGAATCGAACTCTGTGCAGGGCGCGAGCGTTAAACAAACGCGGAGCGTTTGTAGCGAGCGGGCGAGGACGCCGACAGGCGGCCGAAGCCGGTGCGTATTTGCGAAGCAAATACGCGGATTCTCCGCGCAAAGCCTCGACCACATATAGATACGATGCCGATTGAGCTCCGGCTGCCCATGCCCCACTTCAACGCAAGCCCCGTACCGCGGAGAATCGAACTCTGCGCAGGGCGCGGGCGTTAGGAAAACGTCGCGGCAGCGCAGGGCGGGACGCACTTTCCTAATCGTCGTCCAACGGAAAACGCGTCCCAGAATATCGGCTCAGACTGGGACGTAGTTTCCGGATGACGCCTCAAGCGGAAACCGCGACCCGGAATCGAGCCGTAGAGTGGGACATGCTTTCCCAATGGCAGCCCAGGCGGAAAGTCCATCCCGAAATCGCCCCTCAGAACGGGACGCGCTTTCCGCTCCATCTCCTCAACTCCAAAACCTATGCGCCCTCCATTCCAAAACTGGGTAGAAGAAAGCCAAAACGCAATCGCAGGAGGTCAATATGGCTGCAGAAGATAAGGCAAAGAACGCCGGCAAGGTCGCGCTCGTCCTGGAGGGCGGCAGCTTCCGCGGGCAATTTACCGCCGGCGTGCTCGACGTTCTCATGGAGGCCGGCGTCGAGATTCCGGCGGTATATGGCGTGTCGGCCGGCGCCCTCAACGGCGTGAACTACAAGTCGCACCAGATCGGCCGTGCCAACCGCATCAACCTGGCTTTCTGCAACGACAGCCGCTTCATGGGCGCCGCATCGTTTGCGTCCACGGGCTCCATTGTAGGTTACGACTTTATCTTCAACGATGTTCAGGACCGCCTGGATCCTTTTGACAGCGAGACGTTCGACGCGAGCCCCATCGAGATGTACGCCGTTGCGACGGACATGTTGTTTGGAACCGCCACGTACCTGCCGGTCAAAAGCGCCGTGCTCGACCTCGACGCCGTGCGCGCATCGACGTCGCTGCCGCTGGTGACGCCGCCGGTCGAGATTGACGGGCACAAATACGTCGACGGCGGCGTGGCCGATTCGGTTCCTATCGAGCATGTGCTCGAGGAGGCGGGCTTCGACCGTGCGGTTGTCATTGTCACGCAGGACCGTTCGTATGAGAAAAAGCCCTACGAGTTTATGCCAGCCGCACGCGCTCGCTATGCCGACTACCCCTACCTGCTCGAGGCCATCGAGACGCGCCACGACCGCTATAACATCCAGCGCATGCATCTGTGGAAGTATGAACGCGAGGGCCGCGCGCTGGTCGCTGCTCCGCAAAAGCCGGTCGAGGTCGGCCATGTTGAGCACGATTCGGCAAAGCTCCTCGACCTGTATATCCAGGGCCGCCAGGAGGCAAAGCGCTTGCTGGGAGATATCGAGGCGTTTGTCGAGCGCTAGCGTCGCGACGTCATGACCCATGGACGACATGTGCAGAAACTCTGGTCGGAGCCAAAATACCTGTTGACTCGGGCGGCGAGCGGGGTAATATGGACGGGTTACTTGCAGAGCCCCGTGAATCTCTGTAACAACACGTACTGTACATGGAGGAGTCTAAGTGATTTCGAAATCGACTCACTACGCCAAGCAGGGCGAGGTCCAGCGCAACTGGGTTCTCGTCGACGCCGATGGTGCTGTCCTGGGCCGTCTTGCCACCCAGATCGCAATGATCCTGCGCGGTAAGAACAAGCCCCAGTTCACGCCCAACAGCGACTGCGGCGACTTCGTTGTTGTCATCAACGCCGATAAGGTCCAGCTTACCGGTAACAAGGCCGACACGAAGACCTATTATCGCCACAGCGGCTACAACGGCGGCCTCAAGGCTGAGAGCTTCCGCCAGGCTATGGAGAAGCACCCGGAGAAGGTCATCGAGCGCGCCGTTCGCGGCATGCTGCCCAAGACCACCCTCGGCCGTGCCCAGATGACCAAGCTTAAGGTCTACGCTGGTGCCGAGCATCCGCACGCTGCCCAGAACCCCACGAAGATTGAGCTGGAGGCTTAAAGATGGCTGAGAACACCGTTGTCTACCAGGGTACCGGCCGTCGTAAGAACGCCGTCGCCCGCGTCCGTCTCGTCCCCGGCACCGGCAAGGTGACCATCAACAAGCGTGACGCCGAGCAGTATTTCGGCCGTCATCAGCTCGTTGAGAACGCCCTTGCTCCCTTCAAGGTGACCGACACCGCCGGTCAGTTCGACGTTATCGCTCTGTGCGATGGCGGCGGCATCTCCGGCCAGTCCGGCGCTCTGCGCCTGGGCATCGCTCGCGCTCTTCTGAACGCTGGCGACTACCGTGCTGACCTCAAGAAGGCCGGTTTCCTTACGCGCGATGCTCGCGTGGTCGAGCGCAAGAAGTACGGCCTCAAGAAGGCCCGCCGTGCTCCCCAGTTCTCCAAGCGCTAAGGTTTTATCTCCTTTCGAGATACAATGTACAAGCGGGGCCTGCCGATTCCTCGGCGGGTCCCGCTTTTCTTTTTCGACTAGGGTGGGCGGTTGCATATCGCCTGCTAGGGAAGGAGCGATCCTATGCCCCAGAACATCTTCGGTACCGACGGCGTCCGTGGCGTCGCCAATGCCGACCTCTCGTGCGACCTCGCGTTTCGTCTGGGTCGCGCGGCGACCAAGTTTCTTGGTCCGGACATCTGCATCGGCCGTGACACGCGCCTTTCGGGCACCATGCTCGAGAGCGCTCTGACCGCCGGCATTATGGCCGAGGGCGGCCGTCCGCACTGCTGCGGCGTCATCCCCACGCCTGCCGTGGCGCTGCTCACCGTTCAGAACGAGCTCGATGGCGGCATCGTTATCTCCGCTTCGCATAATCCGCCGGAGTTCAACGGCATCAAGTTCTTTAGCCGCAAGGGTATGAAGCTCCCCGATGCTGTCGAGGAAGAGATCAGCGCCTGGGTCATGTCCGAGGAAGCCATGGCTGCCGACACGCTGCCGACCGGTGCCGGCGTGGGCCACATCATCAAGATGAAGGACGCCCGCAAGGCATACGTCGACCACGCCATCGATACGCTCGATGGCCTGAGGCTCGATGGCCTAGTCGTTGCCGTTGACTGCGGCCATGGCGCTTCTTGCCAGACTACGCCCGCCGCGCTGCAGCGCCTGGGTGCCACGGTTCATGCCATCAACACCGATTATTGCGGCACCGACATCAATGTCGAGTGCGGCTCTACGCACCTCGAGCCCCTGCGCGAGCTCGTGCTGCGCACCCACGCCGATATCGGTCTGGCCCACGACGGCGACGCCGATCGCGTGCTGTTCGTGGACAGTGAGGGCAATGAGATCGACGGTGACTACATCCTGGCCATCTGCGGCTCCGACCTGGCCGCCCGTGGCAAGCTCGCCAACTCCGAGATCGTCTCGACCGTCATGTGCAACCTGGGCTTCTCCATCGCTATGAAGGAGCAGGGCTTCGAGATGGTTCAGACCGCCGTGGGCGATCGCTACGTTCTGGAGCGTATGCTTGCGGACGGCGCCGTCATCGGCGGCGAACAGTCCGGGCACATCATCTTCCTGGAGCACAACACCACCGGTGACGGCCTGGTGACGGCTCTGCAGCTGCTGGCCGTGCTCAAGCGCACCGGTCGTACCCTCACCGATCTTGCCGGCATCATGAAGAAGTACCCGCAGGTACTCGTCAACGTGCATTCGGACAACAAGGCTGGTCTGGACGATTGCCAGCCCATTTGGGACGCCGTCGCTGCTGCCGAGAAGGAGCTTGACGGCCGCGGCCGCATTCTGGTGCGCCCGAGCGGTACTGAGCCGCTGGTTCGCGTTATGGCCGAGGCGGAGACGCACGAGCTGACCCAGCGTGTTGTCGACGACATCGTCGAGGTTGTCAAGCGCGAACTTCCCTAATGGTCAAAAACGGGTGCCAAGTGGTAAACTGTTAAAGCTATTTTGGTTGATTGGTATGTCCGAGGGGGATCATGTTCACTAAAGTCCTAAGGTCTTTTGGTATGCGTGGTCGAGTCCTTACGCTGGATGCTCCCATCTCGGGCGACGTCATTCCGTTGTCCGAGGTCAATGACCAGACATTTGCCACCGGCCTTTTGGGCCAGGGCGTGGCGATTCAGCCTACGGGTACGCGCGTGATTGCGCCGGCAGACGCCAAGGTCGAGGCCATTTTTCCCACGGGACACGCCGTTGCGCTCAACACGGTCGATGGCTTGGACGTGCTCATCCACGTTGGCTTGGACACTGTTCAGCTCGAGGGCAAGCACTTTACCGTACATGCGCAAGTGGGTGACATCGTCCATAAGGGCGATGTACTCATTGAGTTCGATCGCGAGGCAATTGCTGCCGAGGGCTACGATGTGATGGTTCCCATCTTGGTGTGCAACTCCGTTGAGTTCTCGAGCATCAAGGGCTCCGTTGGCGTGCATGTCGAAGAGATGGACCAGCTCATCGTTGCTCGCGAGCGATAGCAAGTGCACGTGGCCATTAGCCTACAATTCAAACACGTTTACGGAGGGCGCCCTTGAAAGAGGACGCCCTCCGTGGCAAGATGGGATTTGTCCGAAGCTAAAAGGCTTCGGGTCACCGTGGACGGGCAGGGGCCTCGACGCGGCTAGACACGAGACACATACATTACGCGACCTCGCCCTGGTGGCCGCACACGTTGGTTGCGGCCGACGCGGGCCGCGGGCAAGTGCTTGTAAAGGGAGCCTTGCCTCTCTTGTACGAGAAAGGACGCGTAATGAAGATCATTAAAGCTAAAGACTACGAGGATATGAGCCGCAAGGCCGCCAATATCATCTCGGCGCAGGTTATCCTCAAGCCCGACTGTGTGCTGGGCCTTGCCACCGGCTCCACCCCGATCGGTGCCTACAAGCAGCTCGCTGCTTGGTACGAGAAGGGCGACGTCGACTTTGCCGAGGTCAGCACCTACAACCTGGACGAGTATCGCGGCCTTTCGCACGACGATCCCCAGAGCTATCACT
Organism: Collinsella aerofaciens; assembly: GCF_015552075.1. Lineage (GTDB taxonomy): Bacteria > Actinomycetota > Coriobacteriia > Coriobacteriales > Coriobacteriaceae > Collinsella > Collinsella aerofaciens_Y. Next base: position 16,060 of record NZ_JADNDZ010000093.1, read on the forward strand.
ACTTTATGCGTGAGAACTTCTTCGATCACATCAACATCGACCTGAACAACACGCATGTGCCCGACGGTTCCAACCCCGACGCCGCCGCTGCCTGCTCTGAGTACGACAAGATCGTCGCCGCCGCCGGTTACCCGGATCTGCAGCTGCTCGGCATTGGCAACAACGGCCACATCGGCTTCAACGAGCCCGATGACCACTTTTCCAAGGGCACGCACTGCGTCGACCTCACCGAGAGCACCATTCAGGCCAACAGCCGCCTGTTCGACAGCATCGACGACGTTCCCCGTCAGGCCTACACCATGGGTACCCAGACCATCATGTATGCCCGCATGATCCTGGTCGTCGCCAACGGCGAGGCCAAGGCTCAGGCCGTGCATGACATGTGCTACGGTCCGGTTACGCCCGCGTGCCCGGCTTCGATCCTGCAGCTGCACACCAACTGCGTTGTCGTTGCCGACGAGGCCGCCCTTTCGCTCTGCGAGTAGCGCGAATCCTGCACCTCGACATAGCCTTGCCTAAGGCCTCCGCTTTGCGGGGGCCTTTTTGCTATCCCTTTCCGCCCGCTTGACCAAAATCTTGCCGCAAGCTTGACGAATGCCGGATGTCCAACAGTTTGATTCATTTCATACCAGATTCTATGCAAAAATGCCACTAAAAGGTCGTAGACGGTAGCGGGTGCTAGGCGAGTTGAATGACATAGCTGAACCTTGTTCATCTGCGTTACACTGCCGCTTAGATGGGACAAGCTGACAAGCTCATTTACCTGCTTAAAGACCGATTAGTCGGGGGATTAATAACAATCGGCCCTCGCTGTACAAAAACTTGCCGCTTGCGTACCGAAAGACAACCTAAAACACAAAACCGCTCTATTCATGGTGCGGCTTGTATAGTCTTGCGGTTACGGTGTCCATACGGTCGAGTAGAGGAGCAGGTATGGTAAACGATTTGGATAGTATAGACGACCTCGAACTGATGCCGCTGGGCGGAGGCTATATGGTGCGACGTGAGCGTCTGCTAAATGAGCTTATCGCCAAGGGCCGAAAGGCCGGCATCGTGGTTCTCTACGCGCCTGATGGCTTTGGGAAAACCTCGGTGCTGTTGCAGTACACCCAAGAGGTAAAAAGTGACCCGACGCGAGGCCCCGTGCGGATTATCGAGGCGGATCGAGCCATTGGGCGCGAGGTGTTTATGCAGCTCGAGGTGGTAACCGAAGAGCTCAAAGACAAGCCGCATTCCCTTGTCGCGATTGATAATGTGCCAAATCTCGATCAGCACGATACCGAAGACCTCATTGACAGGATTCGCGGCCTGCGCGCTATGGGGGTAGGGGTCTTTATCTCCTGCCGTCCTTCAAATCGTCAGTTGATTCATGGGCTGGGTGACTCGGTTAAGATCAATGCGCAAATGCTCAAGGTGCATGCCTATGAGTATTCGGCGTGGGCATCGGCGTTTTCGATTAGCACATCGCTTGACTTTTACCAGCTCACACAGGGTGTGCCCGAGCTTGTTTCGGCTTTGCAGACGGGTCTGTACGGCCAGGGCGATGTTGCCGGTCTGCTCGAAAGCGAGATTGTCAACGTGTATGGTGCGGCACTTGTCGATCTTGCTTCGCTCGACAATAATGCGCTGTTTTGCGTGGCATGTCTCATGGTTTTGATGGGCGAGGGCAATATTGCAGAACTCGAGGCTTGTGGAGTGAGGCTGTCGATGATCGACCAGTCCTACCTTGTACGCGATTACCCGATCTTTGGTTTAGATCCGGCCGACCGGAGCTTTACGTGCCTGGGCGCCGAGGATAACGGACGGCTTCGCCTGCGAAAGTTGGTGGCCGAGATCCGTCCCGAGCTAGTTCCGCGGGCGGCTCGAATTTTGCTCAAGGCAGGCCGATGTGATGCGGCGATGGACCTGGCCGACGCCTTTCTGGACCGTAGCGTGGTCCTTGAACTTGCCGGGCAGTATGGGGTCGATCTTGCTCTGACGGGGCACGGTGCCGATGTCTGCCGGGCGGCGTTGAGTACGATCGATGCCGAAGATCACGCTCCAGAGCCAACGCCTGCCGAGGCACTCGGCGTATATTTGGCGGCGGTCAGCGTGTCCAACACAAAGCTCGCCCGCTGCATGGCATCGCTCATTGAGCATGCGGGCGATCGGGCAGCCTGTGAAATAGATCCCGTTTCGTGGAAGGTCGCCCAGGTCCTTACGGCAGTTTGCTATGGGGACAACGGGCTTGGGCTTCCCATGAACCTTGCTGTGCCGGAAATCGAGACGGAACACACGGCACTCGACATGCTCTTTGCACATATCGGGGCCAAGCACTGGTTGGCTGAGCGGGGAGACGACGGTGGTGCTCTGCAGCAGCTCAAAACGCGCAAAGCATATGACTGTGAGCTCGATATCGCGGGGACTTTTATACGGGCCGATAGCATGCTAGTGGAGCTCTTCGATGGGTCGTTTGCGGGGATCGACGAGCGCGACGACGAGATGGCGCTGATACGGGACGCGCTCGATGTACGTGGACTAAGGCGCCGGCTATCTGGGTGCGCATGGTGCTGGCGGCACGGCGGCTCCTTTCCGGCTTGCCGGTAACCGACGATGCGGCGTTCAACGAGCTCGATCGCTTTGCCGTACGCATGCGCGACAACCAGATTCAGCTGTTTGGCCTGCTGCTAGAAGGCTGGCAATCGCTGGCAGAGGGACGGCCGGTCAATGCGAAGTTCCGCGCGGTCCAGGTGCTCAAACTGGCTGAGGAGCCAATTGCGTACATGCGCGATAACGCATTGCTGTTGGAGCGCGCGGCGTATCTGCGTAACACTTCGATGGTTTAGGTGCGCGAGGAAGCGGAGCTACTCGATATAAGCCAGACGCAGGTTGGTGGAGCGGAGGCCTGGATGGTGGCGCTGCATTTGGCTTGTGCGGGCCGAGACAGCGATCTTGCGGCCTGGATGTCCATGAATCGCGCAGGGATTCTAGAGCCATCGTATCGGCTCTTTGCGCGCCTTGCCATGCATTGTCTGGGCGAGCCGGCTGCTAGAATTCGAAAGAAGCTCCCGGTGCGCGAGCTGTCGCGGTATTCGCTGCGTGACGACTTTGAGGGCGAAGGCGAGCGTCTGTTCCAGGCCGGCGATGCCGAGGGTGTCGATGTGATTGGCCATATCGAGATCCGCATGTTTGGGGCGTTTCGCGCCGAGCGCGACGGGTTTCCCATCACGGATAAAATGTGGCGCCGCAAGAAAGCGGCGACGCTTGCCGAGCGGCTTGCGCTGGGCATGGATGCACTGGTCGACCGCGAGACGCTGGCTATGGAGCTGTGGCCCCACGCCGAGTTCAATAGCGCTCGTAACAATCTGTACTCGACGATATCGCGCCTGCGTTCGGCCTTGGGGCCGACACCGGACGGCAAGTCGTGTGTGCTGATCCAAAACGAGTGCATTGGGCTTAACGGCGATTACGTCAAGACTGACGTGCGGTTGTTTGATCAGATAAGCCGCGAAGTTTTGGGAAATCGCACGGGTGCGCGCGGGCCCCATCTGATCGAGCTGTGCCTTAAGATCGAGCAGCTCTACGCCGGCCCGTTGTATGTTCCCAATGGCTGTAATCCCACCTACTTTTTGCGTATGAGGCGCATCATGGAATCGAAGTATATCGACTGCATGATTCGGGGCGCGAATGCCGCCCTAGAAGAAAACGACCTGCAGTCGGCGGTATGGCTGGTGGAGTCGGGGCTGCGGCAAGAGACGGCGCGCGAGGACATGGTGCGTTGCGCTATGCGCGTCTACGGTGCGGCGGGGCGACGGCGCGATATCGTCGAGCTGTACAGTGGGCATATGCATCACCTGAGGGAGCAGGTCAATGGCGTGCCCGAGCCCGAGACGCGGCGTCTGTACGAGCGCTTGGTGGAGGGTAGGCTTAACCGCGTGCTCGTCGAGCGATAAAAAATGAGCGTCCGAATTACTCGGACGCTCGCAAGCTTGATGTATGTTGGCTCGCCGGATCGTTGGCTCTTAGACGAGCTTAATCTTCTCGATGTCCTTGCGCGAGGACTCGCGATACAGCGAGAACTTGCGGCCGATAACCTGGACGACTTCGGCATGGCAGCGATCGGCGAGCTCTTCGGCGGCCTCGCGGGCGGAAAGGCTGGAACCGTCGAGTACGGAGCACTTAACGAGCTCGTGCTTCTCCAGGTAGGCGACCGTCTGCTCGACGGTGCCCTCGTTGATGTCGGACTTGCCGATGATGATGGCGGGGTTGAGGTGATGGGCCATGCTGCGAAGCTGCTTGACCTGGGCTCCTGTCAGTGCCATGGGTTCTCGCTTTCTATGTTATGGGGCGCCCCACAATGGGGCCTTAATCTACGTGAGCTGTCCCACGATAGCGCAGGAACGGCGCGGTGTGGAGCGCGTTTGTCCAGTTCGCAAAGAATGCGGATGCCGCGCGGTAAGACGATGCAAGCTTTAGATGGGCTACGAGCGGGGTACGGAGACCGGCTCCCAGGCGATAAACGCCCATCGGACTTTGCGGATGTGGTCGAGCATGTAGCGTCCCTGCGGAACGCCCTTGGATCCCGGCTCGCCGGCATGGGGGTTCTCGATCATGTGCTGGGCGATATAGTCGCGCAGACGGTCGATCTTATCCTCGTTACCGTGCTCGAGCATGCGGGAGAAGTCCGCCACGCCTGCCTCAAGGCTATCGAAGGTATCGCGACGAGGCGATTCGAAGTACGTAACCTGCGGCAGGGCACCCATCTGAATGAGGATATTAAAGGCATACACAAAGCCATTGCTGCAGGTAACCGAGGCACCGATGGCGTTCATCAGGTGAAGGTCATAGCGCGGGCTGGAGTTGGCGACCATCGTGACAGCACAACGCCGACGAGCCGTTCGATCAAGCTTGGCAAGCGCGCCTTTAAGGTTGGTCGTGGTGACAGAGCGACTGGCAAAGGCAACATCTACCGCTTTCGCGACCGGTCCAACCAAATCCCAGTCATCATCCCAAGCAAGCTCAAGCGGTGTAATGCGATCCTCGAGCCCATAGTACTCAATGCCAGCATCAAGCGTGCCCAACATGGCAGGGGAAAAGTCAGCAGCAATCACAGGATGCCCGTCTTGCGCAAGCGGAATAGCAATCGACCCAGCCCCACACCCCATATCCAGCACGGATTCACCAGGCTTTAACGCCAGCAGCTTCATAAAGTCCCGGGCATACGGAGCGGTTTCAAGTGGCCGAAAATGCCGAGCCCGCTTATCCCACTCAAAAGAATCATCAGCCCGCCGCCGATCGGCTTGCAGGCGCATCCATTCGCCATTCCAATCAGCAGAAAGAAGCTCAGAGCGAGCATCCCCATCAACCACGGGCCAACCTCCTAGCAACAAAAAAGCGACTCCTCCCAAAAGAAGAGCCGCAACCAGCATATATCAGAAAGAACCGATCCAACGCCAAACCGCCATACCAGCAAAGTAGGGCAGAAGCGAAGCGACTGCCAAAGGGATAGAACCCAACCGAGGTCCCGTTGTGCGGGAGCCCCGGGGAGGGCAAATATATAAGGTCGATCGCGAGTTCCGCACGAGCCGGAGAGCACTTAATGTGCTCTCCGT
>NZ_JADNDZ010000094.1 GCF_015552075.1 Collinsella aerofaciens
GAGTTCCGCACGCAAAGAAGGCCACTTAATGTGGCCTTCGTCTTGCGCAGGACTGCCCGAGCAGGCAATCAAATATATTGCGGGCGGGCACGCGGCCCCGTCGGCTTTACGACAGCGCAATACCGCCGAGCCAGCCCCAACGCACGCCAGAGCCAGTGCCATAGAAGCTAATAAACGAATCAAGCGACTTAGACGTAATGGCGCCCTCATTGCTCATGACGATGCCGCCGCCAACATAGATGCCCACGTGGCCATAGATCAGACCCGGCATGCCGGTGCCGCTATGCGATGAGTCGGCCACGATCATGCCCACCTGCAGCGCCGAGCGGTCGGAGCTATAGCACCATGCGTTAAACATATCGCACGCGTTACCGCCAAAGTAGCCAACGCCGGCGTTACGGAAGACATTGGTAACCCACGCCGCGCACCAGTTCTGACCCGGCGAAGGCGTGGAGTAGCACGCGTTGACGACGGCCTGCTGTTTGCCCGAGCCGGCATTCTGTTGCGGGGTTCCGGGCGCATACGATCCGCCACCCGAGCTTGAACCACCCGAGTAGGAATTGTTCTTGTTCGCGGCAGCCGCGGCAGCGGCAGCCTTCCTAGCGGCCTCCTCAGCCTGGGCGGCAGCGATGATCTCGGAATCGCGCTGAGCCATGAGCTCCTTGACGTCGTCGGAAAGACCGTTCAGCACGGTCTGGACTTCTTGCTGCTTGGCCTGCATGTCCTGCATCTGGGCAGTCTGCTGGTCCTTGAGCTTCTCTAAGTCGGCCTTCTGCGACTCGAGCTCGGTCTTTTGCGCATCGAGCTCTTCCTGGATGGTCTGAATGTCCTCGATGGCGTCGCGGTCGCTCTTGTTGATCTTCTCAACGTAATGCGCGTTGGCGACGAGCTCCTCAAACGAGCCAGAGGCCAGCAGCAGCGACAGGATGTTCGTGCCGCCGGACTTGTAGCTGGCGGCCACGCGATCGGAAAGGTCGTTGCGCTTCTTCTTGAGCTCGGCCTTCTTTTCATCGATCTGGGCCTGCGTGTCGTCAATCTTGCCCTGGACATTCTCGATGTCGTTGAGGGTCTGGGCATTCTTGTTGGCCAGCGCCGCATACTCATTTGCGATGCTGTCGAGCTGGGCCTGAACCTCGTCGAGCTGGGCCTGGGCGGCATTCAGTTTATCGGTGGTTTCTTTGGAAGCCTCCGCCGCATGGGCGCGAGCGGGCAGGCCAAAAAGAACTGCCGCAGAAGCGGCGCCGAACAGGGCCTTGAGGGCAGTGCGGCGCGAGAGCTCCTGGGAAAGGATGGAATCGCTGTTTGGTGACATATGTACTCCGTTACATGCTTATTTATATGTCGCTCAACTCATACATATTAGCGTACATATGGCGCGTCCCAACGATTTCCACGAACGGCAGGAAACTGCAAGGTCGGCGGCTCGTAAGCAAATACCAAAGATCAGGTTATGCGTACGCAAGCTCTGTTATGAGTACGTTAACATAATCCTCTGCTTTTCCTACAGCGCACGATTTGGGCGTCCCTGCCTGCGCTATACTCCCCTGAAGAAGTGTTCCTGATTCGATAGGAGACTACATGTCCAAAGCACTCGACCCCAAAGACACCTGCGTCCTCGTTACCGGTGGCGCCGGCTTTATCGGCTCGCACACCGTCGTTCAGCTGCTCGAGGGTGGCTACCAGGTCGTCATCGTCGATGATCTCTCCAACTCCAGCGCCGTCGCCGTCGACCGCGTCAAGACCATCGTGGGCGACGAGGCCGCCAAGAACCTCACCTTCTACGAGGCCAACGTGCTCGACCGCGATGCGATGAACAAGATCTTCGATACCCATCAGATCGACCGCGTCATCCACTTTGCCGGCTTTAAGGCCGTCGGCGAGTCGGTGAGCAAGCCCGTCGAGTACTACCACAACAACATCGAGAACACCCTGGTGCTCATCGACGTCATGCGCAGCCATGGCTGCAAGTCCATCATCTTCTCGAGCTCCTCGACCGTCTACGGCGACCCGGACAACCCGCCCGTCACCGAGGAGGATCCTAAGAAGCCCGCGACCAACCCCTATGGTTGGACCAAGTGGATGATCGAGCAGATCCTTATGGACGTCCACACCGCCGACCCCGAGTGGGACGTCGTGCTGCTCCGTTACTTCAACCCCATCGGCGCTCATCCGTCAGGCCTGATCGGCGAGGACCCCAAGGGCATCCCCAACAACCTGGTGCCCTATGTCGCCCAGGTTGCCGTGGGCAAGCTCGAGGCCGTTCAGGTCTTTGGCAACGACTACCCCACCCCCGACGGCACCGGCGTGCGCGACTACATCCACGTGTGCGATCTGGCCTCTGGTCACGTTGCCGCCCTTAACTGGATGAACGGCAAGACCGGCGTCGAGATCTTTAACCTGGGCACCGGCACCGGCACCTCGGTACTCGAGGTCATCGCCGCCTTCTCCAAGGCTTGTGGCAAGGAGCTGCCCTACGTGATCCGCGAGCGCCGCGCCGGTGACATCGCTGCCAACTGGTGCGATGCCTCCAAGGCCGAGCGTATGATGGGCTGGAAGGCCCAGTACGACATCGCGGACATGTGCCGCGATAGCTGGAACTGGCAGAGCCACAACCCCAATGGCTTCGCCGACGCCGAGTAGCAAAAACCTACATACCGCTCTTGCCCCGATCTCACGTTGTGAGGTCGGGGCTTTTTCATGGCATGTAACCATTCGCCGAAAATCGACCAACTTTTGGTTGATTTCCGATCTCAGCCGAACACATTAGGCGGACAGGCCGTTCCCGCAGCT
>NZ_JADNDZ010000095.1 GCF_015552075.1 Collinsella aerofaciens
GGACGCCGCCCTCTCAAGGCGGAGATCACCAGTTCGAATCTGGTACGGGCTACCAAAATTGAACGCCCGGGCCTCGTAAGAGACCCGGGTTTTGTGTATTGACCGATATTTAAGGCGCGCGTTGAGTCTGCCGCCCGGACCGAGGAGTTGTCATGGACCTGCCTATCAGCTTGGAAGACATCACGTATGCCGAGAACTATCTGGCGCAGGGCGACCTGGCTACGGCGACGCCGCTGCTTGAGCGTCTGGTGGAGCTCGCCGAGGAGTATATCGACGCTGAGTGCAAGACGGAGGAGAAGCGCCAGTACTTTAGCTTCGACAGCAAGTTTGAGCGCCTGGCCTATCGCCGCGTGGAGAAGGATCCGCGCGAGCTGGTGCAGGTCGAGGTTCCCTTTGACCGCCTGTACTCCGACATGGCGTTTGCCTACATTCGCCAGCAGGATTATGTGAGTGCTCGGAATGCCCTGATGCAGGCCGTGCGTTGGGATCCCATGAACTGCAACTATCGCTTGGACTTGGCCGAGCTGTTCCGCGCGCTCGAGGACAAGCAGGAGTGGGCATCGCTCTCGTTCTCGGTGCTGGAGCGCGCGAGTGACGGTAAGTGCGCCGCACGCGCCTACACCAACTTGGGTCAGTACTTCTTGGAGCCCGAGACCGAGAACATTTCGGCTGCCGTGGGCTGCGCACGTCTGGCGCTGCGCCTGGCGCCCAATGATGCGCATACGACGCGCCTGCTCAACAAGATCCATACCACCTATCCGGATGCCGCGGACGAGAGTGACGACCATGTGATGGGTGAGCTCGCCCTGCAGGGCGTGCCGACCTCGCCTTCGGCCGAGATCGCCATCTGCCTGATCATGTGCGCGACCGATGCTGCAAGCGACGGCGACAAGCAGGAGGCTACGCGTCTGACGGTCCGTGCCCGCGACCTGGTGGGCGAGGAGGCATGCGCGGCGATTATCAAGCTGGTGCGCGAGAGCGATGCCGAGCTCAATGCCGAGCGCAGGGCAAAGCGCGAGGCTGCGGGCTCAAACGCCGATGGCGCCAAGGAGGCCGGCGATGCCCAGTAAGCGCGAGCGCAAGCTCATTTCCAAGAATCGCTCGGCACATCACGAGTACTTTATCGATGAGACGTTTGAGTGCGGTATTGAGCTGAGCGGTACCGAGGTCAAGTCGATTCGCGAGCGCGCGTGCCAGATTACCGATACCTTTGCACTGATTCGTGGCGGGGAGTGCTGGCTCGTCGGCCTGCATATCCACCCTTATAGCCATGGTGGCGTGTGGAATCGCGATCCCGACCGTCGGCGCCGTCTGCTGCTGCACCGCAAGGAGATCGACTTTCTTGACGGCAAACTTCGCAACCGTGGTTATGCGCTGGTTCCGTTGGAGCTCTACTTTAATACCGGCGGTCGCGTAAAACTGCTGCTGGGCCTGGGTCGCGGCAAGAAGCTCTACGACAAGCGCGAGGACATGGCCAAGCGTGATGTCCAACGCGAGATCGACCGCGCCCTCAAGGAACGCAACCGCTGACCGTCCTTCATAAGTTGCGGTGGAATACGGACTGTTTTGCCTGTTTGAGGGGCTATTCAGTCCCTATTTCACCGCAACTGCGGGTGTCTTATCTTTCTTACTGTTCTGACACATATGTTTCAAAGGCGGCGTCCGTTATGGGCGCTGCCTTTTTTGTGGGTACATACATCCATGAGGTTCCAACCCGAGTTAGGGGAGTGATCGTTATGGACAAAACTGCGTTCTTTACCATGCCGAGCGGCCTGTACGTGGTGAGCTCCGCTGCAGACGGGCTGCGCGCCGGCTGCGTCATCAACACGGCGGTGCAGGTGACATCCGCCCCGCCGCGCATCTCGATTGCCGTGAACAAGAACAACGTCACCTCGGGCGTCATCGCTTCGGCCAAAGCGTTCGCGCTGACCGTGATCGATCAGACCGCCGACATGCTCTACATCGGTAACTTTGGGTTCCGCACCAGCAGCGATTATGACAAGTTTGCCAAATACGAGACCCGCGAGACGGCTTTGGGCATGCCCTATGTGCCCGAGCACGCGGCGGCCCTGTTTAGCTGCCGTTTGATCGACACTGTGGATGTGGGCACGCATCTACTGTTTATCGGCGAGGTCGAGGATGCCGAGCGCCTGAGCGACGAGACGCCGCTCACCTACGATTACTACCATAAGGTCCTGAAGGGCAAGACGCCTCCGAAGGCGTCCTCGTATCAAGGCTAGAAATGTTTTAAAAAAACTTGCATTATATTATTGAGAATCTATACTAATAGATGAAGTACATCACCAGTCGCGTTCGAGAGGAGAACATCATGACTGAGGAGAAGAAGACGTATAAGTTCGTGTGCATCGTTTGTGGTTACGAGGTTGAGGTCGACACGCCCGAGCTGCCCGAGGATTACGTGTGCCCGGTGTGCGGCGTCGGTCCCGATCAGTTTGAGCTCGTCGAGGAGTAGCTCGTCGGCACGCGGCTCACGGCAACACATAGCTCTGTCCAAGGGTCCCGGTCGGATATCCCGGCCGGGACCCTTTTCCTCCGTCCCCAAGGGATCACGGTTGCTGTTGGCCGATCCTGTCTGTTGTGAGTCCGGCCGACCTTTTGTCTTAATCTGTAACGTCTAACGGTGGAAATTGGGTCCACTTGTTACAGATTGAGACAAACGGAGCTGTCCCTCGGAATGATCTCGATCTGTAACATCTAGACATCAAAAGCGGGTCTAGATGTTACAGATCGAGACGTTTGCCTGGGTAGGTGCCCCGCCCCATTACATCCCTGTCAACAACACGACATCGAGAACCGTTACGATGACGCCGATTCCTACAAGCAGCGCGTTGAGTGGACGCGAGTTGGCGTATTTGCCCATGACGCGGCGTGAGCTGGTGAGCCGTATGAGCACAAAGACCGTAATCGGCAGCTGAAGCGACAGCAGTGCCTGACTCCAGATGAGACCTTCAAAAGGATTTGGGACGACTAGGCACGCCGTCACTGCGCCGACGAAACAGGCCGCCACCCCAATCGATGAGTGTCGGTCGTGGATGTCGTATTCCTCGTCGAACATGCCCGCGGTGATGGTGCCCGCCGCCATGCCCGCCGTCACGCTGCTCGATAGTCCCGCGAACAGCAGCGCTACCGCAAAGATAGTTGAGCTTGCCGGGCCCAAGATGGGGGAGAGCGTGGCCGCTGCGACGGCGAGGTCGTCTACGACAATGCCGTGCGCAAAGAAGGTCGTTGCGGCCAGGATGACCATGGCCGAGTTGATTGCCCAGCCCACGCCCATCGAAAAGAGCGTGTCGAAGAGCTCGTAGCGCAGACGTTCTTCGATAACCTGCTCGCCTTGGCCTTCGAAGTGCATAGATTGGATGACCTCGGAGTGCAGAAAAAGGTTGTGTGGCATAACGACCGCACCCAGGACACTCACGATAATCGCGGCAGAGCCAGTGGGCATACTGGGCGTGATCCAGCTTGCGACGGCTTGCGGCCAGTCGACCTTGACTAGTGCAAGCTCGGCCAAAAACGAGAGTCCTACCACGCCTACGAAGGCGATGATCCAGCGTTCGGCATGCTTGTAGGAGTTCGTCATGAGCATCGCCATCGATACTGCCGCCACGATGACGCAGCCCGCACGCACGGGCAGCCCAAAGAGCATTTGAAGGGCAATCGCGCCGCCCAGGACCTCGGCCATGGCGGTGGCGATGGTCGCGAGATAGGCACTGGCGAGCACCGTGCGCCCGACGAAGCGGGGGAGGTAACGTGTCGTGGCCTCGGCAAGGCAGGCGCCCGTGGCGATACCCAGGTGCGCCGCGTTGTGCTGCAGCACGATGAGCATAATCGTGGACAGCGTGACGATCCACAGCAGCGCGTAGCCAAACTGCGAGCCCGCGGCCATATTGGAGGCCCAGTTGCCCGGGTCGATAAAGCCGACGGTCACGAGCAGCCCGGGGCCGATATGCCGCGCAATGTCTAGGCCTCCGTGACCACCGGTGCGTCGGGAGCCAAAGTGTTGTTTGAGACGGTTGAGCATGGTGCGCTCCTGTGTATGGGCGGCGTGACGTCGCATCTGGGTCGTGCGGCGCCACGCGTCGGATTTGGGTTGGGGCTACTTGTGCGCTTTGCCCTGATTGGCCACGGCGTCGATCTTGGCGGCGATGGTCGCCGGGTCGCCGATGTAGCGCTTGTCGAGGACATTGAAATCGGTATCGAAGGTGTAGACGAGCGGCACGCCGGTGGGGATGTTGACCTTGAGGATCTCCTCGGGCGTGAGGTGCTCGAGCTTCATGACGAGTGAGCGCAGGGAGTTGCCGTGTGCGGCGATGAGTACGCGCTTGCCGGCGAGCATCTGGGGGCGAATCTCATCCTCAAAATAAGGCCAGACGCGGGCTATCGTGTCCTTGAGGCATTCGGTATAGGGCAGCTGGTCGGGCGCGATGTCGCGGTATTGCTCCTGGGTGTGGGGGTCGCGACTGTCGCCCGGCTCGAGTGCCGGCGGGCAGACATCGAAGGAGCGGCGCCAGATGAGCACCTGTTCGTCGCCGTGCTCCGCGGCGGCATCGGCCTTGTTGAGACCCTGCAACGCACCGTAGTGGCGCTCGTTGAGCTTCCAGGATTTGATGACGGGCAGCCACTCGCGATCCATTTGGCCGAGCACGATGTTGAGGGTGTGGATCGCGCGCTTGAGGCGCGAAGTGTAGCAGACGTCAAAGTCGAAACCGGCTTCTTTGAGGGCGCGGCCGCCTGCCGCCGCCTCTTCGCGGCCCGTGTCGGTGAGTTCGACATCGGTCCAGCCGGTGAACAGGTTGAGCTTGTTCCACTCGGACTCTCCGTGACGGATAAGGACGAGTTGCATCGTCTGCTGGTCTGCTTGGTGCGCCATAGGGGTCTCCTTGATCTGGCACGGTGTGCGTGCCGTTTGCTTGACGCCGCAAAGGATACCCGTTTTAGGCCAAAAAGTTAACCAAGACTAACAAAATTGTTCTATTTGAATGGGATGGTGAAGGGGGGCTGCCGAAATGTCTCGATCTGTAACAACTAGGGATGGAAATTGGGTCTTACTGTTACAGATTGAGATGTTTGAAGAGGTGAGTTTGCAGGCCGAACTTGGGGCCTATGTTGTCGCCCTTGAGGTCGGCGGTGTCCACTCGCAGGGCGTGCGTTACGCGATTGTTTCGAAACGGGTGGGAAACACAACGGGTCGGCGATGCTCCTAGTATGCCTATTCAACTGACTGTCTAAATATCTAGGGGAGGATCGCGATGCAGGCAGATTCCGCTCAGCAGCAGGGCCTTTATCGCCCCGAATTCGACCACGATGCATGTGGCATCGGCGCGCTTGCCGATATCAACGGCGAGCGCCATCACCAGATTCTGGACGATGCGCTGTCCATTCTGGTCAACTTGGAGCACCGCGGCGGTACGGGACTCGAGAAGAATACCGGCGACGGCGCCGGCATCCTGTTTCAGGTCCCGCATCACTTTTTCCGCAAAGAGGCTCAAAAGTGCGGCCAGATTCTGCCGGCAGAGGGCGACTATGGCGTGGCCATGCTGTTCTTCCCGCAGGACGACAAGGGCGTAGAGGATGCCCGTCGCGTGTTTGAGGAGGGCTGCGCCGAGGCCGGCGTGCCGCTGCTCTTTTGGCGCGAGGTGCCCGTCGACCCGCACGACCTGGGCGAGACGGCCCGCGCCTGCATGCCTACCATCCTGCAGGCCTTTCTGGGCCGCCCCGACGACACGCCGGCCGGCGACGCATTCGAGCGCCGCCTGTACGTGTGCCGCCGCACCATCGAAAAGAAGGCCGACGCTGAGTTCGCCCTGCGCGACAAGATCTTCTATGTGTGCTCCATGAGCTCGCGCACCATCGTGTACAAGGGCATGCTGGTCGCCACGCAGATGCGCCGCTTCTTCATCGACCTCAACGACGCCGCCGTCAAGACGGCCGTGGCGCTCGTCCACTCGCGCTACTCCACCAACACCACGCCCAGCTGGGAGCGTGCGCACCCCAACCGTTTTATCATTCACAACGGCGAGATCAACACCCTCAAGGGCAACGTCAACTGGATTCGCGCCCGCGAACCCAACCTGTACAGCCCCGTGTTGCAGCACGATCTTGAGCGCGTGATGCCCATCATCAACCGCGAGGGTTCCGACTCCGCGATTCTGGACAACGTGCTTGAGTTTTTGGTCATGAACGGTCGCCCGCTCACGCGTGCCGCGTCCATGTTGCTGCCCGAGCCGTGGGACCACAACGATAGTCTGAGTGAGGAGCGTCGCGCCTACGACGCCTACCAGTCCATGCTCATGGAGCCGTGGGATGGCCCGGCGGCCATCGCCTTTACCGACGGTCGCACGCTGGCCGCCGCCCTCGACCGTAACGGCCTGCGTCCCGCCCGCTACTATGTGACGCGCGACGGTCGCTTTATGCTGGCAAGCGAGGTGGGCACCATCGAGGTGCGTCCCGAGAACATCCTGACGAGCGGCTGCCTGGGACCGGGCCAGATGCTCGAGGTCGACTTTGCCCGCGGCCGCGTGATCTACAACGACGAGCTGCGCGCCCGTTACGCCAAGGAAAAGCCCTACCGTGATTGGATTGCCGAGGAGACGCTAACCGTTGACGCGCTCGATGAGCCCGTTGCGGCAACGCCCGCCGAGGACGCCGAGGTGCCCGCCGCCGTGCGTATGGCCAAGCTTGGCTACCACTGGGATGACGTCGACGAGGTCGTGCGTCCCATGGCCCAGCAGGGCAAGGCACCGCTTGCTTCGATGGGCATCGATGCGCCGCTGGCCTGCCTGTCCAAGAAGACGCGCTCGTTCTACGACTATTTCTATCAGCTGTTCGCTCAAGTCACGAACCCGCCGATCGACGCCCTTCGCGAGCATATGGTCACCTCGACCACGCTCTACCTGGGCAACCACGGCAACCTGCTCGAGGACTCCCGTACGGCCTGCCAGCTGGTGCGCCTGGAGCGTCCGCTGCTGAGCGAGGAGGAGTTTGACCGCATCTGCGCCATCGACCGCGTGGGCTTTAAGACCCGCCGTTTCCGTGCCGTCTACCGCTGCGATGCCGGCGAGGGCGCGCTGCAGGCTGCGCTCAAGCAGCTTGCCGAAGACGTCGAGGCTGCGGTTCGCGATGGCGTGAACATCGTGGTGCTGAGCGATCGCGCCGGAGCGGGCGAGGTGCCCGTGCCGTCGCTGCTCGCCGTGGGCTGCGTGCACAACCACCTGATCCGTGCCGGCGTGCGCACCTTTGCCGATATCGTGGTGGAGTGCGGCGATGCCGTGTCTCCACACGACTTTGCGGCGCTGGTGGGCTACTCCGCAAGCGGCATCTACCCGTACAACGCGCATGCGTGCATCCGCGACTTGGCGGCGCACGGCGATCTGGACGTGACAGCCGAGCAGGGCATCGCCAACTACAACAAGGCCGCGACGGCGGGCATCGTCTCCATCATGTCCAAGATGGGCATCTCCACGGTGCAGAGCTACCACTCCGCGCAAATCTTTGAGGCCGTTGGCTTTACGCCGGAGTTCGTCAACGCGTACTTCGCCGGCACGGTGAGCCGTGTGGGCGGTATGGGTGTCGAGGACGTTGAGCGCGAGCAAAACGAGCGCTACGACGCCGCGCTCGCTATCCTTAAGAGCCCGGCTCCCGATCAACTGCCCACGCTGGGCCTGACCAAGTGGCGCCCGCTCGGCGGCGAGGATCACCTCATCGATCCGCAGACTGTCTACTTGCTGCAGACCGCCTGCCGTGAGGACAGCTACAACACCTTTAAGGAGTACAGCGCCCGCCTGCACCGCACCGGCCGTGCCGTGCGCCTGCGCGACCTGCTGGACTTTGATGCCAGCGGCCGCACTCCGGTGGCACTCGACGAGGTCGAGCCCGCGCTCAACATCGTCCGCCGCTTTAACACCGGCGCTATGTCGTATGGCTCCATCAGCAAAGAGGCACACGAGTGCGTGGCCATCGCCATGAACCGCCTACACGGCCGTTCCAACTCCGGCGAGGGCGGCGAGGATCCGCGTCGCGAGACCCCGTTGGCCAACGGTGACTCCAAGAACTCCGCCATCAAACAGGTGGCAAGTGCGCGCTTTGGCGTGACGAGCCGCTATCTGTGCAGCGCCTTTGAGATTCAAATTAAGATGGCCCAGGGCGCCAAGCCCGGCGAGGGCGGCCACCTGCCCGGCAAGAAGGTCTACCCCTGGATCGCCGAGGTCCGTCAGTCCACGCCCGGTATCGGCCTGATCTCGCCTCCGCCGCACCACGACATCTACTCCATCGAGGACCTGGCAGAGCTGATCTTTGACCTTAAGAACGCCAACCCCGGCGCGCGCGTGTCGGTCAAGCTGGTCAGCGAGGCCGGCGTCGGCACCATCGCCACTGGTGTTGCCAAGGGCGCTGCCGACAAGATTTTGATCAGCGGCCACAACGGCGGCTCGGGTGCCGCTGCTCGCGATTCCATTTGGCACGCCGGTCTGCCGCTGGAGCTCGGTCTTGCCGAGGCCCAGCAGACGCTGCTGCAAAACGGCCTGCGCTCGCGCGTGGTGCTCGAGGCCGACGGCAAGCTCATGGACGGCACTGACGTCGCCGTCGCCTGCCTGCTGGGTGCCGAGGAGTTTGGCTTTGCGACCATGCCGCTCATCTCGATGGGCTGCCTCATGCAGCGCGACTGCCAGCAGGATACCTGCCCCGCCGGCATCGCTACGCAAAACTGCCGCCTGCGTCGCGGCTTCCGCGGCAAGCCAGAGCACGTCGAACGCTTTATGCTCTTTGTTGCCGAGCAGCTGCGCGAGGTCATGGCGAGCCTGGGCTTCCGCACCGTCGACGAGATGGTCGGCCATCCCGAGTGCCTGCGCCAGATCGAGGTCCCGGGCAACCGCAAGGCCAACCTGCTCGATCTATCGCCCGTGCTGGCGAGCGCGACCTGTGAGTTTGGTGCCCACATCCCGGGTGCCGACGGTCGCCACTTCCTGCCCCAGATGGCTGCGGACAGCGAGCTCGACAAGACGCTCGATTCCACGCTGTTTGTGCCCTATACGGCCGATGCCCGTGCGCACCTGCGCCCGATTCGCTTCCGCGCCGACATCGCCAACGTCAACCGCTGCGTGGGCACCATCTTGGGCAACGCGGTGACCAAGGCGCATCCCGAGGGCCTGCCCGCCGGCTCCATCACCATCGATTGCGATGGTTCGGCCGGTCAGAGTTTTGGCGCGTTCCTGCCGCGCGGCATAACGCTCAACGTGTGCGGCGACGCCAACGACTACTTTGGTAAGGGCCTTTCGGGCGGCGAGGTGTCGGTGCGCCCCAACCCGCATGCGACCTACAAGTTCGACGAGAACATCATCGTGGGCAACGTTGCTTTCTTTGGCGCTACGAGTGGCCGCGGCTTCATTAACGGCCTGGCCGGCCAGCGCTTTGGCGTACGCAACTCCGGTGCCACGGTGGTGGTCGAGGGCTGCGGCAACCATGGCTGCGAGTACATGACGGGAGGTCTGGCGCTCATCTTGGGCGAGGTCGGGCAGAACTTCGCCGCCGGCATGACGGGCGGCGTGGCCTATGTCTATGACCAGTACGGCACGCTCGATGCCCGCGTGAATCACGAGAGCGTTGAGCTCAAGGCACCGACGGCCGACGAGCTGGCGCAGATCCGCGAGCTCATCCAGGAGCACGTGGACGCGACCCAGAGCCCACGCGGCATTAAGCTGCTCTACAGCTTTGACTCGATGAGCAAGCACTTTGTGAAGGTCATCCCGACCGAGTACGAACGCGTGCTGGCGATTGTCGCCGCCGCCGAGGGCGCGGGCAAGACGCATGCGCAGGCCGAGGAACTGGCGTTTGACATCGTGACCGGTCGCGCGAGTGCCGAGGATGTTGCTCGCTTTGATGTGGCGGGTGGCGCCGGTGCTGTGGCCGCCGCTGCCAGCTCTGTTGCTTCGACCAAGAAGGAGGCGTAAGTGCCATGGGTAAGCCCGGTGCTTTTCTTGATATCGATCGCGTGACCCACGAGCTTCGCCCCGTGGAGGAGCGCAGCCGCGATTTCGATCCGCTGTACGTGGAGCTCGACGATGACGCGCGCCGTGCTCAGGCGAGCCGCTGCATGATGTGCGGCGTGGCGTTTTGCCAGATGGGCGCGAGCTTTGGCAAGGCGCGCCCGAGCGGCTGCCCGCTGCACAACCTGATTCCCGAGTGGAATGAGCTGGTGTATCGCGGTCGCTGGGACGAGGCGGCCGAGCGTCTGTCGCTCACCTCGCCCATGCCCGAGTTCACGAGCCGCGTGTGCCCGGCTCTGTGCGAGGCCGCGTGCAATCTGGGCTCGGTTGACGGCCAGCCCACGACGATTCACGACAACGAGCGTGCGATCAGCGACCACGAGTGGGCCAACGGCGGTCCGCGCCGCTTTGAGCCGGCGGGGGAGGGCGCACCCACGGTTGCCGTGG
Organism: Collinsella aerofaciens; assembly: GCF_015552075.1. Taxonomy (GTDB): domain Bacteria; phylum Actinomycetota; class Coriobacteriia; order Coriobacteriales; family Coriobacteriaceae; genus Collinsella; species Collinsella aerofaciens_Y. Next base: position 10,446 of record NZ_JADNDZ010000095.1, read on the forward strand.
TGGGCTCCGGTCCCGCTGGTCTGGTGGCAGCATGGGAGCTTGCGCGTCGTGGCGCCCGCGTGACGGTGTTTGAGCGCGACGACCGCCCGGGCGGTCTGCTCATGTACGGCATTCCCAACATGAAGCTCGAGAAGTCCGTGCTCGACCGTCGCGTGGCGCTCATGCGCGAGCTGGGCATTGTGTTCGAGCTGGGTGCTGACGTTACGAACCCTGCGGTGGCGGCCAAGCTCAATGGCTTTGACGCCGTCGTGGTGGCTGCCGGCGCCCGTGCTCCGCGTGGGCTTTCGGCTGCGAACATTGATGCCCCGGGCGTGGTGTATGCCGTGGACTACCTGACGGCTTCGACCGTCTCGGTGCTCGATGGCGGCGAGCCTGCCATCGATGCACGCGGCCTGGACGTTGTGGTCATTGGCGGCGGCGATACCGGTAACGACTGCGTGGGCACCGCGGTACGTCAGGGTGCGCGCAGCGTGCGCCAGTTTGAGTTCTTGCCGGCGGCGCCTGATGCGCGCGCGGCGAGCAACCCCTGGCCGCAGTGGCCCAACGTGAAGAAGACCGATTACGGCCAGCAGGAGGCCATCGCTGCCATGGGCGGCGAGATGCGCGCTTGGGGTGTGGATACGCTCGAGGTACTGTTGGACAAGAAGGGCGCGGCCGCGGGCCTGCGCGTGGTCGATCTGGATTGGTCGGCTGGCAAGCCCGAGCGCATCGCGGGCTCCGAGCACGAGGTGCCGGCCCAGCTGGTGCTCATCGCCTGCGGCTTTACGGGTCCCGAGCATGGCGTGTTCGACGCCGTTGGCGTGCCTGTTGCCACCGCTGGTCGTCCGCTGCCGGTGATGGCTGCCGAGGGCTCGCACCTTGCGGCCCGTGTCGACGGCGTCGCCGCGGATGCCGCGCCGGTGTATGTGGCGGGTGATGCTCGCAACGGCAGCTCGCTCGTGGTAAACGCCATGGCCGATGCCCTGGCCTGCGCAGCCGAAGTCGCCGATGCGCTGGAGCTGTAACGTAGTCATTTAAGAACGTCCCCAATGACTAGTCATTTTTTTGTCTAGTCGTTGGGGACACTCTTTGCGAGCGATTTGCTCGTTTGTTGACGTACGGGTGTTCATTTGTCGACTTCTTGAGCTGTGGTCACCTGTTGTTTCTGTGGTGGCTGTGGGCATATGGCTCAAAAGGGCGGGTTGGCCGTCTATGTTTACCTGCGGTTTTATTGCGGTGCGCATTTTCGGTCAAGCATCCCGTCAAGTGTTTGGTCAGCAGTTGGTTTGCAGCCGGAGGCCTATTTTGTCCGTGCTGACAGTGGCTGCCCACCCTCCTCGTAAGCTCAAATTGAGGTTCATCAGTTTGAGGAGGATGCCGTGACTGACCACGTTTTAGACCGAGCGCATCTGGCCGAAGCCGTTGGCAACGATATTGCCGACATGGCCCATTTTTGGATGCTGCGGAAGTTTCAGTTTTTGGAGCCGGCGCGCGAACAGTTCGAGATCATTGTCGACCCGTGGCTCGGCTATTGCACCGAGCCTTCCCAAAACGAAATCATGGCCTACAACATGGCATTTACCGATTGGCTGCTCTTCGAGCGCCCCTATCGCCATGGCAAGACGCTGCTCGAGCTGTATGTTGATGAGCCGCCGGCATCGCTTTCGCCTGCCTCGCTCAAGCGGCTCGAGCAGGTATGCGACACGCAGTATTTCTCGCGCTTTGGCATTTTGGACAAGGATCCTGCGAACGGCATGGTTGTGCTGAAGGATACGCGCACAGACCTTCGCTTTGATGTCTACGACCCGCATATCGTGCAAAAGGAGCACTGGAACGATGGCGCGATCGCGGTGCGCCTCGCCTGCGTCGACGATGTCTGGCTGACGGCGGGACAGCTCTATCTGTATGACATCGCGCGCCTGAGTGACACGGCGGTCGATGGACCGGGTGCGGTGCATCCCGAGGATCTGCAGGACGGCTTTGACACCTCGTGCGTCAGCTTCTTTTTGCGCCTGGTCCGCGACATCATGGGCGCCCAGGGGCGGTACGTGAAGTCGCTCAACATCTACGAACAGGAATGGGAGTAAGGGATGGGCTGTCGCAGCGCCGCCGCGTGTCTATTTGTCTCGATCTGTAACGTTTAGGGACAAAAAACCGGTCTACCTGTTACAGATCGAGACGAATGCTTGGGCGCTGCTGATTTGTCTAAATCTGTAACGTTTAGGGCCCTGGAGAACGTCTAACTGTTACAGATCGAGACGTTTGGCACCTGGTTGGGGGAATGTCTCAATCTGTAACATCTACAGGCCAAAACTCGACCTACCTGTTACAAATTGAGACAAAGGTTGGACGCGGTGTCGAAAGATCTCGATCTGTAACATCTAGCGGCCAAAAATCGGTCTTCCTGTTACAGATCAAGACATTTGTCAGCGGAGGCAACGGTGACGATGGTCCATTTGTCTGACGTGGTGGTGATGAAAGTGTCTAATGCCGTTCTCAAACACAAACATGCGACTCGCAACACGTTGGCGCGGAATAGGATGCTCGCGCGGCTCACGGAGACGGCCAAGCAAGGTGCGCTGCTCGCAACGCATGACAATACCGAGCTCATGTGGCTGCGACGCCATGTTGGAACCGACGATATCGCGGAGCCCGAGCCGTACCTGTTCTGTTTTCGGCATGAATGGGATGTGTTGACGCCGACTGAGCGAGCGCTGAGGACTATTAAGGGCCTTGCGGAATTTCATCCCGATTGGGCGTTTTGGGGATATGACGCGGCGCTTTTGTGGGGTCTGGAGGTGCCGAATGATCTGCTCGGGCCGCGTTTTCTTGTTAAGACGGGTTGTTCGGTGACGTTGAGCAGCGGGTGCAGGTTGTTGCGTCCGCAGATGGCGGGCACGCTCGAGCGTGTTGATGGCGTGCGGGTGACGTCGTTTTGGCGCACGGTGGAGGATTGCCTGCTGCGCGCGCCGTTTTCGTACGGGTTGGCGATTGCCGATTCTGCATTGAGGGCAAGGGGCGTATCGCGCGATGACTTTTGTGAGCGGCTTCGTATAGATTGTGAAGGCAAGCACGGGCATCGCAGAGCGCAGGTGATTGCGTCGTATGCGGACGGGCTGTCCGAAAACGGTGGCGAGTCTCGGTTCCGAGCGTTCTTTATTGCGTACGGCTTTCCGGTTCCGGAGCTGCAGGTGGAGTTTCGCGACCCGCTCGATCCGAGCCAGGTGTTTCGCGTCGACTATTTTTGGCGGCTCGAGGACGGGACGTGTGTCATCGGCGAGCTCGACGGGAAGGGAAAGTATACCCTGCAGGATGGTAGGGATCGGGAGTCGGTCGATCCATTCGTGGCAGAGCGTCAGCGGGAATCTCATCTGACAATGCTCGGGCACAAGGTGCTTCGGTTTACGTTTGATGAGCTCAAGAATCCGGGGAAGCTGGCTGAAAAGATGAGACTGGCGGGCATTCCGCAGCGGGTCAATCTGGCGGAGGAATGGAGACGGCAGTGGTATGGGCGCTAAGGGGTGCAACTGACGCGGAGGTGGTTGTTCCTGCCGAGTTTGTCTCAATCTGTAACAACAAGGGACCGTTTGGCCTCGTAACTGTTACAGATTGAGACGGAAGGTTGGCGGCTGCCGAAAGATCTCGATCTGTAACATCAAGGGGCCCAATAACCCTGTACCTGTTACAGATCGAGACATTCCCCTGATGTTGCTGGGGTGGGGCTGCAACGTATTCCGTCCCCCCACATCCCCTCTTCCCTCCGTTAACCGATATGTCCGCAGCAATCCTGCCGCGCTGGATAATAATGGACAGATGTTCAAGTTTTCTGAGGGGGAGGAGCTCGATATAGCGTCTGCCGATCGTTCTACGTTGTTTATCAATGCGACCATTCTGGATGGTTCGGAGCATATGGAGCCGCAACCCGATATGGCCGTGGCCGTTGAGCGCGGTGTCATCACATGGATGGGGCCGAGTGCTGTGGCGCAGGTGCCTGCAGGTGCCGAGGTTATCGACCTGGGTGGTGCGTATCTCATGCCCGGTCTCATCAATATGCACGTGCACCTGTGCGGCTCGGGCAAGCCTGTCTCGGCCGGCGATGCGGGAGCGCTGATGAAGAAACTCGATAATCCCGTGGGCCGTGCCATCGTCCGCCGCATCCTCAAGGGCAGTGCCCAGCAGCAGCTGGCAAGCGGCGTGACCACAGTGCGCGGCGCGGGCGACCCGCTGTTTGCCGACATTGCCGTGCGCGACGCTATCGACGCCGGCAAGTATCAGGGTCCGCGCCTGGTAGCGCCGGGAACGGGCGTCACGGTGCCGGGCGGCCATGGCGCGGGCTTGTTCGCCCAGGTGGCCAACAGCCCCGTTGAGGCAGTCGAGCAGGTGCGAGACCTGTATGCGCGCGGCGCCGACGTCATTAAGCTATTCGTAACGGGCGGTGTGTTCGATGCGACCGAGGTGGGCGAGCCGGGCGTGCTGCGTATGCCGGTGGAGGTTGCCGCGGCGGCGTGCAAGGCGGCGCACGAGGTGGGCCTGCCGGTTATGGCTCATGTCGAGAGCACCGAGGGCGTGAAGGCCGCGCTTGAGGCCGGGGTCGACACGATCGAGCACGGTGCCCCGATGACGCCCGAGATCCTGGAGCTGTACCGTGGCGCCGCGGGCACACAGCTCGAGGGACGTGCGCCCAGCGTTACCTGCACTATCAGCCCGGCGCTGCCGTTTGTGTTGCTCGATCCGGAGAAGACCCATTCGACTGACACGCAAAAGAAGAACGGCGACATCGTGTGCTCGGGCATTATCGAGAGTGCTCGTGCGGCGTTGGAAGCTGGCGTTAAGGTGGGCCTTGGCACAGATTCGAGCTGCCCGTTCGTGACGCAGTACGACATGTGGCGTGAGGTGGCCTATTTTGCCAAGTATGTCGGCGTGAGCAACGCCTTTGCGCTGCATACGGCTACGCAGGTCAATGCCAAGCTCCTGGGGCTGGGCGGCGAGACCGGTGCGATCGAGTGCGGCAAGGCCGCCGATATCCTGGTGACGCGCAAGAATCCGCTCGATGACCTGTGCGCTCTGCGTGAGCCGATACATGTGATGTGTCGCGGTGATCTGGTACGCAAGCTCAAGGTAAAGCGTATTCCCGAGGTGGACGCCGAGCTCGACGCGATTATGGCCATGCCGGCCGAGGCGCTGGCCGAGGAGCTCGCCCGCGACGGTGTGGCATAGGTGTGACAAAGGTGTAGCTCCGTTGCCGCATGTAAAAAGCCGAGGTCTCAACACGAGGCCTCGGCTTTTTTATCGAACAAATACTTAAGATTTGGGACAACCAAACCTGATTAATTTGTCCCGCGTGCGGGCGCTAGGAGCGGGTTTCCATCTTGGCGTGGCACTTGGGGCAGGTGACGCGGATCTTGCCCTTGCCCTTGGGGACGGAGAGCATCTGGCCGCAGTTGGGGCACTTGAGGTATGCCGTGGTCTTGCGACCCTTCCACATCTTCTTGGCCGTGCGCTTGGCACGTTCAAAGTCTTCCTTACTGGTGCCGGCCGCGCGTGAAGTGCTGGCCGCTGCAGCTCCGCCGCCCAAGCTAGCTACAAACTTGCCCAAGCCGGGTACGTTTGCAGTCGCGGCGACAAAGGCCTCGTTCTCCTTGCGACGTGCATCGATATTTTTGGACAGGCCGCGCAGCACGCCAATCACGATTACGGCGATGGCAATCCAGCTGAGCCACTGGATACGAGCCATCGAACCGATCATGGCGATGATAATGCCTGCGAAGCCCATCACGATGGTGAGTTCGTCAGCGCCATTGCGGCCCTTCATAAAGTCATTCATGCAAATTGCCTTTCATTCGATATGCCGCACGCCTTTATACCCGATTTAGAGCAAGGGGGACAGGTTAATCTGCACCAATGTGGTGCAAACGTACCTGTCCCCGGAATACCAAGACGGTGCAAAGAAGTCTGTCCCCAATGCCCCAATTACTTGGAGAGTTTGTCGACGACGCGTTCGATTTCGGCGAGCTTGGCGGCTTTGAGGTCTTCGTCGCCCGATTCGATTGCCGAAGTCACGCAGCCCTCGATATGCGCCTTGAGCACGTCGGCGTTAATGCGCGCGAGGAGCGCCTGTGTGGCCATGAGCTGCGTGGAAATATCGACGCAGTAGCGGTCCTCATCGACCATCCGCAGGATGCCGTCGATCTGACCGCGTGCCGTCTTGAGCATGCGGGTCACCGATTTATGGTCTGCCATCATAGCGGGTCCTCGTTTCTGGTCGATGGGGTCGAATGCTTCTGGTAGCTGCTACGCGGCGGCCACGGACAGGGCGTGGAACTTCTCGCCCGCGGCCTCGACAGCGGCGGCGAGCTGCTCGGCGGTCACGGTGTCGGCGCACTCCACTTGGACGGTCTGGGTCTCGTGATCGGCGTCGGCGTCGGTCACGCCGGCTACGTTGAGCAGCGCCGTCTCGACGGTGGCGTCGCAGTGGCCGCACATGAGGCCGGAAGTCTTGATTGTGAAACGCATGGGTATTCCTCTCTGTTGTGTCGGCTTTCCCAGGCACCCGACCTTGACCTTCAAGCCGTCGCTCGCGTACCAAAGTACGCGTCGCTCCTCTTTCAGGTCAATCTCGGGCACCTGGAAAACCCGTTCTAAATGGACTTAATGGTGATCCTATTTTGCCACTTTGGGCTTAAAGGATTTTAGGCGCAGAGCGTTGCTTACGACACATACGCTCGACAGGCTCATGGCCGCGGCGCCAAACATCGGCGAGAGCTGCCACCCGGTGAGCGGGAAGAACACGCCCGCCGCCAGCGGAATGCCGATGCCGTTGTAGAACAGCGCCCAGAACAGGTCCTGCTTGATGTTGCGGATCGTGGCGCGCGAAAGCTCGATGGCGCGGGCGACGTCCATGAGGTCGCTGCGCATGAGTACCACGTCGGCGCCCTCCTTGGCGATGTCGGCGCCGGTGCCGATAGCAAGGCCCACGTCGGCGCGCGCCAGGGCGGGGGAGTCGTTGATGCCGTCGCCCACCATGGCGACCTTACTGCCCGCATCCTGCAGCTCGCGCACGTGGCGCTCCTTGTCGGCGGGAAGCACGTCGGCGATGACCTGCTTGCTGGTCAGTCCCACGCGGCGGGCGATGGCCTCGGCCGTCACGTGGTTGTCGCCGGTGAGCATGCGCACGTCGACGCCAAGCGAGCGCAGTGCGGCGATGGCCCCGGCGCTCGTCTCCTTGACCTCGTCAGCCACGGCAATGGTGCCGGCAAGCTCGCCGTTCTTGGCAAAGAACAGCGGCGTCTTGCCCTCGGCGGCAAATTGTTCGGCAAGACCCGCGGGCACGGTAACGCCCAGCTCGTCCATCAGGCGTACGTTGCCGGCTGCAATGGCGTTTTGCCCCTCGCGCGCCGTAACGCCTCGCCCGGGCACGGCAGTAAAGTCCTCGACCATGCGCGCGACGATCCCGCGTGTCTCACACTCGGCCATAATCGCCTCGGCCAGCGGGTGCTCGCTCGAGCGCTCCAACGCGGCGGCCAACTTGAGCAGCGCCTTTTCGCTCATGGCGGGCGAGCCGTCAGCGCGCGTGGCTACCACGATATCGGTCACGGCAGGCTTGCCGCGGGTGACCGTGCCCGTCTTATCGAGCACCACGGTGCCCACGCTGCGCAGGTTCTCCAGCGCCTCGGCGCTCTTAAACAGAATGCCCATCTCGGCGCCCTTGCCGGTGCCGACCATAATGGCGACGGGCGTGGCCAGGCCCAGCGCGCACGGGCAGCTGATCACCAGCACAGCGACGGCGGAGGTGAGCGCCTCATTCACGTCGCTGGTCAGTGCCATCCACACCACAAAGGTCACGGCCGAGATCACGAATACCACAGGCACGAACACGCCGGCGACCTTGTCGGCCAGTCGAGCAATGGGTGCCTTGGTGGCGTTGGCGTCCTCGACGAGCTGGATAATCTTGGCGAGCGACGTGTCAGCGCCCACACGCGTAGCGCGGAAGGTAAACGATCCGGTGCGGTTGACGGTGGCGGCGTTGACGGTGGCGCCGGCGGTCTTCTCCACGGGGATGGACTCGCCGGTCAGTGCGCTTTCGTCCACGGCCGAAGCGCCCTCGAGTACCACGCCGTCGACAGGGATGGACTCGCCGGGGCGCACACGCAGCACCTGGCCGGGCAGAATGGCATCGACATCGACGGTGGTCTCGGTACCGTCGACGGCCACGACGGTCGCGGTCTTGGGCGCCAGGTCAATGAGCGCCTCGATGGCGCCGCCAGTCTTGGATTTGCTGCGTGTCTCGAGATATTTGCCTACGGTGACGAGCGACAAGATCGTGCCGGCGCTCTCAAAATACAGGTTGTCCATGCTCGTCATCATGGCCTCGTGGACCTGACCCGCGGCTAGCTGGTCGGCCATGATGAACATGGCGTAGAGCGACCAGGCGATGGACGCGGTGGCGCCCACGGCAATAAGGGCGTCCATGGTAGGCGCGCCGTGCGTAAGCGATTTAAACCCGTTGATAAAGTATGCGTCGTTGACGTAGACGATGGGAATGAGCAGGACGAGCTCGGTGAGCGCGAGCGTCATGCTGTGGGTGTGGTCGGTGAAGACGCCGGGCAGTGGCCAACCGAGCATGTGCCCCATGCCTATGTAGAACAGTGGGATGAGGAAGATGATCGAGATGATGAGGCGGGTGTGCATGGCAGAGGCGGCGGCCTCCAACTTTTTGGTCGGCGACTCCATATGGGCGGCGCCGGACCTGGCTTGCGCGTTGCCGTTTGAGTTGGCGGCATCGGTGCCCGTGCTAACGGGCGAGGCCGAATAACCCGCGCGATCGACGGCGGTACAGATGTCGTCGGGGGAGACCTGCGCGGGGTCGTAGTCGACCAGCATGGAGCCGGCGAGCAGGTTGACCGCGACGCTTTGGACGCCGTCGAGCTTGCTCACGGCACGGTCCACGTGCGCCTGGCAGGCGGCGCACGTCATGCCGCCCACATCGAACTTATCTTGAGCCATGGCTTCTCCTTTCTGTGGCGTAGTGTCGGAAATGTTAACCATCCGATACTATACACCCATACCCCCTGGGGGTGTCCAGTGGAGATTGAAATGTATGACATTCTGGTATTGGTCGAGGTGATAGCCAGGTCGGCGGACCGTAGCCGGTCTAATGTCTCAATCTGTAACAACTAGACCCGTTTTTGTCGAGTAACTGTTACAGATCGAGACATTACATCGAGCCACAACTTAACGTCTCAACCTGTAACGCCTAAGGACCGTTTTTCCTGCTAGATGTTACAGATCGAGACAAACCGTCCGCGGTCAACTCAAATGTCTTGATTTGTAACATCTAGAGAGGTTTTTGACCCCTTACTGTTACAGATCGAGACAATTGCCGGGGAGGGGTCCCGTCACGGCAAGACGCCCGCCGCCTAGATACAGAACCCGGGGATCACACAGGTTAGCTTGCTTGGCTTTTCCGCAGGCGTTGCGTACGTAAAGACGTCGCCGTCGTGCCCCACGCGGTTCATATAGAGCGTGCCTTTGCTCTCCGATGTGTCGGGGCTCACCGTGCGCTCCCACCAACAGGTGTCCTTGCCCTTCCACTGGCGGACCATCGTCTCGTTCGTGGAATACGGGCTCACCTTGAGCTCGCGGAAGAGCTGATACTCCCTGCCCTCGCCGTTGTAGATGTCTGCCAGGTAGTGATAGCCCTCGGTAAACGAATCGGGCGGTTGCGTACCGCACAGCTCGACCATGGCGGGCAGCCAAAGGGTTGCGGGCAACTCGCTCAGGCACGATGCGCTGTTGGCGGCGCCCACATTGTTCGAGACCTTCTTGACCCCTTTAATGAGTGCGCGCAACTCGTTGGGCAGCAGCTTAAGGCCGTCGCCGTTGAGCCATTCCCGCAGCTCGCAATCTGCCCAGCCGGCGCTCGGCGGTTCAGCCGCAGCGTTGCGCTCGGCAATACCCGCGTCGAACATAAACGTTAGTCCGGCCTTGCCCGTCCCGTCCAGAAGCTCATCGTGGCGGATGCCCACAAGCTGCGCGCCAACCTGCAGCCCGTTGGTGAGCGTGACACGCTTGGTACACGGATAGGGGATATGCCCATCGGCATCGAGCAGATGATAGCGCCTGGCAATCTCGCGTGCCTCGCTACGGGTCTCGGTGGCCTTAATCTTGAGCGAAATCTCCTGCAGCTGATCCCAAGTGTAGTCGTCAAGTGAACTGCGGATGCCGTCCAGGTAGTCGGGGATGCCAAAGCCATGGGTTGCCGCCCCGATAACGCCTAGCCCCGCAACGGCTGCGACAACGCCACCGATAATAAAGCGGCGGCGGGTCATGGCATCGTGCCGGGCCTGCTCCAGGATCTCTCTCGCGCGCTCGCCGGCGACGTCGACCTTAAGGTGCGTACCGGAGTCGATGTCAATTGCGGTGTCACTGCCCGTGCCCTCGCGGCCCTCGGATTCGGCATCGGTGAGGTATGCCGAGAGCACCTCGAGCATCTGCTGTTCGGTGGGACGATCACGCTGCTCGACTGAGATGCCTTTCATGATGATTTGGACGAGCGCCTCGTCGTCACTGCATCGCGGCTCGAGCGGCGCCGGCTTGGTCTTGGTCTTTATGAGGTAGAACGAACCGGTTGCCGCGGCACCCGTCGACTCCACATCGAACGGTTTGCGACCGCTGTAGAGCTGGTACAGAATGCTCGAAAGCGCGTAGACATCGATTGCGGGCGAGCGGCGAAGGGCCGCGATGCCTTCGATATCCTGCGTGAGCATCTCGGGCGCGGCGTATGCGGGCGTGGCAAAGCGCCAGATGTCGGCGCGCCGGGTGATCGTGTCATCGCCGAGGGCCATGGTCGCGGAGCCCATGTCGATGAGGCAGGGGTCAAAGGAGCAATCGACGATCTGCTGCTCGAGCGTTCGACTGGTGGTACGGAACATGATATTGGCGGGCGACAGGTCGCGATGGACGACCGGATTTACGAGTCCCTGGGTCATCAGGAGTGCGCGAAGCACGGCGTTTCCAACGGCGGCCACCATCTGGGTGGTTAGCCCGCCCGAGGCATCGTGCGGAAGCAAGGGCAGCGCCTGCTTGAGCGAGGTGCCCTCGACCCACTCCATGAGGATGAGCGGGTCGTCCTCGCACGATCCATAGCCATAGACGCGCGGAAATCCGCGCAGGTGCGAGACAGTGCACAGATGACGGTACTCCTCGAACAGCGCGGCGGTATTGGCCAGGTGCGCAGCCGCTTGCTCGGCGGAGCGGTCGGGGGCTTGGCCGGAAAGGATGGCGTTGTCCTTGAGTAGCTTGACGGCAAAGACCTCGCCGCTCGTGTTGGTCGCGCGCAGCACGTGCCCGATGTTGCCGTTGTTGCGGTGGGCCGTCTGGAGAATAAGCGTCATAAACCGACGCTTGGCGTCGTCCTCGGCGCTGGGGTCGACCGCCACGGCGGTATCGAACGTATCGAGACGGACGAGTTTGTCGCCATAGGCGCTATCGGTAGTATCCATGGCGTTCCTTTGTCTGGCATGGGTTGCCGCACGTTTACGCGAGCAGTGCGGATATCGGTAAAGTACCATGATAGCCGCACTGCCCACGTATACCGCTGAGCATTGTCGTTTACGACGCAGAAGGTAGAAGACGAAAGACGGACGGCGACCGTCTTCCGATCGCTGTCCGTGCTAGTCCACAATGACAAGGAATGTCGTGTAGAGACCCAGATGGAGCCTGTCGCTGTTGGCGATTTCCACGGGGGGATAGACTTTGCCGGGTTCGCGTTGGTCGCGCGGCGGCTCAATCACAATATCGCCGTCGCCCGCGCCCGATTCGAGCACTGTGCCGTTGGTCGATCCAAGGCCCTGGGCGTACCAGTGCTCACCCTCGAGCCAAATGCGAAGATGCTCGCGCGAGGCGTCGGCGCCTACATCGGTGATGCTGGGCGAGGTTTTGGGCAAAGAACCAATCACGGTGCCGCGCGGATCGCGTGTGAGGGGATGGATTTGCATGTCGGCGCAGTTGTCGGCATGGGTTCTGAGCAGACCGAGGTTGGGGGCGACGGTGTGCGGCTGCTCCAGGCTGCTCATAAAGCCGCGTCCGACGGTAGTTTCGGTGGTGCCGAAGTGCCCGCCCGTCTTGCTGGCGCAAAAGCGCTCGACGGTGGTCACGCCCTGAACGGGATCGGCGAGCGCCCCCGTTGCCACAAAGAGCATAAGGTAAAGCGTGCTTTTCTCGCGCACGGCATTGCCGTCGAAGTTGTCGATGCGATTGAGGGCATTTGCATATAGGCGGCTGTCCAGCTTGTAGCTGGCGAGAGCCGACATCATTTCGTTGGCGGCCGGACCGCGATAGTGCTCGGCGATTGCCCGATAGGCGGACTCGCCGCCGCCGAGCTTGCTGCAGATTGCCGAGGAAAGGTTGAGCGTGGTGACGGTAAAGTCGCTGTAGATGGAGGGCGCGCACTGGTCAGGCTTGCGATGGACGATGTAACGGGTGAGATACGAGCGGTTGGAAGAGCATTTCTCGAGCAGGGTACTGCCGAGATAAGAGTTTCCATTGATGAGCATTCGGGCGATCTCGAGATGTTTAAGACCGCCGAACGAGCGAATATCGTTATAGAGGACCGAGCAAGGCGTCTCTGCTGCCACGGATACCTCCTTTGATTGCTTCCTAGCCAATATGGCGATAGGAATTAATGGCCCCCGGTGGGCGACGTATTAAATGGCTGCGCAATATATAGCGTAACCAAAGCAACATTATAGGCCACATGTTCGAAATTGCAGGAAGACCGAGAGATTTTGGTTGGACTGAACGGAAATCCCCCTCTGTCTTGTTCTATAACATTTGGACCCGGTTTTGCCCTGCATCTGTTACAGATTGACACAATCGGCCAGGCCCACCTCGTCCGCCTCGTCATCTGTGGTTTACGTGGGGGCATACGGAGTGCGGGTATACTAACCGGCGGCGAATCTGCTCCATCGCTTAGAGCTGCTGCGTCTGGACGGCGCGTGATAGGGCTGCCAAAGCGATCGCCAGCGTGCTGAGCAACGTCCTCTCTGTGCGCACCTGTTTTTGTATGTATTAGCGCACTACCAAGCACGCCCGCGCGGCCGCATGCCGCGCTCATGACGCGTGCAGATAAGGAACAACAACATATGCGTAATTCTGTATCCGACGTCACCGACGCCGAGATTCTGGACGAGGCCCGCGAGGCCATGACCCAGGCTGCCTTCGATGCCGCCGATGAGGCCAATGCTGCCCAGGCCGTCGAGTCCGCTACCGAGAGCCTGCCCGCCTTTGACGAGCTGGGGCTTTCGGACGAGATACTCCGTGCTATCGAGAACCTGGGCTACACGGCGCCGACGCCCGTGCAGGCCGGCTCGATCCCCGTGGTGCTCGAGGGTCGCGACCTGCTTGCCGCCGCCCAGACCGGCACCGGCAAGACGGCCGCCTTCTTGCTGCCGACCATGAACAATCTGGAGCACATCGCTCCGCCCAAGCCCGTGCGCGAGCGCGGCGGCCGCAACCGCCGTCGCGGTGCCAAGAAGCCCGAGGGCAACGGCCGCGGCCCCGTGATGCTCGTCATCACCCCCACGCGCGAGCTCGCCCAGCAGATCGACGAGGTCGCGAGCAAGATCGCCGACGTCACCGGCCATGTCGCCGTGACCGTCGTGGGTGGCGTGAGCTACAAGCCGCAGACCGCGGCACTCAAGTACGGCTGCGATATCCTGGTCGCCACGCCGGGCCGTCTGGTCGACCTGATCGAGCAGGGCGCCTGCCACCTGAACGAGGTCAAGGTGCTGGTGCTCGACGAGGCCGATCGCATGCTCGACATGGGCTTTTTGCCCGCCGTCCGCCGTATTGTGCGCGAGACGCCGGCCGAGCGCCAGACGCTGCTGTTCTCGGCGACGCTCGACGAGGAGGCCGTGGGCGAGATCACCGACCTGGTGAGCGACCCGGCCCGCGTGGAGATCGCGCCCGCCACGTCGACCGCCGACACCGTCGACCAGTTTGTGTTCCCGGTGTCCATCGAGGCCAAGAATAACCTGTTGCCCGAGTTTCTCAAGAAGGAGGGCCCGGAGCGCACCATTGTCTTTATGCGCACCAAGCATCGCGCCGACAGCTGCTGCCGTCGTCTGGAGCGTAAGGGCATCAAGGCCGCCGCGATTCACGGCAACCGCAGCCAGGCCCAGCGCGAGCGCGCGCTTTCTGCCTTCCGCGACGGCACCGTCGACGTGCTGGTGGCAACCGATGTTCTCGCCCGCGGCATCGACATTAGCGACGTGCGCTACGTCGTGAACTTTGACGTGCCGGCCGAGCCGACCGACTACATCCACCGTATTGGCCGTACGGGCCGTGCCGGTGAGCTGGGCTGGGCCATCACGTTTGTGACCGAGCAGGACGTCGACGAGTTCTACGAGATCGAGAAGCTCATGGACAAGACGGCCGATATTTACGAAGCCGGCGACCTGCACGTGGGTCCCAACCCGCCCGCCGTTGACCCCGAGCGCGATCCTGCCGCCTTTAAGGTGAAGAAGAAGACCAAGCGCGGCAAGTCCAAGAGCAAGAAGAAGCTTGAGCAGGCGCGTCGCGACGGCAAGCGCAACGGCGACGATTACGGCGATGTGGCTGGTCGTTCCAACCGCGGTCGCGACGAGCGCCGTGGCGATGGCGAGCGTCCGAGCCGTCCCAAGCGCGGTGGCAAGACCCGCGTGCGCGAGGGCGTTCAGGCTCGCGTGGACGAGGCCGTGGAGAGCGTGGCCCGCGAGGTTGCTGCCGAGGAGCGCGGCGGTGCTGACGCCGTCAAGCAGGCCCCGCGTGGCAACCGTGCCGAGCGTCGTGCCAAGCAGTTCCAGGGCGAGGCACATCGCCGCCGCCGCGAGGACGAGGATCGCGGTGGCCGTCGTCGTGTCGAGCGCGAGGACGAGGGCCGCGGTTCGCGCGGTGGCAAGCGCGGTGCGGGCGACCGCCGTCGTTCCGGTCGTGATGACGAGCGCGGTGGCCGTGATGAGCGTCGCGAGGGCGCTCGCGGCAATGGCGGCCGCGGCGGCGCTGGTCGTTCGAATGAGTCGCGCGATCGTCGTGACCCGCGTGCCAGCCGCGATCGTCGCGATGACTGGCGCAACTACGACGATACCCGCGAGGAGCGTCGTGGCGGCTATCGTGGCGCTCGTGGTGGCAACCAGGCCGGCTCCCGTGGCGGCCGTGCCGGCGGTCGCGATAACCGTGGCAGCTATGGCAACAGCCGTGGCGGCAAGCGCGGCGGCAGCTCCCGTCGCCCCGGTGACGGCGGCGGCAAGCGCAAGTAACATACACATCGCACGCTAGCGTGAGACAAGCTAAGGGCCCGAGCAAACAACGCTCGGGCCCGTTTGTTTGCCGTGTCCATCGCTAATTCAAACGTGATTTTCTCGGGAATGCATCTGGGGGATGCTGAGGACCTATTTTCTGCCATGCAGCAATGGGCCCCATGGGGTGCGCCGTGCATTTTTTGGAGTATTCTGCAGTTCGAGTTGTCTGCATATGATCCGACGTCGCCAACGGTGGCCTTCGGATATCCCTGGCGAGCGTTCTGAGTCAGATTTCGCCGTTTTCCGGAGCAGGGGCGCGTCATTCTCGCCATGTCGGGACTTAGAATGATACGGCGCCCTACAGTTTTGCCCACCCGCGGCGGTGCTGGCGTGGTTACGTTGCAGAATACTCCGTTTTTTGCACGGGCTAGGATGGGGTACCTCAGGAGAACACAGCGGTATCCCGTAAATATATACAATTTGTACCGTAATTTATACAAAACGAAGAGGCAGACAGCGTAGGGTGGGTGCATTGGGGTGCTTGGTGCATTAAAACGGGGACCCCACGTGCCGTATACTCTGGCTGGATGTGAAAGCGGCTTGACGCGTTGCCAGGCGTAGGGGAGGGTGCCTCGATGAGCGTATTCGAAATTGTGTTTAGTCCGACGGGTGGAACGCAGAAGGTGTCAGGCCTTGTGGCCGGAGCACTGGGCAAGAATACCGTTACCGTCGATCTGACCGATAGCGGGTTGGATTTCAACGCTGTCTCGATGACTGAGGACGACGTGGCCGTAATCTCTGTGCCGGCGTATGCCGGTAGAATCCCGGCTGTGGTGGCTGACCGGTTGGGCATGGTGCGCGGCAACGGGGCTCGGGCTGTTTTGGTTTGTGTATACGGAAACCGCGCGTTTGAGGACACGCTCGTAGAGCTGGAGGACGTTGCGAAGCATGCGGGATTCCGGGTGATCGCGGCAGTTGCAGCCATTGCAGAACATTCCATTGCGCGACAGTTTGCTGCCGGTCGTCCGGATGCGCAGGATGCGGCGCAGCTTGCTGAGTTTGCTCAGCAAATTCAGCAAAAGCTGTTGGCTGAGGATGCGTCCGAGCCCTCTATCCCCGGCAATCGTCCTTATAAACAAGCTGGAGGTCACCGCATGGCACCCGAGGCAACAGAGGATTGCGTTTCCTGCGGTGCATGCGCCGCGGCGTGCCCCGTTTGTGCTATCGACAAGGGTGACCCCAAACGAGCAGCTGGCGAGGCGTGCATCTCCTGCATGCGCTGCATTGCCGTATGTCCGCGAGGTGCTCGTAAGGTTGATCCCAACAAGCTATCCGCTGTTTCCCAGATGCTGAGCAAGGTTTGCGTCGTGCGGAAGGAATGCGAGCTCTTTATCTAGCGCAAGTGAGATTGGTGCAAACAAACCTGGCCCTTTTGCACCAAAAACGATCCGTTTTCCTCCGTTCCCAAGGGATCATGTGATCCGAAGGGGACGGAGGAAAACGGATCAAAAAGGAAAAATAGTAAGGCGCTCTTTTTCACATTGAATAATGCAATTTGGTAACGCGTTTTATCAAATATGGCATTTATCTGCGGTAATGTTCTATTTCACCGCTGAGGGTGACATTTTATACCGCCTGCCGAACCGTATGGAGACCTCACAACTTTTTAGGTCAGTGTTGTGCGTGTAGCAATTTCGCCCGGCCTCGCCTCCGGGCTGCCATGTGAGAGGGGATCTTATGGCTCGACTGCACGTAATGGAACGCAGCCACGCTCAGGCCGTCATGGACGACCTGCACGATGCACTCGGACGTCGTCTGGCGGTGAGTTCGCTCGCCCCGTGCCCCGTCGAGTTTACGGCGGCGCTCGTCAACCTGTGCTCCACCCAGAGCTGCGGCAAGTGCACGCCCTGCCGCGTGGGCCTGAGCGCGCTGAGCGACCTGCTCGCCGATGTGCTCGAGGGCCGCGCCGACGAGTCCACGCTCAACTTGATTGAGCGCACGGCCCGCACCATCTACCTTTCGAGCGACTGCGCCATCGGCTACGAGGCCGGCGCCATGGCACTCACCGCCATCCGCGGTTTCCGCGATGATTTTGAGCACCATATCCGCGAGCACTCCTGTGGCTTTGACCGCGAGGCCCGCGTCCCGTGCGTCTCGGGCTGCCCGGCGCACGTCGACATTCCCGGTTACATTTCGTTGGTCGAGGCCGGCCGCTATGCCGATGCCGTCAAGGTCATCCGCAAGAACAACCCGCTGCCGCTCGTCTGCGGTCTGGTGTGCGAGCATCCCTGCGAGATGCACTGCCGTCGCGGCATGGTCGACGATCCCATGAACATTCTCGCCCTCAAGCGTTTTGCCGTTGAGCACAGCGACCTCAACGATCACAAGCCCAGCGTGGCCGACAACACCGGCAAGCGCATTGCCGTGATCGGCGGCGGCCCGGCCGGCCTTTCCTGCGCCTACTACCTGGCTGTGATGGGTCATAAGGTGACCATCTTTGAGCAGCGCCACCACCTGGGCGGCATGCTGCGCTACGGCATTCCCAGCTACCGTCTGCCGCGCGAGCGCCTGCAGGCCGAGATCGACTGGATCTTGAGCGCCGGCATCGACGTGGAACTCGACCACTCCGTCAATGGCGAGGAGCTTGCCCGCCTGCGCGACGAGTTCGATGCCGTCTACCTGGCCATTGGTGCCCATAGCGATAAGAAGCTCGGCCTTCCGGGCGAAGAGGCGCCCGGCGTGGAGTCGGCCGTCAAGATGCTGCGCGCCATCGGCGACGACGAGCTGCCCGACCTGAGCGGTCAGCGCGTGTGCGTCATCGGCGGCGGCAACGTGGCCATGGACGTGGCGCGCTCTGCCGTGCGCTGCGGTGCCGAAAAGGTGAGCATCGTCTACCGCCGTCGCATCTGCGACATGACGGCCCAGGATGCCGAGATTGCCGGCGCCCAGGCCGAGGGCTGCGAGGTTCTTGAGCTCACCGCACCGCTCGCTATTGAGACGGGCGAGGAAGGTCGCGTGAGTGGCCTGCGCGTGCAGCCGCAGATTATCGGCGAGCCCCGTCGTGGGCGTCCGGCCCCACGTGCCGCCGCCACGCCCGAGCGCGTCATTCCCTGCGAGCGCGTGTTTGTGGCCATTGGCCAGGACATCGATTCCAAGCCGTTTGAGGAGATGGGCGTTGCCTGCAAGTGGGGCTGCATCGTCACCGATTCGGATGGCGCCGTGCCTAACTTCGACGGCCTCTTTAGTGGCGGCGACTGCCAGACCGGTCCCGCCACCGTCATCCGGGCCATCAACGCCGGCCGCGTTGCTTCGGCAAATATCGACCGCTATCTGGGTTTTGACAACAAGATCAAGCTCGACGTCGAGCTGCCGACCGTGCAGTTTAAGGGCAAGCACGAGTGCGGCCGCTGCGAGCTGGGCGAGCGCGAGGCCGGCGAGCGCATCCACGATTGGAATCTGGTCGAGCAGGGCCTTACCGAGGAGGAGGCACGCCAGGAGGCAAGCCGCTGCCTGCGTTGCGACCACTTTGGCTTTGGCGCGTTCCGCGGAGGGAGGAACCTGGAATGGTAGAGCCCAACAACCCCACTGTCAGCGACAACACCGAAAGCGGAGCACTCAACATGGTCAAGCTCACTATCGATAATTGCGAAGTCGTGGTGCCCGAGCACACCACGATCCTGGACGCAGCCAAGTCCGTCGGCATTCAGATTCCTACCCTGTGCTACCTGCGCGATCTAAACGAGATCGGCGGTTGCCGCGTGTGCGTGGTCGAGGTTGAGGGCTGCGACCAGCTGGTTGCCGCCTGCAACAACTACGTGCTCGACGGCATGGTGGTCCACACCAACAGCCCCAAGGCCCGCGAGGCACGTCGCACCAACGTGCAGCTGCTACTGTCCCAACACGACTCGCGCTGTACGAGCTGCGTGCGCAGTGGTAACTGCAACCTGCAGACCATCGCCAACGACCTGGGCATCTTCTATCTGCCGTACGAGCAGCACCTGGCGCGCGAGGGCTGGGACTTCGATTTCCCCATCATCCGCGATAACGACAAGTGCATTAAATGCATGCGCTGCATCAAGGTGTGCGAGAGCGTGCAGGGCTTAGGGATTTGGGACCTGACCAACCGCGCCACGCATACCGCCGTGGGCACCCGCGGGCGTGCGCCGATCGGCAAGACCGATTGCGTCGCGTGTGGTCAGTGCATCACGCATTGTCCGACGGGCGCCCTGCGCGAGCGTGACGATACCGAGACCGTGTTCGACGCCATCGCCGATCCCGACAAGATCGTGCTGGCGCAGATTGCGCCGGCCGTGCGTAGCGCCTGGGGCGAGGAGCTCGGCATTCCGCGCGATGAGGCCACCGTCGAGCGCCTGGCCTGTGCGCTGCGCCGCGTGGGCTTTGAGTACGTGTTCGACACCGATTTCTCGGCCGACCTCACCATTATGGAGGAGGGCTCCGAGCTGCTCGAGCGCCTGGGTAAGGCCGCCAAGGGCGAGGGCGACAGCCGCAGCTGGCCCATGTTCACGAGCTGCTGCCCGGGCTGGGTACGCTTTGTGAAGGCGCGTTACCCCGAGTTTGTCGACAGCCTGTCCACGTCCAAGTCGCCGCAGCAGATGTTCGGCGCCATCGCCAAGACCTACTACGCCAAGGTGCTGGGCGTGGAGCCCGAGCGCCTGTTTGTGGTGTCCGTGATGCCGTGCACGGCCAAGAAGGCCGAGTGCGCGCTGCCGAGCATGGTGGGCGAGGACGGCACGCCCGATGTGGACGTTGCACTGACGGTGCGCGAGATGGTGCGCATGGTCCGCGCGAGCCACGTGAGCGTGGATACGCTGGTTGAGGAGCCGCTCGACACGCCGCTGGGCTTTGGCACGGGCGCAGGTGTGATCTTTGGCGCCACGGGCGGCGTGATGGAGGCCGCCGTGCGCTCGGCCTATTACCTGGTGACGGGCAAGAACCCCGACGCCGACTTCTTTACCGATGTGCGCGGCCTGGACGGCTGGAAGGAGGCCGTGGCCGATATCGATGGCACCAAGGTACGCGTCGCCGTGGCGCACGGGCTGGGCAACGCCGCCCGCCTGCTCGACGCGATTCGCGACGGCCGCGTGAGCTATGACTTCGTTGAGGTCATGGCGTGCCCGGGCGGCTGTGTCGGTGGCGGCGGTCAGCCCATCCATGACGGCTGTGAGCTGGCAGCCGAGCGCGGCCAGGTGCTGTGGGGCTTGGATGCTGCTGCGGATATTCGCTTCTCGCACGAGAATCCCGATGTCCAGGCATGCTACCGCGAGTTCTTGGGCGAGCCGCTCTCGCCGCTGGCCGAGGAGCTGCTGCATACCGACCATCACGCATGGACGATGCCTAACGAGGGGACGTGCTAGCGATGCGCGCGTTTAATGTTGAGATGTCGCGCCGGGGGTTTGCCTCGGCGCTCGCTGCGGGCGCCCTGTCGCTTGCGCTCGCGGGCTGTGGCGGCGGGGCTGCCGGTGCCGGGTCCGCCGCGGGCTCGGCTGCCACAGACGGCGCCGGTGCTGCTGCAGAGCCGGTCGAGGTGCACGTCGCCTCGCTCAAGGGGCCGACCTCGATTGGTCTGGTGCAGTTTATGGACCGGGCGGCCGATGGCGAGACGGACAATGAGTTCGACTTTGCGATCAACACCGCCGCCGACGAGATTGTGCCCAAGGTCATTCAGGGCGATATCGACATTGCCCTGGTGCCGGCCAACGTGGCGAGCGTGCTCTACAACAAGACCGAGGGCGCGGTGCAGGTCATCGACATCAACACGCTGGGCGTGCTGAACGTGGTGACGGGCGACGCGAGTGTGACCTCGTTTGGCGATCTGGCGGGTCGCACCGTCTACATGACGGGCAAGGGCACCACGCCAGAGTACGTCATGAACTACCTGCTGGAGCGCGCGGGTCTGACCGGCCAGGTGGCGCTCGAGTTTAAGAGCGAGCCCACCGAGGTGCTGTCGGCCCTGCTTGCCGATCCGTCTGCCGTGGGCGTGCTGCCGGAGCCGTTCAAGACCGCTGCCATCGCCAAGAGCGAGGGCAAGCTGTCGGCACCGGTGAGCCTGACTGATGTGTGGGACGAACTGGCGGGTGACACGGGCTCCCGTTTGCTGACGGGCGTGACCGTGGTGCGCCGTGCCTTTGCCGAGGAGCATCCCGAGGCCGTGACGGAATTCTTGAGCTGCCATGCGGCGAGCGTTGAGGACGTGAACGCGGCGCCGGCGGACTGGGCTCAGGCCGTGGTCGATGCGGGTATCGTGGATAACGCCGCGATTGCCGAAAAAGCGATTCCCGGGTGCATGCTCGTGTGCCAGACGGGGAGGGATATGAAGGCGGCGCTCGGTGGGTACCTGCAGGTGCTGGCCGATGCGGACGCGAGCGCCGTGGGCGGCAAGCTCCCGGCTGACGATTTCTACTACATGGAGTAGCCCGTGCGTGCGTTTGCTCGACAAATGGCAGAGCGTATGAAGGCGGTGGCGGCAGCAGGTGCCGTTGCCGCCTTTTGGCTTGCCGTGTGGGTGCTGGTGGCGGGTCTCGTGGCGCAGCCGTTGATTTTGCCGGGGCCGGGCGCTGTCGTGGTGGCGTTGCTACGACTGGTATGCGATGCCGGCACATGGGCGATTCTGGCAGGCTCGGGTGCGCGTATCTTGGGCGGGCTGGCGCTTGCCGCGGTGTGCGGCGTCGTGATGGCGGGAGCCTCGGTGCGGTCGCTGACGTTTGCCCGCTTGGTGGCGCCTGCGCTTTCGTTTGTTAAGGCGACACCGGTTGCCTGCGTGGTGGTCCTGCTGCTCATTTGGTTGGGGTCGGCGCGCGTGAGCATCGCCGCGGTCTTTTTGATGGCGCTGCCGGGCGTGTATTTTTCGCTGGTCGAGGGTTTGACGCAGGTTGATCAGTCGCTGGAGCAGATGTTTCATCTGCATGGCGTGCGGGGTTGGCGTCTGTTTTGCGCCCATACCTGGCGCGAGGTCCTGCCGTTTGTGCTTTCGTGCGCGCGTGCCGTGATCGGCATGAGCTGGAAGGCCGGCGTGGCGGCGGAGCTCATCGGCATGGCGACGGGCACCGTGGGCGAGCGCATCTATCAGGCGAAGCTGCTCATCGAGACGGCTGACCTGCTGGCGTGGACCGTGCTGGTCGTGGCGGCATCGTGGGCATGCGAGCGCGTGCTGGTGTGGTTGCTGCGGGCTTCGGGGCCCGTGGTGTGGCGCGCGGCCGTGCGGGCGCATGGGCATGGACTGCGCGGGCGTGCGGGGGCTGCGAGCGATGGCGCTGCGGCGGAGCTTGCGCTTGCCGTGGGCGATCGCGCGCCGTGGGCTCCGGCACTGGACGGTCTGGCGCTCAACGTGCCCGCGGGCGGGCGTATCTGTGTGATGGGTGCTTCGGGTGCGGGCAAGTCGACGTTGCTTGCGCTGGCGGCGGGGGAGTGCGCACCGTGCTCCATGGTGTTTCAGGATGTGCGCCTGGTCGAGGACGCTTCTGCCTTGGATAATGTGCTGGTGTGCGCCGACGCGCGCGTGGATGCCTCGAGTGCCGCAGCCCTGTTGCGCCTGCTGGTACCGGGGATCGATGTGCATGCACGCGTGGCTGAGCTCTCGGGTGGGCAGCGTCGTCGCGTCGAGATTGCCCGAGCCCTGCTGTGCCCGGGCGGCGCAGTGATTCTGGACGAGCCCTTTACCGGTCTAGACATCGCTGCGCGCGACGCATGCGCCGAGGTCGTGCTCGACTTGCTCGACGGCCGCATGCTGTTGCTTGCCACGCACGATGCCGCTGACGCTCGGGCCCTCGATATCTCGGATATCATCACGCTCTAAAAGCCATTTCAGGCGCTAACTCAACAATAAAATGATTCGTTTTCTTCTGTCTCCATGGGGTCGGGTATGGTATTCAATCTACGGGGTAATACTTAGGATTACCAAGTAATACCAACGCCGTAGAACAAACTCCAGATGCGGGCCAATCGGGTTGCCTTCACAGCCCGTCGCCCAGCCGCGTGGCCCGCATCCATCCGCACCACCGTCGTTTCAAGAAGGAAGCGCCATGGCAGAACACATGACCCCGGTTGTCGCGAAGGCTTGGCCCGAGGAAAAGGCGGCCTTCGCGGCGGCAACCCAGCTCGTGGGCACCACACCGTCCAACGCCATCCGCATGTTCATCGCCGCTTTCAATCGCTGCGGCACCTTCCCGTTCGACATCTCGCCGAGCGGGGCTTTTGGCGCTGCGCCCGATTCTCATCAACAATGACTGTCCCAAACTGCCGGCACTTGGGGACGTTCCTTTTCAGCCGGCAGTTAAGGAACGTCCCTAAGTGCCGGGTTTTGAGGAGGTTGGCATGCTCAATGCGATGGCGTGGGCGCTTGCCTGTTTTGGCGTTGTCGCTGCCGATATAGCCCTGAGCGTGGTTCTGTTTTCAGTTCTCGATGCCGTGTCGGTGCTGACGGGTTTCCCGATCGACAACCTCGATATTCAATGGTTCCAGGCTGCCGCTCAGACGGCGTCATTTTTGATGGCGCTGCTGTGGTGGCGTTATCTGTGGCCCCGCTCCTTCATGGCACGCCGGCAAGGCGAGCGCCCGCTCGGTGGGGGAGCAAGCGCGGCATGGAAGCGCATTGCCTGCGTTGTCGTGATCGGCCTATCCATGCAGGTGGTCATTAGCTACCTATGCGACGGCGTGCTGTCGCTGCTGCCCGAGGTCGCGGCAGACTATAGCGAGCTCGTCGAGGAAACGGGCATGGGCGATACCAGCCTTCTTGCCGTCCTGACCACGGTGCTCGGCGCTCCGTTTTGCGAGGAACTGCTGGTGCGCGGCATCATCTTTGAGTTTTCGCTGCGTGCGTTTAATCCACAGTGCCGTTCGCTCTGGAAGCGCCGGCGCCGCGCGAACGCGCAAGACGGCGCCATGGTGCCCTGGGCGGCCCCAAGCACGTGGGGTATCGCCGCGGCAATCGTGCTGCAGGCGGCCATCTTTGGCTTTATGCATATGAACTGGGTGCAGGGCTGCTATGCGGGCGCTGCCGGCCTCATTTTTGGTTGGGTGTTCGTGACCACCGGAAAGCTCCGCTACACGATCCTGCTGCACTTTGCCTTTAATGCCGGGTCGTATCTCATGGGGCTGCTGTGGTTTGTGAACACGCCGTTCGACGTGGCAATTACGGTCGCGATCGCCGGCGTGATCCTGGTGGAGGCAATGCGCTCGCTGCGCCAAGCGTGCCAGCAGAGCGCTGTGAGCACATCTACCGCATTCCCGCACTAATTGCGGCGTCCGCCTCCGTTGGCACCCTGACGCCCCTGAGCTGCACGGTTGCGCCCGGCAGTGTTCTGCGCGCGCGACATGCCGCTGTGCCCCTTGCTGCCCTTAGGCCCCTTGCCAGCGGCGCCACCGTGGGCCTTGCCGCCCTTCTTGCCTGCGCCATGCCCACCGCCAGCAGACGTCTCGCCCGGGCGCGGCGGCACGGGACGGATCAGGCAATGCTTGGTGTAGCCGATCAGGTCGCGACGGCCAGCCTTTTCCAGCGCCTCGCGTACCAGCTTGTAGTTCTCGGGCTTGCGATACTGGATGAGCGCGCGCTGCATGGCCTTCTCGTGCGGGTCGCGCGCCACATAGATCGGTTTCATGGTGCGCGGGTCCACGCCGGTGTAGTACATGCACGTCGACATGGTGGACGGTGTGGGGTAGAAGTCCTGCACCTGCTCGGGCATGTAACCCATGTCGCGCACGGCTTCGGCAAGGTCCACGGCTTCCTTCATCGTTGAGCCGGGGTGGCTCGAGATCAGATACGGCACCACGTACTGCTTGAGTCCGTATTCGCGATTCAAGCGTTCAAATTTACGGCAGAATGCGTCGTAGACAGCTCGGCTCGGCTTGCCCATCACGGACAGTACCGCGTCGCTCACGTGCTCGGGCGCTACGCGCAGCTGGCCCGAGACATGGTGTTCCAGCAGCTCGCGCAAAAACTCGTCCGAGGCATCGGCCATGGTGTAGTCAAAGCGGATGCCGCTGCGGACGAAGACCTTCTTGACGCCCGGCAGCTGGCGCAGGTCGCGCAGCAGCTGCGTGTAGCCGGTCTCGTCGACCACCATGTTCTTGCACACGCTCGGCCACAGGCAGCGCTTGTTCTTGCACACGCCGTGCTTGAGCTGCTTGTCGCAGGCGGGGCGGCTAAAGTTGGCCGTCGGTCCGCCCACGTCGTTGATATAGCCCTTAAACTCGGGATCGCGCGTGAGCAGCTCGGCCTCGCGCATGATCGAGTCGTGGCTGCGCATCTGCAACACGCGGCCCTGGTGGAAGGTGAGGGCGCAAAACGAGCACTCACCAAAACAGCCGCGGTTGGAGCTTATGGAAAACTTGATCTCAGCAAAGGCCGGCACGCCGCCCGCCGCGTCGTAATCGGGATGCCAGTCGCGTGCGTAGGGGAGTTCGGCCACCTCGTCCATCTCATCGGTAGTGAGCGTCGCCGACGGCGGGTTTTGCACCACATAGACGCTGTTGGGGTAGGGCTCTACCAGGCGATGCCCGGTGATGGGGTCCATATTCTGTTGCTGCACGTTAAAGCTGCGCGCGTAGTTGAGCTTGTCGGCGGTAAGGTCGTCCCAGCTGGGCAGCAGATCGTAGTCGTAGACCTCGTCGAGCGAGCCTGTGCGGTAGACGGTGCCGTTGATATAGGTGATCTGATCGACGGGCAGTCCCGCGTCGAGCGCGTCGGCGATCTCGACGATCGCGTGCTCGCCCATGCCGTAGATGAGGATGTCGGCGCCCGAGTCGAGCAGTACCGAGCGCTTGAGCTTGTCCTGCCAGTAGTCGTAGTGGGCCAGGCGGCGCAGGCTCGCCTCGATGCCGCCGATGATGATGGGGGCGTCCTTGAACGTCTGGCGGATGAGGTTGCCGTAGACCGTGACAGCTCGGTTGGGACGGTGCCCCTCCTCGCCGCCGGGCGTGTAGGCGTCGGTGTGGCGGCGGTGCTTGGTCACCGAATAGTGGTTGACCATGGAGTCCATGTTGCCGGCACTGACGAGAAAGCCCAGGCGCGGCTCGCCGAGCACGGTGATGCTGGCGGGGTCGGTCCAATCGGGCTGGCAGATGATGCCCACCTTGTAGCCGTGTGCGTCGAGTACGCGGCTGACGATGGCCATACCAAAGCTGGGATGGTCCACGTAGGCGTCGCCGCAGATGTAGACAAAGTCGCACTGGTCCCAGCCGCGCGCATCCATGTCGGCGCGGCTGACGGGGAGGAACTTATCGCGGCCCGGTCGCCAGGGGCGGGCGGGCGTCGCTTGGGAATGCTTGGTGCGGGCGACCGTGGCCTGCGCCTTACCGCCACGCTTTTGCTGCTGGCCCTGTTTGCCCTGTTGACTGCGCTGGTTGTTCTGAGCGTGCTGAGGCTTTTTTGCCACGATCCCTCCCGGTGTTTGTATGCTGCACGTAATTGTAACCAGTCTTTTTGGGACGGGGCTAAAAAGACTGGTGGAGTACATGAGCTGGCGGATCGGCGCGTCGATGCGGGTGTTGTTTGTTTCCAGACTGTGTATCTGCGCGTTGGAGAACCCGTCTCGCGCGCACGCCATGTTGTCAATGGGTTACAGTATGAACGGCGGCTATGTTTCCGCCAACGCACGAGAGAGTCGTCAACAAGGAGGATGCACGACGATGCAGCGTGCCAAACAGATATCGGAGTCTATTGAGCTGGGCATCATCTTGGCGCTCGCCGGTGGCTTTATGGACGTGTATTCGTACATTGGGCGCGACCATGTTTTCGCCAACGCGCAGACAGGCAACATCCTGCTCGTGGGCGTGAGCATCTCGGAGGGCAACTGGGCGCTGGCGGGACGCTATTTCTTCCCCGTGGTGTCGTTTGCCGTGGGCATTATGCTTGCCGACTTGGTGCACGAGCGGTTTGGCAGCGTGATTCACTGGCGCCAGGTGACGGTGTTTTTTGAAGCCGTTATCTTGCTGGGCGTGAGCTTTATCCCCGGCGGCAATTTCAACCTGCTCGCCAACTGCCTCACCTCGTTTGCCTGCGGCATGCAAGTTGAGAGCTTCCGCAAGATCCACGGTCACGGCATCGCTACGACCATGTGTATCGGCAACTTGCGCAACGCGCTGCAAAACGTGGACGATTACATCATCACCCACAGGCGCGGCTTTTTGGAAAACGGCCTGCTGTACTTTGGCGTGATCTTTACCTTTGTGTTTGGCGCCGTGTTGGGCAACTGGTGCATTGAGCGCATGGGCCTGCACGCCATCGTCGTGGCGAGCTTGCTGCTGTTTGTCGCGTTTGCCATCATGTTCATCGACCGCGAGCGCGACTTGCGCTTACGCTGGAAGGTTGCGGCCGAGGCTTGGAAAGAGGGCTGCCGAAAGTAACCGAATGCGGCAAAGGGGCTGTCCCGTTGCCGCAATATTTTTCATCATCTGTTGAAACGCTTTAACAATTATGACGTTCTCACGCGTTTTTCGTTTCATAAGCGTTAGGATGGGACTCATAGCGTGGGGCGTATGGGTGCCCCGCACACGATGGGAGGCTATCAATGGCTAATCGTTTCGTTCTCAACACCATTTCTTATCATGGTTCCGGCGCCATCAAGGAGATTCCCGGCGAGCTCCAGCGTCGCGGCTACAAGAAGATCTTCGTCTGCTCCGACCCCGATCTGGTCAAGTTCGGCGTTACCGCTAAGGTGACCGACGAGCTCGACGCCGCCGGCATCGCTTGGAGCCTCTACTCCGAGATCAAGCCCAACCCCACTATCCAGAACGTCAAGGACGGCGTCGAGGCCTTCAAGGCCGCCGAGGCTGACGCTATCGTGACCATCGGTGGCGGCTCCTCCATGGACACCGCTAAGGCCATCGGCATCATCATCAACAACCCCGAGTTCGCTGATGTCCGCAGCCTCGAGGGCGTTGCTCCCACCAAGAACCACGCCGTGTTCACCATCGCCGTGCCGACGACCGCCGGTACCGCTGCCGAGGTGACCATCAACTACGTCATCACCGACCCCGAGAAGGTCCGCAAGTTCGTGTGCGTCGACACCAACGACGCCCCCGAGGTCGCCGTCGTCGACCCCGACATGATGGCTTCCATGCCCGCCGGCCTGACCGCTTCCACCGGTATGGACGCTCTGACCCACGCCATCGAGGGTTACACCACCAAGGGCGCCTGGGAGCTTTCCGACATGTTCCACTTTGAGGCTATCAAGCTGATCAGCGAGAACCTGCGCGACTCCGTTGCCGAGGCCAAGTCCGGCCAGCCCGGCTCCGGCCGCGAGGGCATGGCTCTTGGTCAGTATGTCGCTGGCATGGGCTTCTCCAATGTCGGCCTGGGCATCGATCACGCCATGGCTCACACCCTGTCTGCTCACTACGACACCCCGCACGGCGTCGCTTGCGCCATGCTGCTGCCGATCGCCATGGAGTTCAACAAGCCGGTTTGCGCCGAGCGCCTGGCCAAGGTTGCCGTCGCCATGGGCGTTGACACCACGGGCATGAGCACCGACGAGGCCGCCGATGCCGCCATCGCCGCCGTCAAGCAGCTCTCTGCCGACGTGAACATCCCGCACGTCTGCGAGGCCATGAAGGCTGACGAGATCGAGGTCCTGGCCAAGGACGCCATGGCTGACGCCTGCTTCCCGGGCAACCCGCGCGAGGCGACGCTCGACGACGTCATCGAGCTCTTCAAGAAGATCTGCCCGGCTGCCTAACTTGGTTCGGCGGGCCCCTGCCCGTTAGCCCCACAATCGTCCTCGGACATGTCGGAAGCCCCCGCTGCGCACTTCGTGCGGCGGGGGCTTCCTCCGTCCTGCGGAAAGATTGTGGGGCTAACGGGCAGGGGGCCCGCCGGCTCGTTATCGTGGCGGGCGCAGTTCTGAAGAACTCAATGGGTCATCTCGCTAGGTAAAAAGATGGTTCGCGGTGGTATCGTTGCTGTGGGTTTAATTCGATATGAAAGGGTGACTTTGGTGTCCAAGATGGATTCTACGCTCTCCTATATTACTGACCAGTTGAAGGCGCTGACTTCTATTGCCTCCCCTACAGGCTATACCCGTGCGGCGACTGATTATCTGATGGAGACGTTGCGCGATATGGGCTTTGGGCCCGAGCGCTCCAATAAGGGCAATGTGCTCGTTGAGCTTGGCGGCGAGGGCGAGCCGCTTGTATTGGCGAGCCATGTCGATACCCTGGGCGCCATGGTACGCTCCATTAAGGACAATGGTCGCCTGCGCCCCACGACGCTCGGCGGGCACCAGTGGTCTACGGCCGATGGCGAGAACTGCACCGTTTACACGCGCGATGGCAATGTCTACACGGGCGTGGTCCTCAATACCGAGCCTTCGGCGCATGTGGCCGATGAGCCGGTCAAGACCATCGAGAAGAACATGGAAATCCTGCTCGACGAGAACGTTGACAGCAAGGACGATGTGCTCGAGCTGGGTATTCAGACCGGCGACATCATCGCTATGGATCCGCGTACCACGGTGACGGAGAGCGGCTACATCAAGAGCCGCTTCCTGGATGACAAGCTGTCGGCGTCGATTCTGCTGGGCCTGGCCCGCGCCGTTGCTGGCGGCGAGGTGACGCTTTCGCGCAAGGTGTCGCTGCTCTTTACCGTGTACGAGGAGGTTGGCCACGGCGGTGCCTTTGTGCCGGCCGACACGCGCGAGATGATCAGCGTTGACATGGGCTGCGTGGGCGACGACTTGGGCTGCACCGAGCGCATGGTGTCGATTTGCGCCAAGGATTCGGGCGGCCCCTACAACTACGATCTGGTGACCACACTGTCCAATATTGCGCGCGAGCTGGAGCTCGATTACGCCATCGACGTGTACCCGCATTACGGTTCCGACGTCGAGGCCACGCTTTCGGCCGGCTATGACATTCGCCATGGCCTGATCGGCCCAGGCGTGTATGCGAGCCACAACTACGAGCGCAGCCACATCGACGGTGTGCGCAACACCTACGAGCTGGTTCGCGCCTACGTCCAGCGCTAACGATGTAGCGGCCTCGGCTGACACAGCAGTGCCGACCGAGGCCGTCCTCTCTAAGTTGCGGTGAAATAGGGACTGTTTAGCGGCCTGAAACGCTTAAACAGTCCCTATTTCACCGCAACTTATGAAGGGGATGGGACTACTTGATAGCTGCCGTAACGGTGCCGCCGCCCAGGACGATGTCGCCGCGGTAGATAACGACTGCTTGGCCGGGGGCGATGGCTCGCTGCGGCTCGTCAAAAGTCAGCAGCATTTGTCCGTCTTCGCCGCGCGTAAGGGTCGCTGCCTGGTCTTTCTGACGGTAGCGGTACTTGGCACCTACGCGAATGCCGCCGGCGTCGAGCTCCGCCTCCATGCGCTCTGCCGGCGCGCTCCAGATCCACTCATCGGCCGTGAGAGCAGCGGCGGTCAGGTCCTCGGCCTCGCCCAGATGCACGGTGTTGTTGGCGGCGTCGACGCCCGTCACATACACGGGGTGCGCCATCGCGACGCCCAGGCCCTTGCGCTGGCCGATGGTATAGCGCAGCGCGCCATTGTGGCGCCCGACCACGCTGCCGTCGCGCCATACGATGTCGCCCGGTGCAGCGGCATGTCCGCAGCGGCGCTCGATATAGCCCGCGTAGTCACCGTCTGGAATAAAGCAGATATCCTCGCTTTCGGCCTTCTTGGCGTTGATGAAGCCCTGCTCGGCGGCAATGCGGCGCACGTCGTGCTCCTTGTCCAGGCCTGCCAGCGGAAAGATTGTGCGTGCCAGGCGCTCTTGCGTGAGCGAATACAAAAAGTAACTCTGGTCCTTTTTGGGGTCCTCGCCGCGGTGTAGCTGCCAGGTTCCGTCGGACGCCTGACTCGTTTTGGCGTAGTGGCCTGTGGCGATGTAGTCGCAGCCCATATCGAGTGCCGCATCGAGCAGCGCGCCAAACTTAATATGGCGGTTGCAGATGATGCACGGATTGGGCGTCAGCCCCTCCTGATAGGCGGTCACGAAGCGCTCGATAACATTGCGGTCGAAGGTCTGCTGCAGGTCGAGCACATGGTGGGGTATCCCTAGGCGCTCGGCGACGGCCTTTGCATCGGCGATGTCGCGGTCGACCTTACTCATGCCCGTGGCGGAGTCGGGTGCGGGACAGGTGAGGCGCATGGTGGCGCCAACGCATTCGTAGCCCTGGCTTTTGAGCAGGTACGCGGTCACGCTGGAATCGACGCCGCCGCTCATGGCGACGAGCACGCGCTTGTTGTGCATGGGGAGGTTCTCCTTGGTGGCATGTGGCCAAAAAAGAAAAGCGGCGCGGGAGGCTGGTTCCGCGCCGCAGACATTGTAGCAAGTTCGGGCGTCTCGTGGGACACCCTGATTGGATGGGCTCAGGCTGCCGGGAGAGAGGAGACCGGCTCGTCCCTGAGCTCAACCTATGGGCGACAGACCTTAGTCCTGGAAGAGTGCCGTGGACAGGTAGCGCTCGCCGGTGTCGGCAAGCAGGGCCACGATGGTCTTACCCTCGTTCTCGGGGCGCTTGGCCAGCTGAAGCGCGGCCCACACGGCGGCGCCGGACGAAATGCCCACGAGCACGCCCTCCTTGTGGCCCACGGCGCGGCCGGTGGCAAAGGCGTCGTCGTTCTCGACGGGGATGATCTCGTCGTAGATCCGGGTGTCGAGGACGTCGGGCACAAAGCCGGCGCCGATGCCCTGGATCTTGTGCGGGCCGGCTTGGCCCTTAGAGAGCACCGGGGAAGTGGCGGGCTCAACGGCGACGACCTGAATCTCGGGGTTCTGCTCCTTGAGGAACTCACCCACGCCGGTTACGGTGCCGCCGGTTCCAACGCCGGCGACGAAGATGTCGACCTCGCCGTCGGTGTCATCCCAGATCTCGGGGCCGGTCGTGGCCTTGTGGATGGCGGGGTTGGCGGGGTTCACAAACTGGCCGGCGATAATGCTGTTGGGGGTCTCCTTCTGCAGTTCCTCGGCCTTGGCGATGGCGCCCTTCATGCCCTTGGAGCCGTCGGTGAGCACGAGCTGTGCGCCGTATGCCTGCATAAGCTTACGGCGCTCGACGGACATGGTCTCGGGCATGGTGATGATCACCTTGTAGCCGCGGGCAGCCGCCACCGAGGCGATGCCGACGCCGGTGTTGCCGCTCGTGGGCTCGATGATGGTGTAGTCGCCACCGCGCACGAGCTTGCCGGCCTTCTCGGCCTCGTCGATCATGTTCTTGGCGACGCGGTCTTTGACGGAGCCGGCGGGGTTGAAGTATTCCAGCTTGACGAGCACGCGGGCCTTGAGGTCCTCATCGGCCTCAAAGTGAGTGAGCTCCAGAAGCGGGGTGTGGCCGATAAGCTGATCGATGGACGTGTAAACGTTGCTCATGGTGAACCTCCAAAGTGTTCAAATGACTGGATACCGTGTGGTTTTACGGTGTGTGTAGCAGCGAAACCCACAAACCGTATAGGTTGTTCGTTTTGCTGTTGGCAAGCATAGTAGACACTAAAGCCTAGTAACGCAATAGGAAATAGAAGATTATTACGAGTCGATTAACCATCTTGACGGGAATGGGTATTTTCAAAACCAATTTTTCGGCTAGAATTTCTACGGACTAAATGACCGAAAGGCAGCACTATACATGTTGGTTTCCACTAAGGGCAGATATGCCCTGCGCGTTATGGTTGATCTGGCCGAGCACCAGGCGGCAGGCCGCATTCCCCTCAAAGAGATCGCCGCGCGTCAGGGGATTTCGGAGAAATATCTGGAGAACATTTTGGCCACGCTCGTGCGTGCCAATATGCTCTCGGGCATGCGCGGCAAGGGCGGCGGCTATGTGCTCACGCGCCCGCCCGAGCAGTACACGGTGGGCGAGATTTTGCGCCTGACCGAGGGCAGCCTGGCGCCGGTCGCATGCCTAGACGGCGACTGCAAGGGCTGCTCGCGTTCGGACGAGTGCCCCACGCTCGACGTGTGGAAGAACCTGGACAAGCTCATTAACGACTACCTCGACGGCGTGACGCTCGATGCGCTCGTAGCCCCCAACGAGGGCTACGACTACGTCATCTAGCCCCACCTGTCATTTGGGGACGGGGCAGAAATGCTGGATTTTCTTGCCCTCTGAGGCTCGACAAATGATAAGGCCGCCCATCGTTGCGATGGACGGCCTTCTTTAGGTGTGTTGTGGCGGTCCGAATCCGGTCGCTTTAGTTCCTGGCGACGCTGTCGAGAATGCTGCGCATGATGGATACCAGGATGCTGCCCATAAAGGCCGATCCAAAGCTGGCAATGGAGATACCCGCGCCCAGCAGATTGACCGACAGGTAGCTGGCCAGCTCGAGCATAAAGCTGTTGACTACGAGCTGAAAAATACCAAGCGTGATAATAGTGAGCGGCAGCGAGATGACCGTCAGGAACGGCTTGACGAGCGAGTCGACGATGTTGAGGAACAGTCCCACGAAGGCAAAACACACCCAGGCGTCGGCTATGCCGAAGGGCTGAATGCCGGGGACGAGAAACGTTGCGATCGCGATGGCGATTGAGGTAAAGAGCCAGTTAAGCATAAAGCGCATGGTGGAAATCCTTTCTTGCGCAAGACGTGGCAAAGAGGCGTGAGAGGCACGTGCCTTTGCAACTCGGATAGATGCGCGGGCACGGCCCTGTTTGGGCGCCCATTGTCTCAGATATTCATGGAGCTTGCGTGCGTATTCGGTTTCAAAACGGCGTTCGTCCTAGAAAACGCGCCGCTGGCAGAGAGTCTTGTCGCTTTAGTTTGGTGGTGTGCTACACTGCTACGGGCAAAAGCCACAAGCGTTGCCCTATTGCATAGAACGGGCGAACGATGTCCGATGTCAGTATCAACTTCGATGCCTTTTGGCGGGTTTGGCGGTGATCGATGAATATCGAGAACATGTTTGACAAGCCTGATGTCAAGCAGCTGGTCCACGCATTTAGCCTTTTGGACGACGAGAAAGATATCCAAGCGTTCTTGACCGATATCTGCACGCCGCGCGAGATTTGTG
The DNA here is from genome assembly GCF_015552075.1 of Collinsella aerofaciens. Lineage (GTDB taxonomy): Bacteria > Actinomycetota > Coriobacteriia > Coriobacteriales > Coriobacteriaceae > Collinsella > Collinsella aerofaciens_Y. The sequence continues at coordinate 44,671 of NZ_JADNDZ010000095.1, forward strand.
ATCTATCGCAGCGTCTGCAGGTCGCGCGTTACCTGGACGAGGGCGAGCCCTATGTTGAGGTTCAGGCGCGTACCGGCGCTTCGTCCACCACGGTGAGCCGTGTGTCCAAGGCACTCAACGGCGAGTACGGTGGCTACCGTAAGATTCTCATTAAACTGGAGGATGGCGAGTAGGCCGCGCCAAAAACGAATTGTGCAAAACCGCTCCTCCGGGGGCGGTTTTTTGATCCCCTGGGGACGGAGGAAATCTGTTGGCGTGGGTCAAATCTGTCCGCTTGGGCGGGTAGGATGGATACATTGATTATTGCGAACAGTTTGAGCGGAGGACCATGCCTGTTCGAATCTATACCACCAATGCCGGCACGGATTTGAGCGATGCCGAGTCGGCGTTGCTTGCCGACCTTATTGCCCGCCACGGACGTGCCGTGCTGCTGGCGCCTACGTTTGCCGAGCTCGACCTGTGCCGTCATGATGCGGCGGAAGCCGGGGTTTCACTAGGTATCGACTACAAGACGCCTACATCGTGGCTTCGCTCGCTTTGGGAGCTTTTGGGCGACGGACGCGGTTTCGTGGACAACCTGCAACGCCAGATGCTGTTTTCGGACATGGTAACGCGTCTCGACGATGCCGATTTGCAGCCGCTTTCGCGCAGTCAGGGCACGGTGCGCATGCTCGCGCGCATGGCCCGCGACGTGCTGCCGGGTGTGGCGGGGACGACGGCCGAGCGATGCCGTGGAAACAATTGCCAGCCTGAGCCAAAAAGCGATGCCGAGGCTCGTGTGTTCGAGCTTTTGCGCGCATATGCGGACGGTTTGGACCGTCGAGATATGGTCGAGCCCTGCGAGGCAGCCGACATTATGGCCGGTGTCCTGGCCGATAGCCTGCCGGCGTGCACCCGCGCCGTATGCGTGCGCGGTATCACGTCGTTTACGTACGCACTGCTCGAGCTACTGTCTGCCGTGGCGAACAATGGGGGAGAGGTCGTCGTGCTGCTTGCCCGCGAGCAGGCGGCGATGCGCGAGGAGCTTGCCGTGGCATTTGATGCCCGCGGTGTGCTGTTTGAGGTCGCGCCGCTGGGGGAGGACGCCGTCGCGTCTGATGCCGCTTGCGGGACCGCCGCTCAGCCTGCCTTTATTGAGGTCGCTGGCCCCCATGCCCGTGCTCATGCTTATGCGGACGCAATTGATGATCTGGTAAAAACGTGCCGGGGTTCCGAGGTCGACGGCGTCGCGACGCCTGCCGACCCTGTGCGCGTGCTCGTTGTTTCTGCCCGGGCACCCCAGCTGTTCGTTGAGCTCGCCTCTCGTCTGGCGGCTCGTCATATCGCTTCCGAGACAACTGAGTTCACGGCGTTTTCCCAGTCCATCGCGGGCAGGCAGTTTACGGCGCTCGCCGGCCTGATCGAGCGCATGAAGGCCGCCGATGAGGGCATGGCGTCAAAGACCGAGTGGTGGCCCGCGCCGGAGCTTACCGACTGGATCTACAGTCCGCTTTCGGGTGCCGACGCCGCGAGCGCCCGCGGCTTCGACAAGAACATGCGCCTGTCGCGCAGCAAGACCGCTGCGGGCGTCAAGAGCCTGCTGCAGAGCGTGCAGGGCCAGGTGAGGGGCGCCCGCAAGGCCGCCAGCGACGATAATTGGTTTAAGAATGTGCCGTGCGTGGTCTCGGACGTGTTTCAGGCGCTGTGGCGCGACAAACCCGTGACGGCGCTCAAGGCCATGCTCGCCGTTGCAGAGGCGCTGCCCGATCGCGCTCTAGGCGGTCTTGACGGCCAGGCCCGTCGTCAGGCAGAGACGGCTTTGCTGCGCCATGCCATCGACATCCTTATGAACGATGCTCGCGCGCTCGACGTGTCGCAGGCCGCGACCGTGCCGGTTCTCGACGGCGTTCGAACTAAGGTGGACAAGCGCAGCACCGCCTACGATTACGAGACCTACGAGGTCGATCGCACGCCACGGGCGCAAGTGCGCTTCGTGTCGCTTGCCGATGCGTCGGTTTTGCGTCCTGGCGGCTACGATGCCGTGCTGTTTGCCGATGTCGACCTGGACAGCTATCCGCTTTCGCACGAAGAGGGCCCGCTTGCCACGTTGATGGCCGAGCTGCGCCGCGACGGCGTGTCTTTGGAGCCCGCCGCCCTGCTGCGCGTGCGCTTTGGCCGTGCAATGCAGGCGACGAGCGGTCCGGTCGCGCTTGCCCGCGTGACACACGATCGCCAGGCGCGAGAGTGCTACCCGGCAGCCGTATGGACCGAGCTGCGGGCACATGCCGAGGCCGCTGGCGCTGCCAAGCCCACGTGCGTGGGCGAGGGCGATATCATCGCCGACTTTGATCCCGCGGCAGGTGAAGGCCTCAAGCGCGAGCGCGTGACCTGCGAAGCCCCTCAGCACCTGAGCGATGAAGCCATTCCGTATCTGGTTCTGCGCCGTCGCGATGGCGAGGGCGAGAACGCGCCGCTCGTGCCGCGTCTGACGTCCGCCTCGCAGATCGAGGCCTATTCTACCTGTCCACTGTGCTGGTTCGTGTCGTATCGCGTCAAGCCCCAGTCTATCGACGCGGGCTTTGACAACATGGAGAAGGGCAACTTTGTCCACGACGTGCTGGAGCATCTGCATGCCCGTCTGCCCCAAGAAGGCATGGAGCGCGTGACGCCCGAGAATCTGCCGCGTGCACAGGAGCTGCTGCACGAGGTCTTTGACGAGACGTTGGCCGAGCACGCTGGCAAGCGCGGCACGGAGGGCCCGCTGGTGCCGCTCTCCCCGGTGGAGGAGCGCCAGGTGGCCGAGATCTTGCCGCAGCTGGAGGGTGTGCTTGCCTACGAGTCCGAGGCACTTGCCCCCTTTGCCCCGCGCTACCTGGAGTTCGCCTTCAACGAGCTCAAGGTCGAGTATGCCGGTTGGCCGCTTGGCGGGCGCATCGACCGCGTGGACGTGGACGCCGAGAATCGTGCCGTGGTGATCGACTACAAGCATCGCACGGGCGTTGAGGAGTTTAAGCTCGCCGACCCTACGGTGCGCGACGAGGAATCGGGCACGGCACCCATCGACGATCCGCGCTGGTTGCCACCACATACCCAAACGCTTATCTACGCCCAGGCCATGCGCCGGGCGCTGGATTTGGACACCCGCGCGGCGCTCTACTTTTCGACCAAGGGCGGCAAGCCGGCGTTGCGCGGTGCCGCGAGCGCCGAGCTGCTCGAGGAAGAGCGCGGCGACGGCCGCATCCCGGGCCTTAAGAAAGGTTTCCCCGGCGAGGGTGGCAGCATGGACTTCGACGCCCTGCTCGATCGCGTGGAGGCCGGCATCGCCGAGCGCTTGCGCGAACTCGAGGCGGGCAACGTCGCTGCTGTCGACCCGGCGTCGACGCAGGCCGCGCATGCCCGCTGCTCGTATAACCACGAAGGAACGTTTGTAAGGAGGGACGTGTAGACCATGGATCTTTCGACTTTGATGCCGCAACAGCTGCAGATTGTCAAAACGCTCGACCGCCCGCTGTTTGTCTCGGCGGGCGCCGGTTCGGGTAAGACCTTTACCCTCACGCGCCGCATCGTCTATGCGCTCTCGCCCGAATCCGGTCCGTTCGTCGAGCATCTGGACCAGGTGCTCGCCATTACCTTTACCAAGGATGCCGCGGCCGAGATCCGCGACCGCGTGCGCCGTGCGCTTATCGACGAGGGTATGGACGAGGAAGCACTGACCGTCGACGACGCGTGGATTTCGACCATTCACGGCATGTGCTCGCGTATCCTGCGCGCGCACGCGCTGGAGCTGGGCATCGACCCCGAGTTCACGGTGCTCACCGATACCGACGAGCTCATGGATCAGGCTGTTGAGCATGTGCTGGGTCGCGCGACGGCACCCGATGCCGCCCCCGAGCTCGCGGCATCGCTCAAGGCCCTCTATGCCTGGTATCCCATGGCGGGCGAGGGCGGTTCCTTTGGCGGCGGTGCGACCATCAAGGGTCTGGTGCGCGACCTGCTGGAGCTGTCGAGCCAGTTGCCGGGCGGTATGGACGACGTGCGCGTGGCGCGCGGCCAGGCCGATACCTCGGCACTCGCCGATGCCTATCGCGCGGCGCTGGGTGCGAGCAAGGCCTCGACCGAGAAGGCGCAGGCGGCGCTCGATGCCATCGACGCGTTCGAGGCGAGCGGCAAGACCATGGCCGATGCGGCGCGACTCATGATGTCGTGCACCATGCCGCGCGCGAGCAAGGCATTCCCTAAGGAGCAAGCCGAGCTGCTCAAGGCCGAGGCCGCCGATGCGTTTATCAATATCGTGCTTGCCTGCGGTGGCCCGGCGCTCGATGCGCTGGTGGGCCTGGCCCGTTCCGTGGAGGCGGAGTACCGTGCGCTCAAGGCCGACCAGTCCGCGCTCGACAATAACGATCTGCTGCGCATGGCATATGAGGCGCTGCGCGATTATCCCGCCATCCGAGCCGCCTACGAGGGCCGCTTTAAGATGGTCATGATCGACGAGTTCCAGGATACCGACCAGATGCAGGTCGACCTGATCCGTTACCTGACCGGCGCGGGGGAGCGTGCGCTTTGTACCGTGGGCGATGCGCAGCAGTCGATCTACCGCTTCCGCGGCGCCGAGGTCGAGGTCTTCCGTCGCCAGGAGCGCAAGGTGGGCTCGTCTACCGCGCCCGAGGCGACTGCCGCGGCCGACGCCCCTGCTGGCGAGCTCGTTAAGCTCGTGCGCAACTTCCGCAGCCATGACGAGGTGCTGCGTTACGTGGCGCGCGTCTTTGATGGCGACGATGGCGGCCTGATGCAGGGCTTTTTGGATCTTGAGGCGAGCGACGGCCGCAAGGACACGCTGGTGGCGGACGCCTCGCGTCGCCAGGCCCTCTTTGTTGCCGGCGGCAGTACGCAGGAGCGCACGCAGGCCAAGGCCCGTGCGATCGCCGAACGCTTCCGCGCACTTGCCGATGCCGGCCAGCCCCAGGGCGGCATGGTGCTGCTGCTGGGCCGCATGACCAACGCAGATGTCTACGCGCAGGCTTTCCGCGATCAGGGGCTCGACTGCGTCATCGCGGGCGGCTCGGTCTTTGCCCAGGCTGCCGAGGTGCAGACGGTGCGTGCCCTGGTCTGCGCGCTCGCCAATCCGGCCGATACGGCGCAGGGCCTTATGCCGCTGCTCGCCTCGCCGATGTTTGCGCTCGGCGCCCAGGAGTTCCTGGCGCTGGCGACCAAACTCGACGAGCAGACAGGCGAGACGTCGCGCCGCAACATCGATGCGGGCATCATGAGTGATTTCGACGTGCCGGGTTTGCAAGACTTGCCGCTGGTGACGCGCGCCCGCGAGGTGCTGCGGTATGCGCTTCGTCGCGTGGGCCGCGATTCGTTCGCCGCCATCGCGCGCGACGTGGTCAACGCCTCCGGCTGGTTTGTGCGTCTGGCACAGCGCGGTCCCGAAGGCAAGGCCATTGCCGCCAACGTGCTCAAGGCGCTCGACGCCGTGGCCGAGGCGGAGGCCGAGTTCGGTAACTCGCCGCGTTCCATCGCGCTGGCCTTCGACCGCTTCTTGGCGGGCAAGGAAGCCCCGGGTGCCCTCAACGAGGAGGGCGACGGCGCGGTGCGCATCATGACGGTTCACGCCTCTAAGGGTCTGGAATATCCGGTCGTGGCGGTCGCCGAGTGCTTTGGCGTGCGTAAGCCCTCGGGTGCGGCACAGATGGGTCGCGTCGAGGGAGGAGCGCAGGTCGTGGCGCTGCCGGCACGCTTCGACGGCGTTAAGCTCACCGACGGAACCTTTGTGAAGGGCGACGACGTCAAAAAGCAGTTTGAGCACGCGTTTAAGGGCAAGGGCACGTCGCTGTGGCTACCGCCGGAGCTCATGGAGGATGTCTGCGCGACGGGTTCTCCCGCCGAGGCATTCGTTCGCCTGCGCAACGACGACCTGCAGCTTTCGCTCGAGGAGCGGGCTCGTCTGCTCTATGTCGCCATGACGCGTGCGCGCGAGCTGGTGATCTTGGCGATGGATGCCGGCGTGAGCCGCGGCAAGGTGGCGGCGCCGACCTTCGATGTCGAGACGGATCTGACCTACGATGTCCTGCGCCGCATTCTGCCGACGGACGCTCTGGACATGCCGCAGCTCGATAGCGACCGTTTGGTGTTCGACAACTCCAAGCCGGGCGACTACGAGCTCATCTCGCTCGCGGGCTTTACCTTTGGCGAGCAGGCGTTTGAGGCCAACGCTTCGCTGGATGTCGAGGGCAGGCTTGTCCGCGGCGATGCCGATGCAGATGCTGCCGACGATTCGGCCAGTACAATCGTCCCTGGTCCTGCCGACCCCAAGCCCGATTCGTTTGAGCTTGTGTATCCCCAGGCAGTGGGCGTGCGCATGGGCATCTGTCCATTTCCGGTGCGTGACTCGTATAGCTACTCGTCAATCGCCGCGGCGCTCCATGCCGAGACAGAAGACCGTGCCGCCGAGGCGCGTGTGCCCATGGACGAGGCTGGCGATGATGCGGAGTCGGATGGTTCCGAGATGACGGATGCGGACGTGGCCGCTGTCGAGCCCGCCGGCAACCCCATGGCGCTGGGCTCGGCGTTCCATGCCGCCTGCCAGTGGCTGATCGAGATGGGTTCCGATGCGCTGCCCGCTGAGCGTGCCGATGCTCTGGCGCGCCTGTGGCGCCTGACGCCGGAGCAGCGCGAACGCTTCGACGTTGCCCTGAACCGCTGGCTCAAGTCGGCTGTTCGTGCCGATCTGCTCGCGTGGCCGTGCGTTCGCGCCGAGGTGCCGCTCTTTTCGCTGGGCTGCGAGGACGAGGACATCGCTCGCTACGGTGCCTATGCCGAGGGCGCCATCGATGCACTGGCCACCGACCCGGCCGATCCGTCGCGCGCCCTGGTCATTGATTACAAGACGGGCGGCACGCCGGACGAGACGCCGGACCAGCTGCTCGAGAAGCACGCCCTGCAGGCGCGCGTTTACGCCGACGTGTTGCACAAGGCGGGCTTTGAGGCCGTGACCGTCAAGTTCGTCCGCGTGGAGCAGCCGGATCCGACCCTCTTCGTCGAACCCGCCGAACCTCAAGTGGTCACCTACAACTTCTAGCCCTCAGATAACTTGCGGTGGAATACGGACTGTTTTGGCCAAAAAAGCCGCCAAACAGTCCGTATTTCACCGCAACTGCAAGAGGAGCCGTGTTGGTTTGGCTAGGTTCGGGTGCTGTCCGTGCCGTGCGGTAAAATCGTTCAGTCAGAACACGAACCCGCATCGGAGCTCATCACATGGCATTCGTCCATCTGCACAATCACACTGTTTTTTCCATGCTCGACGGCGCAACCCGTATCCAGGATATGGTCAACCGTGCCGTTGAGCTGGGTATGCCCGCTGTGGCCATTACCGACCACGGCTACATGTATGGCGTGCCCGACCTGGCGCTGGCCTGCGACGCCGTCAACCACAACACGCCCGAGTACAAAACCTGGAGCCACGACAAGGCCTTCCTGGAAAAGGATCGCCGCGACGAGCTGGTGGAGCCCGATCCCGAGGAAAACCCGCGCGAGCATGCCCAGTATGTGAAGGACATGGCCATGTGGGACGAGAAGGGCAACATCGACGAGCTCAAGCCGCCTCTGGTCATCAAGCCCATCTTTGGCTGCGAGGTCTACTTTACGCCGGACGAGACCCTTGCTCGCGACCATAAGCCCGAGCTCTACCACATGATCCTTCTGGCCAAGGACCAGGAGGGCTACGTCAACCTGATGCAGACGGTCTCCGAGGCAGCCGTGCAGGGCTTTTACTACAAGCCCCGCGTGACGCTCGACAACCTGCGCCGCCACGCCAAGGGCATGATCTGCACCAGCGCCTGCATCGCCGGCATCATTCCCAAATACATCGACCGCGGTGACATGGAGGGCGCCATCAAGTGGGCCGAGACCTTCCGTGATACCTTCGAACCTGGCGACTTTTATATCGAGATCCAGGAACACGGCATCACCACCGACAACGGCCTGACCGATGAGCAGATGGACCGCACGCTCATCGACATCGCCAAGCAGGTAGGCGTCAAGGTCATCGCCACCAACGACTTCCACTACCTGCGCCGCGAGGACGCTCCCGTGCAGGACGTCATCATGTGCATCGGCATGAACGCCAAGGTCGACGACCCCAACCGCATGCGCATGACTGGCTCGGAGTTTTACATGAAGACCGAGGAGGAGATGCGGGCGATGTTCCCGTATTGCCCCGAGGCCTGCGACAACACGCTCGAGATCGCCGACAAGTGCTACGTTGAGCTGGACTGGGATTCCATCATCCTGCCGCGCTTCCCGTTGCTCGACCCCGGCGAGACGCACGAGAGCCAGTTCCGCCGCGAGTGCGAGAAGGGGCTGCGCCAGCACTACGGCGACGACTGGGCCACGCGCGAGATCGGTGGCGTTAACATCAAAGAGCGCTTTGAGTACGAATACAAAGTCATCTGCGACAAGGGCTTTGCCGCCTACTTTTTGATTGTTGCCGAGTACGTGCAATGGGCCAAGGACAACGGCATCGGCGTCGGCCCCGGCCGTGGCTCGGCTGCCGGCGCTATCGTCGCCTACGCCATGAACATCACCGCGTTCGACCCGCTCGAGAACGGCCTGATGTTCGAGAGGTTCCTGTCCCCGCAGCGTACCGAGATGCCCGATATCGATATGGACTTCGACGATGAGCGGCGCCTCGAGGTCGTGGAGCACGTTCGCCAGCTCTACGGCCCCGAGAAGGTCACCCACGTCATCACCTACTCGACCATTAAGGCCAAGCAGGCCATCAACGACGCCGCTCGCGTCCTGGACTACCCGGTCTACATGGGCCAGCGTCTGTCCAAGATGGTCTCGAGCGACCCCAAGGTCAAGCTCAAGCAGGTGCTCGAAAAGCAACCCGGCAAAGAGGATCTGTTTAACCCCGATTTTGCCGAGGCATATAAAAAGGACGACGACGCCCGCCGCATCATCGACACGGCGCTCTCGATCGAGGGCCTCACCCGTGGCGAGGGCGTGCACGCGTGCGCCGTTCTGATCTGCCGTGACCCCGTCAACGAGCACGTGCCCACCAAGCTCGACACCAAGGGCGGCGTCGAGATTACCCAGTACGAGGGCCATACCGTTGCCGACATGGGCCTGCTCAAGATGGACTTTTTGGGCCTGCGCACGCTGACGGTTATCTCCAAGGCCAAGGCAAACATCAAAAAGAACTTCGGCATCGACATCAAAGAGGAAGAGATTCCCTTTGACGACCCCGAGATCTTTAAGCTCATGGGCTCCGGTCACACCGCCGGCGTCTTCCAGGTCGAGTCCGCCGGCATGACGGCCACGATCAAGAACATGAAGCCCACCGAGTACAAGCACGTCGTAGCATTGATCGCTCTGTACCGCCCGGGCCCGCTGGGCGCCGGCATGGTCTCGTCCTACATCAACCGTATGAACGGCAAGGAGCCGGCCGTCTCCTACGACGACCGTCTGGACGACATCCTGGGCGAAACCTACGGCACCATGGTCTACCAGGAGCAGGTTATGCTCATCTCCGTCGAGATGTGCGGCTTCTCCAAGGGCGAATCGGACTCGCGTATCCGTAAGCCCGTGGCTAAGAAAAAGATCAAGCTGCTCACGTCGACGGTGCTGCACTGGGAGGATGGCTCGGACGAGACCACCTACGACCACTGGATGAACGGCGCTATCAAGAACAACTACACGCGCGAGGTCGCCCAGAAGATTTGGGACGATGTTCTTGAGTTCGCGTCCTACGCCTTTAACAAGTCGCACTCCGCCGGCTACGCCATCCTGGTTATGCAGACGGCGTGGCTCAAGGCGCACTATCCGCACGAGTACATGGCGGCCGTTCTGACGTCCTACACGGGCAAGACCGACAAGATCGTGCACTACGTCTCGGCGTGCCGTCACGACGGCATCCCCGTGCTTTCGCCAGATGTCAACGAGTCCGGTACCGAGTTCACGGCTACCAAGGAGGGCGTGCGCTTTGGTCTGGCCGGCATCCGTGGCGTGGGTACCGGCGTGGCGCAGGCGATTATCGCCGAGCGCGAGGCGGGCGGTCCGTTTAAGACGCTGCACGACTTTGTCGAGCGCGTGGACTCGAGCCAGGCCAACCGTCGCGTGATCGAATCGCTGATCAAGGCAGGCGCCTTCGACTCCACGGGGTATCCGCGTCGCCAGATGATGCACTTTGTGGACAAGAACAACCCCGAGAACATCATCGATGCCGCGGTAAAGCGCCAGAAGGACCGCGCGAGCGGCCAGACGTCGTTCTTCGATATGTTTGGCGACGTTGAGGGCTCGGGCTTTGAGGTGAGCGTGCCCGATCCGGATGGCCAGGAATGGGACCGCCACCTTAAGCTGAGCCAGGAGAAGGAGGTTCTGGGCATCTACGTCTCGGACCACCCGCTGCGTCCGTTTGAGTATGCACTAGCCAAGGCGCGCGACTTCTCGTTCTCGCAGATCGATACCGGCTACGAAGTTCAGAACCCCACGGGCGGCACCATCAACCAGGAGATTCCCGAGGGCAAGGCGCTGTGGTGGGCCGGCATGGTCTCGAGCGTGTCCAAGCGCGTGACCAAAAACGGCGATCCCATGGGTATCGTGCAGCTCGAGGACATGGAGGGCGAGGCCACGGTCGTGGTGTTCCCCAAGACCTACAAGGAGGCCGAGGGGTACCTGTACGGCGAGGTCGATCCCGAGACCGGCGCGCAGCTGTCCGATGCCTTTGTGCGCATTAAGGGCAAGCTCGAGCGCTCGGACCGCGGCGACCAGATCATCGCGCAGGAGATCGTGCCGCTCGAGCTCAACGAGGAGAACAACAAGCCCAAGGTGTTTGAGGTCATGGTGCCCAACAGCCGCTTTAGCCAGGGCAATATGGCGCGTCTTGCCACGGTGCTTACCGCCAACCCGGGCGGCGACCGCGTGGAGATCTTTATCGAGCAGGTGGACGGGCGCGTGCTGCGCGCCGAGGTGCCTGCCAAGGTCAACGCGCGCTCGATTCCGCTGCTGGCTGAGGCAAAGGCGATTGTGGGTAACCAAGGCAGAGTGACGGTAATTTAAGGACGGCGTTGGCGGGGTAGCTAATTTGGGACGGGGCTATTTTAGCTACCCTTTGACTGACGGCGAATGAGTCGGGGTCGGAATGCATCTCAACCGACATATGGGGGTAGCTAAAATAGCCCCGTCCCAAATTAGCTACCCCGGGTGAGATTGGAGGAAGTGATGGCGCAGGGGACGTTTGTGCAGGCGCTTCGTAAGGAGGCGGCGCTTAGCAGCACCTTTATGAAGGGGCGCTCGCTCATGCTCAACGGTGCCGTGCTGTCGTTTGAGGACTCCGGCTCGCGCTTCTCCAAAAACGTGAACATCGAGGGCACGGTGCGTGGCTCGCGCGGCGACCTGTACAAGACGCACGTGGCGCTCGATATGGACGAGCACGAGGTTATTGACTACGACTGCGATTGCCCCGCTGCCTTCCGCTATTCCGGCATGTGCAAGCACGCCATCGCCACGGCGTTGGCGTATCTGGATGCCAGTGGCGCCGAGCCTGTCGAGGGCCTGCGTACGCCGGTCCGCACGTTTACGGCACCGCCCGCACAATCCAAACAGTCCGCACGCCCCGCGCCTAGCGCATCTTCGGTCAACCCCAACTTTCCCTTTCCGGCGCCCGTCCCCACGAGTCCCAGCCTCATGGCGGCGCTCTCCGATCTTTCGGACGCACGCATGGATGAGCTGGCGAGCATGCGCCGCAAGCTCGCTGGCAGTGTGGATCCCGATGCCCCCAAGGCGGTGTTGGAGCCCTCGTTGGTGCCGTACTACAATCCACTGTTTGCCGACCGCTTTAGCTGGGCGCTCGAGCTTCGCATTCGTTGTGGATCGGTCTCCTACGTGGTCAAGGATATCGACGGCATGGCCGACGCCTATGTCCGAGGCGGCACCTTCTCGTACGGCAAGAAGCTCACGTTTGTCCATACGCCCGAAGCCTTCGAGGACGTGTCGACAAAGCTGCTCAACCTTGTTGTGACGACAGTTGCCTATCTCGATGACATCACAAGCTCGCGTTCGGCGTCGTACGACTTTGCCCGCAGCGGTTTTGTCGCCGAGCGTCAGTTGCCGCTGTCCGAGCATAGCATCGTATATGTGCTGGACCTGCTGCGTGGCCAGCCCATCTCCTTTGAGCCCGCCTGGTCACGGGGGACGACGACGCATCGCACCTATGACGTGGCGGTTGAGATGCCTCCGGAAGGGGAGGACGAGGCTCTGTCTAAGCGCCCACCGCTCCTTGCCGCCAAAATCGCGCCGGCGGCTGGCGGCAGCTACGATCTACGCCTGCCGGCCGATGCATACTGCTTTGCTTCGGGCGACGTTGCCTATCTGGTCGACACCCGCCGTGCGCGCCGCGCCGATGTAGCGTTTGCCCAGCATGCGGCGCCGTTCCTATCGCGCTTACTGCCCTGTCGCACGCCGATCCATATCGCTGTCGACCAGGTGGGGGAGTTCTGTCGTATGGCGCTGCCCATTTTGCGCGACTACACCGACCTTACCGCGCCCGCCGTGCTCGACACCGTGGCGCCCGAGCCGAGCTTTGCCATGGCAATCGGTGTCGAAGACGGGCTCGTGACCTGCAAGATTACGGTTTCCTACGGCGACTGGTCGGCAGATCTCTTTAGCCTGGGTGCTCCGGGAAGCCCCTTCGAAGAACAACGCCCGGGCGTGCCGCCGCGCGACGAGATAGCAGAGTTTCGCGTTATGGACACGGCGGCCCTGTATTTCGACTTTTACGAGGGCGGCCTGGCGTTTGAGGAGCGCGACGACGAGAGCCTGTTCTGCTTGCTGACCGAGGGCCTGTCTGCCCTGTCCGAGCTGGGCGAGGTCATGCTCAGCGACCGCCTGCGCCAGATTTCGGTCCGCCCTGCGCCCAAGCTCTCGGTGCGCGCCACCGTCAAGAGCAACCTGCTCGACGTCGAGCTGGGTACGAGCGGGCTTTCGGCGGCCGACCTTGCCATCTATCTCGATTCGTATAAGCGCCACCAGACGTTCGCGCGCCTTACGTCCGGCGACATCGTTCGCCTGGACGAGGGAGCACGCGCCGCGTTTGGCCTTGCCGAGGACCTGGGCGTCGATGCCGTCGACCTGCTCGACGGCGTGTCGCTTCCCGCGTCGAGCACCCTTTTTGTCGATAGCATGCTCGCGCGCACGCCAGCGCTCGAGGCCGATCGCGACGCTGCGTTCCTCCGTACCGTCGAGCGCCTGGACACGCTCGGCAAGATGGACTTTACGGTGCCGGTCTCGCTCAAGGCCACACTGCGCGGCTATCAGGTCGACGGCTACCAGTGGCTCGGCTCGCTCGAGCATCTGGGCCTTGGCGGCATTTTGGCCGATGATATGGGTCTGGGCAAAACGCTGCAGATGATCGCGCATATCCTGGCGCGCGTGGAGGCGGGGGACACCAAGCCCACGCTCGTGGTATGCCCCGCGTCGCTCGTGTACAACTGGGCTGCCGAGTTGGAGCGCTTCGCCCCCTCGATTGATGTGTACGCCATCGTGGGCGCCAAGGCCCAGCGTCGCGTGCAAATTGCCGGTGTCGCCGAGCACAACGTGGTCGTGACGTCGTATGACCTCATGCGTCGCGACATCGACGAATATGTCGAGCAGGACTTTGCCCGCGTAGTGCTCGACGAGGCCCAGTACATTAAAAACCCGCTCACCCAGGTGGCTCGCGCTGCAAAGCGCCTGCCGGCCGGCGTGCGCTTTGCCTTGACGGGCACGCCCATCGAAAACCGCCTGTCCGAGCTTTGGAGTATCTTCGACTTTTTGATGCCGGGTCTTCTGGGCACGCGCGACTCATTTGCCAAGCGATTTGAGAGTCCCGTCGAGCATGCCGAGGGCGACAGTGCCGCTCGTCTGCAGGCGCTCGTGTCGCCGTTTGTGCTGCGTCGCGTCAAGGAAGATGTGGTGGCCGACCTGCCCGAGAAGATTGAGGATACGGTGATGGCGCAGCTTGCCGGCGAGCAGCGCAAGCTCTACCTGGCCAACCAAGACCGCATCGCCCAGCAGGTGCAGCACCGCGAGGCCGGGGAGTTTAAGAAAGATAAGCTCAAGGTGCTCGCCGAGCTCACCAAGCTGCGCCAGATCTGCTGCGACCCGCGTCTACACTACGAGGATTACAAGGCGGGGAGCGCCAAGCTCGATACGTGCATGGAGCTCGTGCACGGCGCACTCGACGGCGGGCATCGCATCCTGTTGTTCAGCCAGTTTACGGGTATGCTCGATATCATCGGCAAGCGCTTGTCTAAGGAGGACATCGCCTTCCTTAAGCTCACGGGCGCTTCGTCTAAGGAGAGCCGCGCCAAGATGGTTGCGCAGTTCCAGGCAGGCGAGGTGCCGGTGTTCTTGATTTCGCTCAAGGCGGGCGGCGTGGGCCTTAATTTGACGGCTGCCGACGTGGTCATCCACTACGACCCGTGGTGGAACGTGGCGGCGCAGGACCAAGCGACCGACCGCGCCCACCGCATTGGCCAGCAGCACACCGTGACCGTGTACAAACTCATCGCCAAGGACACGATCGAGGAACGCATTATGCAGATGCAGGAGTCCAAGCGCGATCTGGTCAACAGCGTGCTCGGCGGCGACGGCATCTCGTCGGCGTTGTTTACCCGCGAAGATGTTCTGGCGCTGCTCGGCGGCGACGGGCGCTAGCCGCGCGCGGGGTGGGACTGCTGGAGTGGGCAGGACGGTCGACGCATTTTGGCCCGACCGCTTGCCTAATCCGTTATGTGTTCATTTGCAATGCCATGGATGGTTTGCCTGCCTTTGGGCATAAGAACCATCAAGAACATCGGCACATCAGCAAAGGAGAACATCATGGCGAAATTCTTTAAGGACTCCGACGGCAAGCTCGTTGCCGCCCTTGGCGACGGCGTTGCGACCCCTGCCGGCTGCACGGAGCTGACGGCAAACACCGAGGATGCGGCGCACGAGAAGCACGTGCCTGTTGTCGAGATCGAGCGCGACGGCCACGTCATTCGCGCGCGCGTGGGCTCGACGGAGCACCCCATGCTGCCCGAGCACTACATCGAGTGGATCGCGCTTGAGGCCGAGGGCCGCCTGGAGGTCCATTACCTTGAGCCCGGCATGAAACCCGCGACGTTTTTCGCGGGCGGCTCCAAGACCGGTACCGTCTATGCCTACTGCAACCTGCACGGGCTGTGGTCCGCGACATTCTAGGAGCGCGCCCCCGCTCGGGGTATCATAGTTAGCATATGCACATGCAAGCGCCGACTGCATTATGCGGCCGGCGCTTTTACTGCGATTTCGATGGTTTACGACGGAAAGGGCTGAGCCATGAAGCTCGCGCTTGCACAGATCGATATGCGCCTGGGTGATATTGAGGGCATTTGCGGCCGCATCGAGGACCAGGCTCGTCTGGCCCGCGAGCGCGGGGCGCGCGTGCTGTGCGTTCCGGCTCCGCTCTTTATGGGCGCCATGCCCGGTGGCCTGGTGGGCGCTGCCGACTTTGAGCACGACGTGCTTGCCGGTTTGACTGGTGTCGCCGAGCGTATCCAGGAGCTTGACATGATCTGCATCGTGCCCGCGGCGGTTTCGTTTGAAGGCCAGCCGCTGCTCGACTACATGATGCTCAAGGACGGTCATGTGGTGCCGGCGCGTTCGAGCATTGCCTTGCAGCGTGGCGAGAACAACGACACGCGTTGGGCGCCGCCGGTGTTCGACGTGGACGGCGTGCGCATCGCCGTGATTTTTGACTTGGACCGCGAGCTCGAGATGTTGCCGACCGGCGTCGACCTCATCGCGTATTTCCAATTCAACGCGTTTGACATGACCGACCGCGAGACTGCCGCCATTGCCGCCGTTCGCAGCGGCGCCTACCGCAAGATCGCATCCAAGCGCAGCGTGTGGTTTGCCTGCATGGCGCCGGTCGGTGCCTATGACGAGTCGGTGTATACCGGCGGTTCGTTTGTGCTCGACGACTGCGGTCGCGTGGTGGCCCAGGCGCCGTGTTTTGAGGAGAGCCTGCTGGTTCAGGAGATTCAGCGCGGCGTGATGCTCGATGCCCTGGAAGATCACGAACTGCCCGAGTTCCGTTCCGAGGAGTGGTTGTGGCAGGCGCTGGTGCTCGCCGTGCGCGACAACGCTCGGGCCCACGGTGCGTCGCGTGCTGTGGTGGCACTCGAGGGTGACCTGCCGTCATCCCTGCTGGCGGCGCTGGCCGTTGACGCTCTGGGTTCGCGTAACGTAATTGGCCTGGTGCTGGGGCGCAACCGTATCTTTACGCCGGCGCAGGAGGAGGCCGAGGCTGCCCGCTGTGCCGCCGTCCGTGCCATCGCCGAGCGTTTGCACATTCGCACCGTCGAGCGCGATGCACCGGATGCGGCGCGTGTGCTCGATCGCGACGTGTCGGCGGGCGATGCCGAGCGTCTGCGCTCGCGCACGCTGGGCCTCATGCTGGAGGACACGGCGCTCGAGCTGGGTGCGATGGCGCTGAGCCCGCTGTCCAAAACCGAGTATGCGCTGGCGGCGCCGGCGCTTTGCGGCGGCTACCAGGGCGACTTTGCGCCCTTTGGCGATGTGTACCTGTCGACGCTTGAGTTTGTGGCGCGTGTGCGCAACCGCACGTCTGCCGTGGTGCCCCAAGAGCTCGTGACGCTCAACGCGGTGGAGGATTGCATGGAGCGCGTGCTGGCGCAAGCGCTCTCGACGATCGACGGTCCGGTCGATATGCTCGACCGCGCGGCACAGCTGCTCGGCGGGCTTGAGCCGGGTGAGGTCGATGGCGCGCTCGAGGCGCACGTGGACCGCAATCGAGCTTTCGACGACATCCCGATGGCCGCTGGCAAGCCTGAGGCCTGCTCGCTGCTGCTGATGCTCGTTCGACAGGGTGAGGCTGCCCGCCGCATGTTGCCGATGGCGCCGATCGTCTCGGCCCGTTCGTTTGCCGAGCGTGCCTGGCCGTATATGCTCGCGTGGTCCGACCTGGGGCTTAACGGCAAGGAGCGTATGACGGTCGATTCGCTGGCGCGCGCCGAGGTGCGCCGTTTTGCTGACGAGGATACGAGCGAGCGCGTGCGAAACGAGATGATGGGCGTGCTGGGCGAGCTACTGGGTATTTCGCCCGAGCAAATGGAGGAGCTGCGCTCTGAGGACGGTCAGCGTCGTTTGCACGAGGGAATGAAAAAGTTCGAGGGCGAAGTTCAGGACGCCATCGATAAGATGATGGGCGGTCAGGGCGGCTCGCAAGGTAGTCCCCAGGGTGGCTCGATGCCGCATCCGCCGGTGGATCCGAGGCAGTTTCCCTTTTTCTCGCAGAACTAAACTGGGGATGGGATTTGCTCCCAACCCTGATACTTCAACTAAGCATCTTGACCCCGTTGTGTTATTCTAGAACAGACGTTCGTGAATGATGCGCGGGGCCTTGCCTTGCGCTGTGCTTGTGGCGAGGGGAGGTCGGCTTGGTTATCTTGGGCATTGACCCCGGTTTGGCTCATACGGGTTGGGGGATTATCGAGGAGCGGCGTGGCGAGGTTCGCTGCCGTGCCTATGGCTGCATCGAGACCAGTGCCGGAAGTCCGCTCGCGGTGCGCCTGTCGCACATCGCCCATGACCTTAAGGATGTCGTTGAGCGTTATCGACCCGACACGGCTGCTGTCGAGAGCATCTACTTTGGTGCCAACGTTCGTTCGGCCATTCCCACGGCGCATGCCCGAGGTGCTGCGCTTGTGGCGCTTTCGGAGTGCGCGCTCGAGATTGGCGAGTACACGCCCATGCAGATCAAACAGGCTGTGGTGGGCACCGGCGCCGCGGACAAGCGGCAGGTCGCCTACATGGTACGCACGCTAACACAGCTCGACCACGACCCGCATCCCGACCATGCCGCCGATGCCCTGGCCTGCGCCATCTGCCACGTAAACCTCAGCCGCACCCGCGCCCTCACCGGTGGCGAGTTCTATCAACAGAGAGGAACCGGATACTGATGATTTCCCAGCTCCACGGAACGCTTGTCGAGTCCACGATGAGCTCTGCTGTCGTCGATGTGTCGGGCGTTGGCTTTGAGCTCGGCATTTCGGGCAGCACTGCGGCCACGTTGCCGACGCCCGGTGGCGAGGTCCGCCTCTACACGCGTATGCAGGTGCGCGAGGACGCCATGACACTTTTCGGTTTTTCCTCAAAGGATGAGCGCACGATGTTCGACCGGCTCGTGTCCGTTTCGGGCGTTGGTCCGCGCCTGGCGCTTGCCGTGCTTTCCACCTATACCGTGGGGCAGCTGTATTCGCTGGTGATGGCCGAGGACGACAAGGACATGGCCAAGGTACCCGGTGTGGGCAAAAAGACAGCTCAGCGCCTGATCCTGGAACTCAAGAGCACCTTTGCCAAGGATAAGGGCTTTGTGCCGGTCGACGTGATTCCCGGACAGGTTGCGATGCCCGTGCCCGCTGCCGCTCCCTCGGCGATCGATGATGCCCGTGCGGCGCTCCTTTCCATGGGCTTTAGCCCGCAGGAGACCGATGTTGCCCTGAGCGGGTATGATGGGCAGAATATGCGTGTCGAGGATCTGCTCGGCGCGGCGCTTAAGCGACTCGGAATGGATGCGTGATGTGGGAAGCCGATGACTCTCAGGACCTGTGGGCGACGCCCGGTAACTCGCCGGCGGCATCCATGGCGCACGGCGAGCGCATGGTGGGCTCGGAGCTGACGGCCGAGGATCTCGATGTCGACCGCACTTTGCGCCCTCAGCGCCTGGACGATTACTGCGGCCAGGAGCACATCAAGCAAAGCCTGCGCGTGTTGATCGAAGCGGCGCAGAGCCGTGGCGAGACGCTCGACCACGTGATCTTCTCGGGTCCTCCGGGCCTGGGCAAGACCACGCTGGCCACCGTTATCGCTAACGAGCTGGGCGCTCAGATCAAGACCACGAGTGGCCCTGCCATCGCGCGCACGGGCGACCTAGCGGCCATCCTTACTAACTTGCAGCCGGGTGATGTGCTGTTTATCGACGAGATCCACCGCCTCAACCGTTCGGTCGAGGAGGTCCTGTACCCCGCGATGGAGGACTTTGCCCTCGATATCGTGATTGGCAAGGGTCCGGCGGCGCGCTCGATTCGCCTGGATATTCCCAAGTTTACGCTGGTAGCGGCAACGACCCGCTCAGGCATGTTGACCGGCCCGTTGCGCGACCGCTTTGGCATTTCATATCGCCTGGATTACTACACGGTCGAGGAGCTCGCGCAGATTGTGACGCGCTCGGCGACTATCCTGGGCGTGACGATCGACCATCCTAGTGCGCTCGAGATCGGCTCGCGTTCGCGCGGCACGCCACGTCTTGCCAACCGCCTGCTCAAGCGCGTGCGCGATTACGCACAGGTGCGCGGCAACGGCCCCATCGAGCTCGATATCTGCCGTCAGGCGCTCGAGTTCTTCGAGATCGACGAGCTCGGGCTGGACTGGATGGATATTCGCATTTTGGAGACGCTTGCTAAGACGTTCTCCGGTCGTGCCGTGGGACTTACGACCCTTGCCAGCGCGGTGGGCGAGGACCCGGGCACGCTCGAGGATGTCTATGAGCCCTATTTGCTGCAGTGCGGGTTGATGATTCGTACGCCGCAGGGCCGTCAGGCAACCCTTCGCACCTTTGAGCACCTGGGGATTGAACCTACCGTTTAGGGCGCTTTGTTTTGGCGTGCTGTTGGGCTATCGCCGGACATTGGGTAAACATATCGCCGTTCATCGGTTATGGGCGTTTTTACTATTGCGCGCCCGTGCTATGCTGAATTGGTCTTTTTCTCATTCGGTAACGAAAGGACCGCCCATGCCTACTGACATCGAAATCGCACGTTCTGTCACGCCGCTGCCTATTACCGAGGTGGCCAAGAACGCCGGCGTCGACGTTAAGCACCTTATTCCGTACGGCTTCGACAAGGCTAAGGTCGACTATTCACTGCTCAACGAGCCGACTGATCACCAGGCCAAGCTCGTCCTCGTGACCGCTATCAACCCAACGCCTGCGGGCGAGGGCAAGACCACCACGACCATCGGTCTGGCCGACGGCCTGCGTCGTCGCGGCGTCAAGAGTGCCGTGGCCCTGCGCGAGCCTTCGCTCGGCCCCGTCTTTGGCGTTAAGGGCGGCGCTGCCGGCGGCGGCTGGGCTCAGGTCATCCCCATGGAGGATATCAACTTGCACTTTACCGGTGACTTCCATGCCATCGGTGCCGCCAATAACCTGCTGGCCGCCATGCTTGATAACCACATCCAGCAGGGCAATCAGCTCGGTATTGACGTTAAGCGCATCACTTGGAAGCGCGTCGTCGATATGAACGACCGTCAGCTGCGCCACGTCATCGACGGCATTGGCGGTAAGGCCCAGGGCGTGCCGCGCGAGGACGGCTTCGATATCACCGTCGCCTCCGAGGTCATGGCAATCCTGTGCCTGTCTACGAGCATCAGCGATCTCAAGGAACGCTTGGGTGAGATCGTCGTCGGCTACAGCTTTGCCGGCGAGCCTGTCCGTGCCCGCGACCTTAAGGCTCAGGGTGCCATGGCTGCCCTGCTCAAGGATGCGCTCAAACCCAACCTGGTTCAGACACTCGAGGGCACGCCCGCGTTTGTCCACGGCGGTCCCTTCGCCAACATTGCCCACGGCTGCAACTCTATCATGGCCACGCGTATGGCGATGCGCTTTGGCGATGTTGCCATTACCGAGGCCGGCTTTGGCGCCGACCTGGGTGCCGAGAAGTTCCTCGATATCAAGTGCCGCATGACGGGCGTTCGCCCCAGCGCCGTCGTGATCGTCGCGACCGCTCGTGCGCTTAAGTACAACGGTGGCGTCGCCAAAGCCGACCTCAACGAGGAGAACCTCGAGGCACTCAAGGCTGGCATGCCCAACCTGCTGCGTCACGTCGACAACATCCAGAACGTTTATGGTCTGCCCTGCGTGGTCGCCATCAACCGCTTCCCGACGGACACCGAGGCCGAGCTTGCGCTCATCGAGTCCGAGTGCCAGAAGCTCGGCGTCAACGTTAAACTTTCCGAGGTCTGGGCCAAGGGCGGCGAGGGCGCGCTTGACCTGGCCGATGAGGTCATGCGTCTGATTGAGCAGCCGAGCGAGCTCAAGTTTGCCTATGAGGACGGCGCTGATGTCGCTGATGCCCTCGAGGCCGTTGCCACCAAGGTCTACCGCGCCGACGGCGTTGACTTTACGCCGGCCGCCAAGCGCCAGCTCGCCGAGCTGCGCGAGAATGGCTTTGGCAACCTGCCGGTGTGCGTCGCCAAGACGCAGTACAGCTTTAGCGACAACGCCAAGGCCCTGGGCGCTCCCGAGAACTTCCGCATCACGGTGCGTGAGCTCAAGGTTTCCGCCGGCGCCCACTTTGTGGTCGCACTGACTGGCAGTGTTCTGACCATGCCGGGCCTGCCCAAGGTCCCTGCGGCCGAGAACATCGACGTCGACAACGACGGCAACATCACCGGCCTGTTCTAAGCTCGCTGCTCATAGCCGCTTGCCCGCCCCGTCGCGCCTACCAAGGCCCGGCGGGGCTTTTTGATCCTTAGGCCCGCGCATGTCTTGTAGATACCGACGGACTCTGCCCATCATAGGCTTTTGCGCTGGTAGAATGCATGGATAACTTGATGCTTACAGGCGACGGAAAGGAATCGTTGCATGGATCAGGACAAGACAACCGTGATGGGCGGCTACGGTTCCGCGCAGGCTGGCGATAGCGCCGATGCGACCCGCGTTGTTCCCAACCCCGGTTATGTCGACCCCGCCGCGACGCAGCCTTCTGCCGAGCCCACACGAGTTATGGGCTATGGCGACGCGGCGCAGGACCCTTACGCTGCATCTTTGCAAAGCCCCTATGGCAACGCGGCGGCAGACCCGTTTGATTACGCGCCGCAGGATTCTTATGCCGCCTCGACGCCGAATCCCTATGATGACCTGCCGCAGAATCCCATTCCGCAGCCTCAGCAGACGACGTATATGCCTCGCACGGCGCAGCCTCGCTACGAGTCGCGCGAGCCGTATCGCGAGTACCCCAAGTCGATTCCGCAATATGGCGAGGACGAGGAAGAGGCGCCGTCGCGTTCGTCGAGCGTGATCAAGAAGATCCTCATCGTACTGGCGATCTTCTTTGCGCTGTCGATTGTGTTTGCCATCGTGTCGGGCATGCTCAACAAGCGGGGGAGTTCAACGGCCGATGCCACTGCCGAGCAAACCGAGTCCGCCTCGTCAAGCACCGTCGATCTGAGCGATATCCCGGGGCAGTACTGGTCCAACGCCAAGAAGATCCTCAAGTCGCGCGGCGCCGATCTTTCGAATGCCGTGGTCCTGACTGATGATGGCTCAACGCCCGTCGTCGATGCCAACTGGGTCGTTGCTTCTGCCTACTATAACGACAACGGCAACCTCGAAATTCAACTCACGCACAAGAACAGTTCGGGCAACTCGTCCGACGGCCAAAGCGGTACCGACAGCTCGAGCTCCAATACGCTGGAGGACTTGAGCAACAAGGCGCAGGAGTTGGGAGACAAGGCGCAAGAGCTGGGCGATACGGCACAAAATCTGGGCGATACCGCGCAGAACTTGGGCGACATGGCGACGGATGCCTGGAACGCCCTACAAAACGGCATCTCGGGCGCGCAGGGAAACTAGCTGTTAAGTGGGCTACAGCTGCTCGGCCGGACGGTCGGGCGAGCTAAAGCCCGAGTCAAACGTAACGACGCATGAGGCATCGGGTCGGCGCTCGTGCACGATGCGCGTGACGAGCTCCAGCAGCTCCTCGTCGGATATGTCAAAGCCGTCGGGACGCACCAGGTCAAACGAAACGAACCCGTCGTGCTCGTGCAGGTCGTGGATGGAGAGCGCGGGA
Source organism: Collinsella aerofaciens (assembly GCF_015552075.1). GTDB lineage: Bacteria > Actinomycetota > Coriobacteriia > Coriobacteriales > Coriobacteriaceae > Collinsella > Collinsella aerofaciens_Y. The sequence continues at coordinate 67,524 of NZ_JADNDZ010000095.1, forward strand.
TCGATCTGCATGACGCCGCGCTTGACCCAGCCGCGCAAGTCATCGCCGGTTGTCGCGATGGGGTCGCAGTGCAGCGTGATACCAATGCCCATCTGGCGCTTGATGTCGTGCTCGATGGTGTCCAGAATCTCGTGGTGCTCAAACGCGTCGCCCTCGCCGGGCATCTCCACGTGGGCGCTGGCAAACTGACGACCGGGGCCGTAGTCGTGCACCATGAGGTCGTGTGTGCCCAAGACCTGTGGATAGGACATGATCTTGTCGCGGATTGCCTGGACGAGCTTGGGGTCGGGCGCTTGCCCCAGCAACGGGCTGATGGCGTCGCGCACCAGGCCCAGACCGCTGATGCAGATGAAGACGCCCACACCCAGGCCTGCCCAGCCATCGAGATCAAAGCCGGTCGTCTGCGAAATAAGCGCCGCCACCAAGACCGAGCCCGAGGTGATGACGTCGTTTTTGGAGTCCTGCGCCGTGGCGATGAGCGTCTCGGAATCGATGCGGTTGCCCAGCGTGCGGTTGAACGCTGCCATCCAGAGCTTAACGAGCATGGACGTAGCCAGTGCCGCAAGGGAAATAAACGTGTAAGCGGTGGGCGAGGGCTTGATGATCTTAGTGACCGACTCGAGAATCAGGTTGATGCCGACGGCGCAAACCAGGACGGCGACGAACAGGCCGGCTAGGTACTCGTAGCGGCCGTGACCATAGGGGTGGCCTTCGTCTGCCGGGCGGCTGGCAAGGCGGAAACCGAGCAGGCTCACAATGTTGCTCGAGGCATCGGAGAGGTTGTTGAAAGCGTCGGCGATGAGGGAGACGGAGCCGGCGAGCAGACCCGCGATGCCCTTGGCCAGGCACAGGGTGATGTTGAGGCCAATGCAGACGAGGCTTGCGGAAAAGCCCGCGTTGGTGCGGCAAGATGCATCGACCGGCTCGCTCTCGCTGCCGGGAACAAGCGTATGTACCAGCCGATTTACAAATAGCATAGCGGTCGTCCTCACAATCATGTTTAAGGGGATAGTGTAGCTCGCACGGGGGCGCCGTGCGCCGATGCTCAGAAAATGCAGCAATAGTCTGCCGGTGCTAACGAGCGAGCCTTCTCGTCTGCCTGGGTGGTCCATTTTGGGCCACATGGGTATGGGCATGTGCCTGCTTGCTCGACATACTTAATGTCGACAGCCCCTGTGCAAAGGAGGACGTTTCCATGGACGAGATGTTTGCCATTAAATGTCAAAACTGCGGCGGCCCTATGTACTCGCACCAGGCTAAGCGCAGCTTTGAATGCGCCTATTGCGGCACGGTGGTTCCGTGGCAGGCGGACGCCGGAGAGCCCAAGAGCGCTTTGGGTATTCGCCATACGCCGTTGACGGTGGTGGATGGACTGCTCAAACTCACGCATGTGTCGCAACTCGAGCGCCCGCAGGACCCGGACTGGTATTTCTTCAATGCGCACTGGCGCAATCAGTCGGTCCTGGAACATCTGCTGTGGGAGGATCGCGGCACGGCGCAGGAGTTCCAAGAGGCCACGCATGTGAGCATTCCTTGCCCCTTCTGCGGAGCGTCCTTTGAGGGCGAGTCAACGCAGCGTGTGTTTGAGTGCCCGTCCTGCGGCAATAAGATCGGCGTTGCCGACCTGCTCAAGCCCGGTACGTTTAGCAAGCGCCTGACCTTGGGCGTGGGTGCGGAGTATGTGCCGGAGCAGGGTATTCCCTGCGAAATCTCGCCGCAGCAGGCACGTGCCAACGCGCTGCAGCTGGTGCGCCAGTACCCGGATGCCTTTGCCGGGCACGACGTGGAAGACGCGATCCAAAACGACATGATGCTCTTCTATTTCCCCATGGCGCTGGCGGACCTGCGTATGATGGCGAGCTTCCCGGGCAAGGGCCTGAGCAAGGAGACCCTGGTGTACTACGAGGTGCTCGACTGGGCGTATCCGAGGGCAAACTATCTGGATGTTCGCCTTATGGGCATTCTGGAGCCGTGGGACTTTGTCAAGGTTGGGCCGTTTGATCCGGCCATGCAGGAGGGTGACTTCCGCGTTGTCTCCGTCGATGCGTCCACCAAGGACCAGGTGGTCATTGATAAGCTGGCGCTCGACGTTGCCGGCAACGATGCCGAGGCGGTGCTGGGGCTCAATAAAAAGAGCATCCGCACCTGGGCGCGCAAGGCCCGCAAGCACAAGGACGGTCTGGTTATGGTGCCGGTCTACTTTGTCGATCGTCCGGCGTCGGATAGCCGCGATGGCGAGCAAGTGCGCATCGCCGTGAACGGCCAGACGGGCCGCGCGGCCGCGGTGGTGTTTAGCGACAAGCGCGAAACGCATATTGTGGCGCCGCTCAACCCGAGCCTGCATCTGTCCGGCGAAAGTACCGTGCATGCCACGCCCATCGAGGTCAAATACGTTAAATCGCCGTTCCTATACCAGATCGTGCACCGTGGAGGCGGCGAGCAACCACGTCAGGTGGCAGCAGCGGCCGAGGGTTCTTACCGAGAGGAGAAGCCTAAACGCAAGGGCTTGTTCGCTGCGATCTTTGGGAAGTAGGGGAGTAGCGCCGGTTGTTGCCGTAACGTGATGGCCGGGGGTGCGGGGCGGCTCTCAGGAGTGCGGGCTGCCGTCTGATTGTTTGAGGGTGCCAGATGTAAATAAACGGTGGAGCGGCTGCAAAAGAGCCGCCTCGCTGGGCAAAATCAGGTTGTGCCGCGGAACCCGCTCCTCAGTTAGTCACACTTCGGAAGCGCGGGCAACGCAGACGCAAGTGTCTTAAGGGCCGGCTGCAACCGGCCCTTTTCTGTGGCAGCCAATGGGCCCACATCAGACGAAGGTCGCGTTTTTGCCTGTCAGGTCACGCTCGCCAGCCACGGCTAGAATGTCGTTGCCGGCGTCCATGACCGGTATTGTTTCGTAGCGTGCGCCTCAACCGCGGGTGCGCCTGCGACGGCTGCGGTGGTTTCGGTCGCAACGTGCTGCTACCCTTGCGTTTCGCCATTAGTCGCTTCGTTGATGGCGCGGTACTCGGCACTCAGCTCGCGCGCCAGCTCTTCCTTGCTTGGAAGATACGGCAGGTATTTGGCGGTAAACACTTGGTCGTTGTCTTCGGGCAGCGTGTACTCGACGATCGAATCGCTTTTGTCCGCGCAGAGCACGATGCCTATGGGCGGATTGTCGCCTTCGTTCATGAGCTCACGCGTGTAGTAGTTCACATACATTTGCATCTGGCCCAGGTCCTGATGCGTAAGGTCATCGGTCTTAAGGTCGATGAGCACGAAGCAGCGCATCAGATAGTTGTAAAAAACAAGGTCAATATAGAAATGGCGTCCATCAAAGGTGATGCGCTTTTGGCGCGCCTCGAAAGCGAAGCCACGGCCAAGCTCCAGCAGGAACTTCTGAAGATGCGTGATGAGCGCCTGCTCTAGATCGCTCTCGCGAAACGTAGCATCGTCCGAGAAACCTAAAAACTCCAGTACATATGGGTCGCGGATGATATCCTCGGGGCGACGAGCCGGGGCGCTCTCTTGGATTTCCTGGGTGACGGCCTCTTTGTCCTTGCTGGCAAGTAGGCGCTCGCGGAACATGGTGTTGATCTGGCGTTCGAGCTGACGCGTGCTCCAGCGAGAATCGGCGCATTCGTTCATGTACCAGGTGCGAGCTTCGGGGTCAGGAATGCGTATTAACCTGCGGTAATGTGTCCAGCTCAATTCGGGACGCAGTGAGTCCCGAATTGGAAATGCAAGATAGAACTGACGCATTTTGCGCAGCTCTCTTGCTTCAAAACTTTTACCAAAATCCTTGGTAAGTCTGATTGCGAGGGCCTTGAGCAGCGCCTCTCCATACTTGGCGCGCCCCTCTCCGCCCTGTTCATCAACAATACTCTTGCCGATCTCCCAATATGCCTCAACCATCGCAAAGTTAACGGCGGTATAGGCCTTGTCGCGAGCGGCGTTGAGAATCGAGGAGACCTGCTTGTAAAAACCTTCGGGCACGATTGCCGATTCTCCACGGTTTACCAGTTCGCCCATCACTGTCGCCCCACTTTCCTTTTGTGGAATGCGTCTTTATCGCATTTAGTTTAAAGCCTCGCGCGGACACGAATTGCTGTGCTGTCTGACATCTTCGCATGGGGCCTTGCGGTGACTAAAATGTGACCATAGAGGCAGTTTTAGCGAATCCCACGGGAGTGACGCGTATGGACAATAACACGCTGCTATTCCAGGACAAAGGTTCGGGTAGGTATAAAGACGTCAAGATCTACCCCAACCGTATTGAGGTGCTCAAGAAGGGCACTTTTGGTGGCAAGCACACCGAGATTGTCTATCTTAAGGACATTACGGGGGTCAACAGGATCAAGGGCCGCGATGTTTTTCTGCGTAACAGGCTGTTGACTGCTTGTGTTTTTAGCCTGAGCAGCCGTGCGAAGGCCCAGGAGTTTGTTAACGCGCTGAACATGGTGATGTAGCCTATGGCGGCGTTTGGGCCAAGGTAAAAATCGGGGGCACAAAACGGTGTCCTGCGCCCCCCATTGAGTCGATGTGTCTAAAAGGCCGGCTTGCCTATTCGCTACCGTCCCCAGCGTTTTCGCGGTCGTTGGCAAGCATTGCCGCGCCGGCGACCGTTGTCGCTACGGCGGCGGCAGCGAGCCCGGCGGCAATGCCGGAGCCGTCGCCCGTGTCGGCGAGTTTTCCGCCCGAGTTCTTGCCCTTGTTGCCCTTACCGTTCTTATCAGCGCTGCCTGCGTTGGAACCCGTGCCGCTACCGGTGCCGCCTGCACTGCCCGAGGCCGCTACGGTAAAGCTCGCGGCTCCGTCATTAGCAAGCTTGTAGTTTTGCGCCGCGTCGCCCAAAAGACCGTTCGCGCGCACCCAGTACGTTCCCGCGGTAAATGCCTCGCCCTCGACCATTGCCGTGCCCGGAGCGCCGTCCGCGTCGTGCACAAACTCGAGCTGAGCCGTGCAGGCATCGTTTTCGAGTTTGCCCTCGAGCAGCGCCGCGACCTTTGTGCGCACATCCTCGCCGGCCTTAAGGCCTTCGAGCCCCTCAAAGTGGGGTGTCAGTGCGCGCGGATCGATATCGATGGGCACGGATCCCTGCAGCCCCGTAACGGTCTCGTTGCCCAAGGCGTCGACATCCACGTATTCGATGGTAAACGCATGGCCCGAAGCCGCCACGTTGAGTACGTTGCTGCTGTCGACAAGGCGGAAATGGCCCTCGCCAACGGTCTTGCCATCCTGGAGCGAGGCATCGCTCAGCGAGTCGCCGTACGTCATGCGCATGCGGGTCGGGAGGCAGCACGAAGCCGACTGCGTGTGCTTCGTATCGTAATTGTAATTGCGCTGGTAGATGCTCCGGGCCAGCGCCGCATCAACAAAGTCGGATGCGATGATGCCAATGTGCTTGAGGTAATCTGACTTTGTATCCTCGGTGCCGCTGGGATTGATGTACGGGCTCTTGTACAGATGCTCGTTGACTACTCGTGCCGAGGTAAAAGGATTGCCTCCGTGCGACAAGCCCGTGCAGCTGGTGTAGTTGATAGACCAGCAACGCTCCTGGACTTGCACCTCGGCCCCGGCATCGTCCACGACGTCCACCTTGTTGCACGTGCGCCCGGTCGTTTCCTTCAGCGCATTATCGACCCAGCTGAGCTTGTCGGTTCCCGTGAGTTTGTACTTGTCCTGGGCATATACCTTGGTGCAATAGGGCTCTTCATTGCCCGTTTCCCCTATGGCTTCAAATCCCCGCGCGTCTTGGACGAGACACATCGACTGCCCGGAATGCGCCTTGATCTTGTCATCCCATTGGGTGAGGTCGAGGCCCCACGTGTGGCCGCTTACGCTGTTGCCGGCGAGCCCAAATCGACGCAGCAGGACGATCTTTCCGCGCACCTCGCCCAGCGTGGGGACGTGGCTCGACGTGTAGAACAGGTTGGGGTTATCGGCCATAACCTTGGCGAAGGCCGTCGTTATGCTTTCGTCGGTAGCCTCATCGTTGCCGCGCGATGCGAGCATGATGAGCGCTTCTGACGGGGTTTCGTTCAAAAACGTTTTGAAGTACCCGATGACATCGGAGAGATGCAGATAGTTCCCGTCTTTTTTGAGTAGGTAGAAAATCCCGTGGTCGATGCCGGGGTCATCGCCCTTTCCGAGCCGGATATCAAAATAGCGAATGCCTTCGAGCAACTGCGTGGGAATGTAATCCTGCTGGCATTTTACTTGCGAGGATTGGGGCTCAGTGTCGTTGTCCACGCTGCAGGTGCCCGAATCGTGCGTACCCGGGATGCTCAGCTCGTCGAGGAACTTGTTGTCGTCGACGTATTTCATCCAACATGGTCCGTCGACGTAGCTGCTGTACGTGATCCAGTCGAGGCTGCTAACCGTGGCATCGTTCTTTTTCATGTCGTAACCGATAAGTTCGAGCTCCCACGGAATGCTCTTACTCTTACTCTTATGGCAGATCTTATTGTTGTCCTGGTCTTCGCCGTTCGATTCTATTGCCAGGTACTTAATGTCTTTTTTCTCGGTTTCTTTCTCGACCGTGCGGTCTCGGATGATATAGGTTCCGTTTGATTGACGCTCGAACGCAAAAGAGCGACTGGGCTTGCCGTCATGCTCGCCACTCCATACGTGGATGACCTTTCCGTCTTTGTCCGAGTCGCCATCGACCGACCAAATGCTGTAGCCCGTCTTTTTATGCTCTTCGAAATTGAGCAAGGTGCGGATAGCATACCAGTTTGTATCGTCATTCTTGGTCGTTACGTTCTCAAGGATGAGCTTGCTGGACGTGCCGTCATTAAACAGATGGCAGACGTTGCCGATGACGTTGCCGTCTTCGTTAACGCTTGCGGTACGAAAATAGCCCGCGGGGCGAAGGCGAATGACGAAATTGTTGAGGCTGACCGACGCTGTGGCAGCGTCGTCTGCAAATGCCGCTCGTGGGCCAATGCCCAATGCCGCGGTTTCGGGCAGGCTTGCAAGTGGCGACAACGCCGCGAGTCCAAGGCCCAACGTAAATGCTCGGCGGCTGATGGCGTGGTGTTCGGTCATAACTTCTCCATTCGTAGAGTGCGGTTATGCGATAGTTTTGGTCACTATACTGCTCAGATGTTTAAAGATGCTGGTTTAATTGTCTGCGCGGCGCAATAAATCGGCGGGCCTTGATTGTCATTTTCATTGCAACAGCCTCAGGACTCAGCGCAACGCGTTGCG
>NZ_JADNDZ010000096.1 GCF_015552075.1 Collinsella aerofaciens
CCCCCGGATCCCCTGCGTTTACGGCCTTGAGGTCGGCTCGCGGAGAAGGACGTGGTTGATGAGAGTACGTGTCCCCTTCGCTGTTTCGCGCTTCGCGCGAAAGGCGCGCTACTTTGGGATGGGTGGGGAATGTGGTTGTTGCGGCAACTGGTCCCCACCATAAATTACCCTTGGCATACTTGCGCGAAAACCTGCCCGTGCTACACTTGCAATTGCTGTTTCAGGGCGGGGTGAAATTCCCCACTGGCGGTAAATCGGGCGGTGTCAAAGGGACGCCGTGGCGCAGGCGAGATGCCTGCGACCGAGCCGATGAGTCCGCGACCCGTGTGTGCGTTGGTTCGCATGCCGGCTGAACTGGTGAGATCCCAGTACCAACGGTTAGAGTCCGGATGAAAGAGGCAGGTGATCTTATGTCTGAACAGTCGCAGCATATCCATTTTGAGAACACGAATAGGTGGAGCACCAAGCAGCTCGTTACCATGGCGTTGATGTGCGCCTTGGGAGCACTGTTTATGTATGTGCAGCTGCCCATCCTCCCCTCGGCGCCGTTTTTGACGTATGACCCGTCGCTGGTGCCGGCGATGGTGTGTGGGTTTGCATATGGCCCCGGTGCCGGTACCGCTGTTGCCGCTATGGCGATCGTTATCCATGCGCTTACCACGGGCGACTGGGTCGGCGCGCTTATGAACTTGGTTGCCACGATGGGCTATATTCTGCCTGCGGCTATCGTTTATCAGAAGATGCACACCTACAAGGGTGCCGTGATTGGCCTGGCGCTCGGCGTCATTGCCGCTACGGCGCTGTCCATGGTCGCGAACCTGACCATCGGCGTTTGGTTCTGGTATGGCTCGGCCGATGTGATTCTGCCGCTCATGCTTCCCGCCGTCTTGCCGTTTAACCTCATCAAGACCGTGCTTAACTCGGTGTTGACGCTGGTGGTGTACAAGGCGGTCTCTAATCTCATCACGCCCAAGAAGGACCAGGTCAAAAGCCGCGCATGATTGAGTGTCGGGGCGTTTCCTTTAGCTATGACGGTGTCGTGCCGGCGCTCGATGGCATCGATCTGAACATCGAGGATGGCGAGTTTTTCTGCATCCTCGGCGGCAATGGGTCGGGCAAGTCGACGTTTGCCAAGCATTTGAACGCGCTACTGCAGCCCGATGCGGGAACGGTGTGTGTCAACGGCATGGACGCGTCCGACCCCGAGCTGGTCTACGACATCCGCTCGACTGCGGGCATGGTGTTCCAGAATCCCGATGACCAGCTGGTGGCGACGCTTGTCGAGGACGATGTTGCGTTTGGCCCCGAGAACTTAGGGGTCGAATCGGCCCAGATCGCGCAGCGCGTGCGCGAGGCGCTGAAAGCCGTGGGCCTGGCGGGCTTTGAGCGCCACGAGACCCACGCGCTCTCGGGTGGACAAAAGCAGCGCGTGGCGCTTGCCGGCGTGCTCGCTATGGAGCCGCGCGTGCTCATTTTGGACGAGGCGTCCTCGATGCTCGATCCGCGCGGGCGCAAGGGCCTTATGAAGGCCTGTCACGCGCTGCACGAACGCGGCATGACCATCGTGATGATTACGCATTTTATGGAAGAGGCCGCTGAGGCCGATCGCGTTGCTGTCTTCCAGGCGGGCCGCGTTGCCATGCTCGGTACGCCCGAGGAGATCTTGACGCGGGCGGACGAACTTGCACAGCTCAACTTGGATATGCCGGAGTCGTGCCATTTGGGCATGGCACTTCGTGAGAAGGGTGTGCCCGTTCATGCGCAGGTGCGCGAGGCGGATATGGTTGCCGAGGTTGCGCAGGCTTATGCCGAGCGGAGTAGGACAGGCATCGCCGGGCGGCCTTTCGCATCCGATCCTCGTATTCCCGACAACGTCTCCTCTGCAATCGATGGCGCAGACGCGCAGCAGCCCGTCATCGAGATTTCGCACCTTTCGTATAGCTATTCGCTGAGCGCCCGCGAGCGTCGTCGTTGGCACAAGCGCTCAGCCGCCGAGGGTGCATCGAACAAACAGGCCCTCTGGGGCAATGACCCTAGCAGTCCCTGGGCGTTGCGCAATGTATCGCTAACGGTGCGTCGTGGCGAGTTCCTCGGCCTTGCGGGCCATACCGGTTCGGGTAAGTCGACGCTGGTTCAGCATCTCAACGGCCTGATTCGTCCCCAGGAGGGTTCCGTTTACGCGCTGGGACTCGACCTATCAAGCAAGAAAGACGCCGCTGCGGTTAAGGCAAAGGTCGGCGTGGTGTTTCAGTATCCCGAGCGTCAGCTGTTTGCCGAGACCGTGGCGCAGGACGTGGCATTTGGTCCGCACAACCTTGGCCTGTCGCAGGCCGAGGTTGCCCGCCGCGTTGCGTCATCGCTCGCGCGCGTAGGCCTCGACCTGGCTACGGTGGGCGACAAGAGTCCCTTTGAGCTCTCGGGCGGGCAGCAGCGCCGCGTGGCGTTTGCTGGCGTGCTTGCCATGGAGCCCGAGGTCCTGGTACTCGATGAGCCCATGGCGGGGCTCGATCCGGCGGCGCGCGGTGATTTCCTGGAGCTCATCGATCGACTTCACCATGGGGGCCTGACCGTCGTCATGGTTTCGCACAGTATGGATGACCTGGCCAATTGCTGCGACCGTATCGTCGTAATGAACGAAGGTGCGGTGTTTGCCGAGGGCACACCCGCTCAGGTTTTTGCGCATGCCGATGAGCTCAAGTCGATCGGCTTGGGTGTTCCCGCTGCCCAGCGCATGGCGCTGGCGCTTGCGAAGGCAGGCGTGCCGCTGCGCTTTGACGGTCTCTATACGGTTGAGTCGTTGGCCGACGAGTTGGCAGATTTGCTGATCGGTTGCTCAGACGGTTCTTCTAACGTCTCGGACAAGGCCAAATCCAAGACGGTCGCGCGAGAGGAGGGCTGCTAATGGAGGCGTTTTCGTTTGGCAGCTACTATCCCGGCGATAGTGCAATCCACCGCCTGGACCCGCGGACCAAGTTGCTCTTGGGTTTTGTGTTTCTGATCACGACGCTTACGGTCAGCAGCTTCCGCGGACTGGTCCCGGTCGCAATCTTCGTTGTCCTGATCTATACCGTGTCCCGGGTGCCGGCTCGTCGCGTCCTGTCATCGATGGCGCCGCTGCTGGCGATCGTCGCGGTGGTCGCGGTGCTCAACCTGTTTTCCGACCAGAGCGGGCGCATTCTGTGGCAGCTCGGCTTTTTGCAGATAAGCGAGGGCTCACTGCATTCCGCCGCCTTTATGGCGTGCCGCCTGACCTTGATGATGGCCGGTATGAGCGCTATCACGCTCACCACACCGACGCTCGACCTCACCGCGGGTTTTGAGCGCCTGCTCGCGCCGTTTGCGTGTGTGGGACTTCCTGCGCACGAGCTCGGCATGATCATGGGTATCGCGCTGCGCTTTATGCCGCAGTTTGCCACCGAGATGAAGCAGACGGCCGATGCGCAGGCGAGCCGCGGTGCGCGCGTGACGGGAGGCCCGCTCGGCGGCGTGCGTATGCTCGACAGTGTGGCGATTCCGCTGTTCACGGGCGTGTTCCGTCATGCCGAAACGCTGTCTGCCGCCATGGATGCCCGTTGCTATCATGGCGAGCAGGGCCGCACACGTCTGCATGCGCTTGCATTTGGCCGCGGCGATGCGTTGGCGGCGGTGGTGACGGCGTTGCTGCTCATCTGCGTCATCGTCATCAATCTTCAACTTGTTTAGGCGCGATTCGAGCGCAGAAAAGGGGTCCCTATGACCGACAACGATCGCACGGCGCAGCTCGAGCGCGCCTGTTCGTATCTTAGGCGTATTCCGGCGTGGTATCTTGCCACGATCGACGTGACGGACGGACATCAGCCGCGCGTGAGGCCGTTCTCGTTTGCCATGGTCGATGATGGCAAGCTGTGGTTTTGCACCTCGCGCGGTAAGGACGTGTGGGCCGAGCTCAGCGCGAACCCCAAGTTTGAGGTTTCGGGCTGGAAACCGGGGGAGTGTTGGATTGTGCTGACCGGCGAGGCCGCGCTCGAGGACGACGCGGTCGTGAGCGACCGGGTGCGCCAAGCCGGCTTTAAGCACATGGTGGGCATCGGCGAAGACCACGAGGGCGCCAACGACGGTCGCCTTGCGTTTTTCTCGGTTCGCAACATCGTCGCCCGCTTCTGCGATATCGACGACAGCGAGGAGCGCCTGGAGCTCTAGCGCTCACCAGCCAGTATTCCGGGGTAGTCAATTTGGGACGGGGCTATTTTAGCTACCCCCATATGCCGGCTGACAATTATCCTGCTCCAAATAATTTATTGACAGTTAAAGGGTAGCTAAAATAGCCCCGTCCCAAATTGACTACCCATTCCAAATAGACTGGTCAGTCGACAGGAGGACACATGGACGGATTGAATACGGTTTTGGAGTATCTGACGTCGGTGCCGGCATGGTATTTGGCGACGAGCGTTGACGGACAGCCGCATGTGCGTCCGTTTTCGTTTGCGCAGATTCAGGACGGCAAGCTGTGGTTTGTAACGGCGCGCACCAAAGACGTGTGGCAAGAGCTGCTGCAAAATCAACGCTTTGAGGCCACGAGTTGGTGGCCGGGCCATGGCTGGCTCATCTTGCGCGGGCATGCGGGCCTGGATGACCAGGCCGCTCCCGATATGCGCGAGGCAGGCTGGAAGCACCTGGAGCGCCTAGGCGAGCACTACGAGGGCACAGGCGATCCCACGCTCGTCTTCTTTAGCGTGGAGGAGCCGGAGGCTTTCATCTGCAACCACGACGAATGGGTACCTGTCGAGCTCTAAAAGAGTTCTCCCGACGGCTCCAACAATTTAAATAACCGTCTATATCGGGCCCCACATCGCAACGGCACCGCAAGGTGCACCGGGCGATGTGGGGCCCGTATTCATTTGTCAATTCCTTCGAGTGAATGTGTCGGGATTGTTTCAATGCATGAATATGTAAAAGATTTGCGTATATATGCATCTTTTGGTGCTAAAGTTTCAACCCACTTCATAACGACGGCTGCGGCATACGCATTGGTGCATAACTGCAGACAAGGAGTCCGATATGTCTTTAAAGGTTGGAATCGTCGGTGCGGCTGGATATGCTGGCGCCGAGCTCATTCGCCTCGTCCTCGATCATCCCGAGTTTGAACTTACTGCCATTACGTCCAACGCCGATGCCGGCCAGCCGTTGTCTGCGGTGTACCCGAGCTTCACCGGCGTGAGCGATCTTGTCTTCACGACGCACGATGCCCCCGAGCTCAAGAACTGCGATGCGGTCTTTTTGGCCGTGCCGCACACGGCTGCCATGGCACAGGTGCCCGCCCTGCTTGCCGCGGGAGTCTCCTGCATTGACCTCTCGGCCGACTATCGCCTGAGCGATCCGGCCACCTTTGAGGCCTGGTATGCCGCCGAGCACACGAGCCCCGAGCTACTCAAGAGCCGCGCCTTTGGTCTGCCCGAGCTGTTCTGCCAGGATTTGGAGACCGCTGCATCCGACCACGCCGACGGCAAGCCCGTGCTGGTCGCCTGCGCCGGTTGCTATCCCACCGCGACGAGCCTTGCCGCCGCGCCTGCCGTGCGCGCCGGCTGGGTTGCCCAGAGCGGCCCCGTGATCGTTGACGCTATCAGCGGTGTAACGGGTGCCGGTAAGTCCTGCAACGCCCGTACGCATTTTTGCAGCGCGGACGAAAACCTGGAGGCCTATGGCGTGGGCAAGCATCGTCACACGCCCGAAATCGAGCAGATCTTGGGCCTAACCGATCGCGTCGTCTTTACCCCGCACCTGGCACCGCTCAAGCGCGGTTTGCTCTCTACGGTGACGATGCCGCTTACGCCGCAGGCTATCGATACCTTGACCCTTGAGGACGTTGTCGACCATTACAAGCAGTTCTACGCCGGTCGCACCTTCGTGCGCGTACTCGATGCCGGCCAGCAGCCCAAGACGGCTTCGGTCGTCGGCACCAACGCCGCCCAGATCGGCCTCGCGCTCAACAAGCGCGCGGGCGTTCTGGTGGCTACGGGCGCCATCGACAATCTGTGCAAGGGTGCAGCGGGCCAGGCGGTCCAGTGCGCCAACATCGTCTTTGGTTTTGACGAGCGACGAGGCTTGCCCACAGTGGCGTGCCCGGTGTAGCACATTCTATTGTTAACGATTTGGTAGTCGGGTATCGAGTTGGGCGCCACTTTTAAGCTGGTCTCGTGATTGTGACTGGTATGGCGCTCCGACCGATGCCCACTTTTTGTTTGACATAAGGAGTCATAAAGACGATGAATACAGAGCAGTTCGATATCAAGATTCGTGCCGTAGAGGGCGGCGTAACGGCGGCAGCCGGCTTTAAGGCGGCGGGCATCCATGCCGGATTCCGCAAGAATCCCGAGCGCCTGGATTACGCGCTCGTCGTGCCCGATAAACCCTGTCCCGGGGCCGGCGTGTTTACGACTAACCGCTTTTGTGCGGCGCCCGTGCAGGTGAGCCGTGCCAACCTGGGTGGCGCCGACAAGGGCTATGGCATCATCGCCGGTGTTTCTATCAACTCTGGCAACGCCAACGCCGCCACGGGTGAGACCGGTCTTGCCTGCGCGCGCGAGACCTGCAACATCGCCTCGCAGGTCATCGGCTGCGAGCCCCAGCAGATTCTGGTCGCCTCCACGGGCGTAATTGGTCAGATTCTGCCGATCGACACGTTTGAGACCGCCGTTCCTGCCGCCTACGAGGCACTCTCCGCCCATGGTGGCGCCGATGCCGCCCGCGCTATCATGACGACCGACACGCACTCCAAGGAGTATGCCGTGTGTTACCGCAGCGAGGCCGCGGGGCACGCAGGCAATGCCTATACGGTGGGCGGTATGTGCAAGGGCTCGGGCATGATCATGCCCAACATGGCAACCATGATCGCGGTCATCACTACCGATGCCCCCGCCGAGCCGGCGGCGCTCCACGCCCTGTTACTCTCCACCGTCAAGCAGACCTTCAACAAGGTAACGGTCGACTCCGACACCTCGACTAACGACACCTGCATCATGCTTGCCTCCGGCGCTGCCGCAAATGCCGAGCCTATTGTCGAGGGCTCTGACGCCTTCGACGAGCTGGCCTTTGCCGTGCATGAGGTGTGTGAGAGCCTGGCGCGCAATATCGCCGCAGATGGCGAGGGCGCATCCAAGCTCGTGACGGTTAACGTCATCGGTGCCGCGAACGACGAGGAGGCCGATATCGCCGCTCGTGCTGTCGCCAACTCGCCGCTCGTCAAGACCTGCATCGCCGGCCACGACTGCAACTGGGGCCGCGTTGCCATGGCGCTCGGCAAGTGCGGCGTGCAGTTTAACCAAGAAGATGTTTCCATCGACATGATGGGTATGCCCGTCTGCCGTGATGGCCTGACCGTTCCCTTTGATGAGGACGAGGCCCTGCGTCGCTTCGAGGCGCCCGAGATTGTGATCTCGGCAGACCTGGGCGCAGGGAACGCGGCAACGACCGTGTGGACCTGCGACCTCACGCACGAGTACATCTCCATTAACGGCGACTACCGTTCCTAGATTCCAGGCACGCTGCGCATCTTGCCGCGATTGCGGACAGCGGAGCACGGCGCGATAACGATACGAAAGACGAGGCAGATTATGAAATTCGCACGCGATTGTCGTTCGAGCGAATCCAACGAAGCAACCGCGCAGCTGCTGTTCGAAGCGCTGCCGTGGATTAAGAACCTGACCGGCAAGACGGTTGTTATCAAATATGGCGGAGCCGCCATGGTTGATGAGCAGCTGCGCCGCGACGTGATGAGCGACATCGTTTTGCTCAAGATCATCGGTATGCGCCCCGTCATCGTGCATGGCGGTGGCAAGGCTATCAACGAGGCGCTCAGCCACTACGACATCCCCGTCGAGTTTAAGAACGGCCAGCGCGTGACTACGCCTGCCACCATGGACATCGTGCGTGAGGTACTGGGCGGCAAGGTCAATCAGGAGCTGGTCGCGGCGCTCAACCACCACGGCAACCTGGCCGTGGGCGTGTCCGGCAGCGACGCCGGCACCCTTATCGCCGAGCCGCTCGACCCAGAGCTCGGCCGCGTGGGCAAGGTCACGCACGTCAACACCGACTATATCGAGCGCCTGCTCGATAGCGAGTACATCCCCGTCATCGCTACCGTCGCGGCGGGGGAGGACGGCGGTTTCTTCAACATCAACGCCGACACCGCCGCCGGTGCCGTTGCCGCGGCGCTCCACGCGCATAAGGCGATCTTTTTGACCGATGTCGATGGCCTGTACAAGGACTTTAGCGACAAGGACTCGCTTATCTCCAACCTAACGCTCGACGAGGTTAACGAAATGCTCTACGGCGGCGAGGTCGATAAGGGCATGATTCCCAAGCTGCGTGCGGCCGTCGATGCGCTTACCGGCGGCGTATTTCGTGCCCACATCATTAACGGTACTACGCCGCATTCGCTGCTCCTGGAGCTGCTGACCGATGCCGGCGTCGGCACCGTGATCCATTCCACCGAGACGGCTTACGAGTTCGATACGCATCCGCATCCGCTTTCGACGTTTGCTGCGCGTCTGACCGAGAACCTTGACGAGGTCGAGAAGCTTCAGACGGTCTAGCTGACCCTCAGCCGCCCCATTCCTGCACCCATAGCCCCGCGCCGTCTGGCGCCCAACGAAAGGCATCTCATGTCACTTGCAGCTCAGCAATCGCTTGAATCCCATTACGTTATGCATACCTTTGGCCGCTCTCCGGTCGAGTTTGTCGAGGGTCACGGCATGAAGCTCACCGGCGACGATGGCCGTGAGTACCTCGACTTTCTTGCCGGCATCGGCGTGTGCAGCCTAGGTCATGGCGACCCGGCTGTGCTCTCGGCGCTCGAGGCACAGACCAAAAAGCTCATGCATGTCTCCAATTACTTCTACATTGAGCAGCGCGGACAGGTCGCGGCGCTGCTGTCCAAGCTTGCTAACGACGACGTAGATGGTGCGCGCGTGCTTGCCGATGCCGTTGTCGCCGGCGATGAGACCACGGCAGCTGCTCTTGGTGCCCCGGCTGCGGATGAGCAGGTTTGGGAGACCTTCTTTGCCAACTCTGGCGCCGAGGCCAACGAGGGCTCGATGAAGCTCGCGCGCCTGTACGCCAAGCGTGCCGGTAATGGCGGCAACACCATCGTGTGCATGCGCGGCGGGTTCCACGGCCGTACGCTCGAGACCATTGCCGCCACCATGCAGGATTGGCTGCAGGACAGCTTCCGCCCACTGCCGGGTGGCTTTGTGGCCTGCACGCCCAACGATATGGACGAGCTGCGTGCGATCTTTAAGCAGCTGGGCAGTGAAATTTGCGCCGTGATGCTCGAGCCGATCCAAGGTGAGAGTGGCGTGCACCCTATGACCGAGGAGTTTATGGCGGCAGCGCGCGACCTGGCACACGAAGTGGGCGCCGTGCTTATCGCCGACGAGGTCCAGTGCGGTATCTTCCGCTCCGGCAAGCCATTTGCATTCCAAACCTATGGCGTGGAGCCCGACATTATGAGCCTTGCCAAGGGCATTGCCGATGGCGTGCCCATGGGTGCCGTAGTGGCAAAGAAGGAGATTGCCGACGTGTTTAAGCCGGGGGACCACGGCTCGACCTTTGGCGGTAGCTGCTTGGCCGTCGCGGCGTGCGCCGCGACGCTCTCCGCGCTCGTGCGCGGCGATTATGCCGACCATGCTGCCAAGGTAGGCGCCTATATGGAGGCAAAGCTCGCCAAGCTGCCGCACGTGACCGAGGTGCGTGGCCGCGGCTTGATGCTCGGCTGTGATTTGGATGATGCCGCGGGCGACGCACATGATATTGTTGCCCGCGCGCTGGCCGCCGGTGCCGTGATTAACGCTACGGGTGCTCATACGCTGCGTTTCTTGCCGCCGCTCGTCTGCGAGGAAGCCGACGTGGACAGTCTGATCGAGATCCTGTCGGGTGTCTTGGTCTAACGCAGCGCAATAACTCAATTTGGACCGGGTTCCGGACTGCGGGCGTGCCCTATGTGGCATGATTCAGCGGTCTGGAGCCCGTTTTGCCTTAGATTTGCTAAGGCAGGGAGACCCGCTGGTCAAAAAACATTAAATATGAGTACTGCTACCGATTTGGTAGCAGCAATTTTGGACTAATAAGGCCAGATGGCAAGTCGAAATGGCGATGAATGCACGATTTTGATCCAACTGTTAGTCCTTATAATGGACATATGTTGCGTAACTTAAGCAAATACTATCTTTTTATATGTTGCAAACAAAGTAGCAGTACTCATTTTTGCCATTTTTTGGCCACGGCCTTTGTGACAGACGTGCTGGCGGGTTCGAATCCCATGCGCTGGGCCCAAACAAAAACGGTCCCCTTGCGAGGACCGTTTCCAATTCGGTGGTGGGCGATGAGGGATGTCGCGTGCGGCTGACGCCGCCCGCTTTCGCTTCGGGCCTACGGCCCTCGCGTGCTGCGCTGGAAAACGCTTGCGCGTTTCCTCAGCTCCGCACCCTGTCGGGTTCGAATCCCATGCGCTGGGCCCAAAAAAGAAAGGCTTCCATTGCTGGGAGCCTATCAAATCAGTGGTGGGCGATGAGGGATTCGAACCCCCAGCCTTGTGCGTGTAAAGCACCTGCGCTAACCGTTGCGCCAATCGCCCGTGCGGAGAGAGTATAGCAAAACAATCGCCTCATTCACCTCATATCCATTAAAGGTAACTGGCACGTGTCGCAGCGGAGCTGATTCAGTTGAGATTGCCTGAACATTCCGCCCCTCTTTACGCCCTCGGGTATACTCAAAAGCTACTGATTCGATTTGATGCCCAGCAACAGCAGAGGGGATAGCATATGTGCGGTTTTGTCGGTTTTGTCGGTGGGACGGATAACCAATCCGAGGTGCTCACCAAGATGATGGACCGCATCGTCCATCGCGGTCCCGACATGGGCGGTCAGTTTATCGACGGCCGCGTTGCCCTCGGCTTCCGCCGCCTGTCGATCCTCGACCTGACCGAGGCTGGCGCCCAACCCATGGCTAACGAGGACGGTAGCGTCGTTATCGTCTTTAACGGCGAGATCTACAACTTCCAAGAACTCCGTTCCGAGCTCGAGGCCAAGGGCTACAAGTTCCACTGCGGCGCCGACACCGAGAGCCTCCTGCACGGCTACGAGGAGTGGGGCGAGGCCGTACTCGATCGCTTGCGCGGTATGTACGCCTTCGTCATCTGGGACAAAAAGAAGAACAAGCTTTTTGGCGCCCGCGACATCTTTGGCATCAAGCCGCTTTACTACTATCCCATGGCCGATGCGGGCGACGGCGCTCCGGGCGTGCTCTTTGGTTCTGAGATCAAGAGCTTCCTGGACTACCCGCACTTCCACAAGGCGGTCAACAAAAAGGCCCTGCGTCCGTACATGACGCTGCAGTATTCGGCAACCGAGGAGACCTTCTTCGAGGGTGTCTACAAGCTGCCGCCGGCGCACTACTTTACCGTCGATATCCCGACCGGCAAGATGAACATCGAGCGCTACTGGGATTGCGATTACTCTGCCGTCGAGAAGCCGTTCGAGGAGTACGTCGACGAGCTGGACGAGGTCGTGCACGAGAGCGTCGAGGCCCATCGCATCGCCGACGTCAAGGTCGCGTCGTTCCTCTCCGGTGGCGTCGACTCCAGCTACATCGCCGCTTGCCTCATGCCCGACAAGACCTTCTCGGTGGGCTTTGACTACAAGAACTTCAACGAGACCAACTACGCCAAGGAGCTTTCCGATAAGCTCGGCGTCGAGAACGTTCGCAAGATGATTACCGCCGACGAGTTCTTCGGTGCGCTCGAGGACATCCAGTATCACATGGACGAGCCGCAGTCCAACCTGTCTTCCGTGCCGC
The DNA here is from genome assembly GCF_015552075.1 of Collinsella aerofaciens. Taxonomy (GTDB): domain Bacteria; phylum Actinomycetota; class Coriobacteriia; order Coriobacteriales; family Coriobacteriaceae; genus Collinsella; species Collinsella aerofaciens_Y. The sequence goes on from NZ_JADNDZ010000096.1 coordinate 11,830, forward strand.
TGTGGTTCTTGGCCGAGATGGCCCGCAAGGACGTTACCGTCGTGCTTTCGGGCGAAGGCGCCGACGAGCTCTTTGGCGGCTACGCCTACTACGAGGATACGGTCCCGGTGCGCAAGTACAAAAGGATGGTGCCGCTGCCCATCCGCCGCGCGCTTGGTAACCTGGCGCTGCATATGCCGTACTTCAAGGGACATAACTTCCTGGTCAAGGGTGCCGAGATCCCCGAGAAGTCGTTCCTGGGACAGGCTCTGGTATGGCCGGAGCGCGAGGTCGACGGCGTGCTCAAGCCCGAGTACAACACCGGCGATGGCGCCTTCGAGCTTGCCGCTCCCATCTATGCGCGCGTGAAGGGTCAGCCCGAGCTGGTCAAGAAGCAGTACCTGGACATGAACATGTGGCTCCCGGGCGACATTCTGCTCAAGGCCGACAAGATGTGCATGGCGCACTCGCTGGAGCTGCGCGTGCCCTTCCTGGACCGCAAAGTCATGGAGTTCGCCGAGCACATTCCCGACCGCTACCGCATCAACGAGAACGGCAACAAACAGGTACTCCGCCACGCTGCCAACAAGTCGCTGCCCGATGAGTGGGCCACCCGTCCCAAGGTGGGCTTCCCGGTGCCGATTGTCTACTGGCTGCGCGAGCAAAAGTGGTACGACTATGTCAAGGAGTACTTCACCGCGCCGTGGGCAAGCGAGTTCTTCGATACCGACGAGCTCATGCACCTGCTCGATCTGCACTTTGCGGGCAAGGGCGATTTCCAGCGCAAGATCTATACGCCGCTCGTGTTCTTGGTGTGGTACAAGCGCTTCTTTATCGACGAGGACCAGCCCGCTGTTCAGGCTGCCTAGCCTCGGCTTACGAACGCCTGCGCGTAACGGCTCCTCCGGGAGCCGTTTTTGCGTGGGTGCGTTTCAGTTACTATAAAACCGTCCCTGCCAAATGGCTGAGAAAGGTGAAAGATGCACCATTCGGATTCCGCGACCGTGACCACGGTCGATACGCTTGCCAAGCTTCTCGATGTGTGCGGCGAGCTGCGCTCATCAGAGCAGGTTGACGAGCGTGCCGTGACCGGCTGCTCGTTTGATTCGCGCGCGGTCTCGGCAGGTGACGTATTCTTTTGCAAAGGTGCTGCCTTTAAGCCCGCGTTTTTGAGCATGGCGCTCGATGCGGGCGCCGTCGCATTTGTGTGCGAGGAGTCGCTGGTCGAGTCTCTGGAGCCGCTGGCGCAGGAGAGCGGTGCTGCGATGCTGGTTGTTGATAGTGTTCGCACGGCCATGGCCCTGTTGCCGCCGGAGGTCTACGACCGTCCCGACCACGACGTCAAGATCGTGGGTATCACCGGTACCAAGGGAAAGACCACGGCCGCTTTTATGCTCCAGTCGATTATCAAAGCGGCGGGCGAGTCCTGCGGCATGATCGGCTCGGTGAGTACCGACGATGGCATCGAGTGCTACGAGAGCACCAATACTACGCCCGAGGCCCCCGAGGTCTGGCGCCATATCGCCAACTGCCGCACGTCCGGTCGCCAGTCCATGGTCATGGAGGTTTCGAGCCAGGCGCTCAAGTACCAACGCGTCGAGAATCTGCCGTTTGACGTGGCGTGCTTCCTCAACATCGGCCGCGACCACATCTCGCCGATCGAACACCCCACGTTTGAGGATTATTTTGAGAGCAAACTCAGGATCTTTGACCAGGCAAAGACCGCCGTGGTGAATCTAGGCACCGAAGAGGTTGACCGTGTGCTAGAGGCAGCGTCGACGGCCGATCGCTTGGTGACCGTTGGGGTCGAGCATCCCGAGGCGAGCCTGTGGGCAAGCGACGTACGCATGGTCGGCTTTAGCATCGAGTTCAACTTGCATGGCCTGTGTGCCGACGAGTCCGAGACGGGGGAGAAGGTCCTGCTGGGCATCGCGGGCGACTTTAACGTGGAAAACGCGCTGGTCGCTATCGCCGCTGCGCGCGAGATCGGCATCGGTATCGAGGCTATCAAGAAGGGCCTCTCCAAACTGCGTGTGCCGGGCCGTATGGAGGTCGTGGAGTCGAAGGACGGCCGCGTGATCTGCGTCGTTGACTATGCGCACAACCAGCTTTCGTTCCGTTCGCTTTTCTCGTCGGTGAAGCGCGCGTTTCCCGCTAGCCCCGTCATTGCGCTGTTTGGCGCTGCCGGCGGCAAGGCGCAGGAGCGCCGCGAGCAGCTTCCGCGCGAGGCCGCACCGTATTCCGACCTGATGATCTTTGCCAACGAGGATCCAGCTCACGAGGACCCGATGAAGGTCTGTCGCGAGCTTGCCGAGCATGTTCCCGACGATACGCCGAACAAGATCATCCTCGACCGCGAAGCCGCTGTGCATGCGGCGTTCAAGGCGGCGCGCGAGGAGTACGTCAACCCCGATGCTCCCACCATTGTCTTGCTGCTGGCAAAGGGTGACGAAGAGCTCATGCACGTGGGCGACGAGTTCGTGCCCATCGAGAGCGACCTTTCGTTGGCCAATCGCCTGATCGATGTTACCCAGTTTGACTAATGAACCATGATGGCGGCGGCGCCCTGAGTGCGCTGTCGCCATAAGCGTGTTCCCTCAATCAAAACATGCCGTCCAAGTCCAAACCCTTCTACGTAAACGGAGTAACCATGTCCCACAACACCCTGCCGACCGTTGCCGAGCTTTCGGGCGAGATGCGCGAGCGCTTGGCCAAGGTCAAGTACGTCTTTACCGACCTGGATGCCACGATGCTCGCACCCGGCTCGTGCGTGCTACGCGACAACGACGGCAACCCCTCGACCAAACTCGTCGAGGCCGTCGTGGCGCTCGCTCGCGCTGGTATTCAGGTGGTTCCCACCTCGGGCCGCAACCGTACCATGATCCACGAGGACGCGCGCGTGCTCGGTCTCAACTCCTACATCGGCGAGATGGGCGGCCTGGTCATGTACGACCTCAAAGCCAACGATTGGGAGTATCTGACCGGCGACATGCCCTACGACTCCTCTTGCGGCCTCACGCCGCACCAGGTGATCGAGCAGACCGGCGTGTGCGAGAAGATCCTCGCCCGCTGGCCGCACAAGATCGAGTATCACAACGACATGTCGACCGGCTACAAATACCGTGAGGTCACCGTCGGCATGCGCGGCGATGTGCCCGACGATGAGGTTCAGGCCATCCTGGACGAGGCCGGCTGCGGTCTGATCTGGGCTTGCAACGGCCATCTGACTCACCTGTCCAAGCCGACGACGCTCGAGCTCGATCGCGTCGAGGACGGTCGCGCATTCAACATCAACCCCGCGGGCCTCAACAAGGGCGTCGCCATTGCGCACTTCTGCGAGCACCTGGGGATCGAGCGCGAGGAGACGTTGGCGCTCGGCGACTCCGAGTCCGACTTCTACATGGCCGATCACGTGGGCACGTTCTGCTTGGTCGAGAATGGCCTGACGAGCGCCGGCGCGCCCGAGTTCCTGGCTGCTTGCGAGAACGCTTTCGTTACGCGCGGCAAAATTGTCGACGGTTGGGCGGCGACGGCAGAGCTGCTGGTCGCGGCGCGTTCGTAGCGCGGCGTCGCTGCACTTGGACATGTCTTTTCGAGAGAGACTGGTGAGGTAATGTCCGATATCGAGAATCCGGCAGGCGACACGCGCCCGATTGGCGTGTTCGATTCTGGTTTGGGCGGTCTGACGGTTGCGCGCGCGATTGCGACGGCGCTGCCGCACGAGTCCGTCTACTACTTTGGCGACACCAAGCGCTGCCCCTACGGCACCCGCACCGAGGATGAGGTGCGCTCGTTTGCGTTGCAGGCGGGTCGTTGGCTTTCGAAGCACGACGTCAAGATTATGGTCATCGCCTGCAACACGGCGACCGCTGCGGCCCTGCGTCTGGCCCAGCAGGTGCTCGACGTTCCCGTGATCGGTGTGATCGCGCCGGGTGCCCGTGCGGCAATCAACAGCACCCGCTCGCGTCGCGTGGGCGTGCTCGCCACCAACCTCACCATTCGCTCGGGCGCCTACACGCGCGCCATTCAGGACCTGGATGCCGGCGTCGATGTATACGGCTGTCCTGCCCCGAGCTTCGTCGAGGTTGTCGAACACGAGCTTGCCTCGGGTGCACATCTGCAGGAACAGTGGCTTGAGAACGAGGACATCTTCGATACGCCTGCCGTGCGTGCGCTGGTGGGTGCCACGGTTGAGCCGCTACGCGACCACGGTATCGATACCGTGGTGCTCGGCTGTACGCATTTTCCGCTGTTGGTGGGACCTATCCGGCATGCGCTGGGGCCTGGGGTGCGCGTCGTGAGTTCCGCCGAGGAGACCACGCGCGAGCTGACCGATATCCTCACGCGCCGCGAGCAGCTGGCGGGCGACGCCGCCGAGCCGCAGCATCGTTTTGCCACGACGGCCGATAACATTGCCGAGTTTGCGGTGGCGGGCAGCTTTATCTTTGGTCAGCCGCTCAAGAGCATCGAACATATCGATATCGATGAGCTGAAATAGATGTAAGGCAGCCGCCAAAGCCTTCGCCACATCTTTTGCCGAAAGGAAATTTCTATGGAGTACATGCAGGTCAACCGCGCCAACGGTCGCGCCGCCAACGAGTTGCGCCCCGTTAAGCTCACCCGTGGCGTCATGAAGCACGCCCACGGCTCGTGTTTGGCCGAGTTCGGCGACACGCGCGTGCTGTGCGCCGCCACTATCGAGGAGGGCGTGCCGGGCTGGCGAAAGGGAGCTAAGGCCGGCTGGGTGACCGCGGAATACGCCATGCTGCCGGCGTCGACCGGCAAGCGCTGCAAGCGCGAGCACGCCAACCGCAAGGGCCGCTCCATGGAGATCGAGCGCCTCATTGGCCGCAGCCTGCGTACCGTCGTCAACATGAAGGCGCTCGGCGAGTACACCGTCACCGTCGACTGCGATGTGATTCAGGCCGATGGCGGCACGCGTACAGCGAGCATCACCGGCGCCTGGGTGGCGCTGCACGACGCCCTCGCCATGTGGGTCGAGGCGGGAAAGATCGATCACATCCCGCTTACCGGCCAGGTGGCTGCCATCTCCATGGGCGTTGTCGACGGCAATACGCTGCTTGACCTCGATTATTCCGAGGACAGCCATGCCGAGGTCGACATGAACCTCGTCGCCACCGACACTGGTGAGATGATCGAGCTCCAGGGCACTGGCGAGCAGGCGCCCTTCGACCGCAAACGCCTCAACGCCCTGCTCGACTTGGGCGACAAGGGTATCGCCGAGCTCATCGAGCTCCAGCGCCAAGCCCTCGCCTAACCTACCAAAAAGGGACAGGTTTATTTTGGTAGGTTTTATCTGGGAAAACGTCGAAGTATAAGACTGCCGTTGATTGAGAGGGGAGAGAGGCCGAGGTCCTCGTCGTCCTCAACACGGCATTGCTATAGAGACAAGGAGGCCAGCTATGGCACTTGAGAAGATTGACATCGACACCCTCGACCCGGCGGCGACCATCGTCGTGGCAACCGGCAACGCCCATAAGCTCACCGAGATTGAGGCCATTTTGGGCAAGGTCATGCCCGAGGTACGCTTTGTGGCGCTCGGTCAGCTGGGCGATTTTGAGGACCCCGAGGAAAACGGCACAACGTTTTTGGAGAACGCCATCATCAAGGCGCAGGCTGCCGTCGAAGAGACGGGGCTCATGGCCATTGCCGACGATTCGGGCTTGGTCGTTGATGCCCTGGACGGCGAGCCGGGCGTGTATAGCGCGCGCTATGCGGGCGTGCATGGCGACGATGCCGCCAACAACGCCAAGCTGCTCGTTAACCTGGAAGGCGTGGCAGACGAGGATCGCACCGCGCGTTTTATAAGCGTCGTTGCGCTCATCGACACGGACGGTTTGGTCACCTATGGTGAGGGCGCCTGCGAGGGCGCTATCGCACACGAGGGCCGCGGCGATCACGGCTTTGGCTACGACCCGCTGTTCCTGCCGGTCGACACGCCGGGCAAGACCATGGCCGAGCTGACGGCGGACGAGAAGAACGCCATCAGCCATCGTTTCCACGCGCTCGAGCATCTGTCCGCCAAACTGACGGGCGAGGAGTAGGCCGTGCGCGCGGTGGTGCAGCGCGTACTCAACGCCGGCGTGACGGTCGACGGCGAGTGCGTGGGCAAAATTGGGCGCGGCTATCTAGTGCTGCTGGGCGTGGGCCACGGCGACACGCGCGCCGAGGCTGATAAGCTGTGGGGCAAGCTCCGGGGCTTGCGCATCAACGAGGACGAGAACGGCAAGACCAACTTGGCACTGGCCGATGTCGACGGCGAGGTACTCGTGGTGTCGCAGTTCACGCTATTTGCCGACTGCCGCCACGGCCGCCGCCCATCGTTTACGGATGCCGGCGCCCCCGATGTCGCCAACGAGCTCTACGAGTACTTCTTGACGCTTGTGCGCGAGGACGTTGAGCACGTGGCGCACGGCATCTTTGGCGCCGACATGAAGGTCGACCTGGTCAACGACGGCCCATTCACCATCGTCTTGGACACCGACAACCTTTAGGTTACGCGGTTTTACCAAACCGCGTAACTGCTCGACGCTGCACGGCCACCATTCGGCCAATCTGTCGCTCAAACCGTCGCTCGCGTACCAAAGTACGCATCGCTCCTCTTTCGCGACACCTTGGCTCGAATGGTGGCCGTTCGCTGGCGTGAACTAGTTATGCAAATAATTTTAGAAACGTCTTGTATAGAGCTGCAACAGGGTGCTATAGTATTAGAGTTTTGTCTATCTTAGGGGTATTATCCCCTTTTTGAATTGCACCTTCTGGAGGCCCTGTTCATGGAAGAGATGGAAGTCAATCACGTCGACGACATCCACGAGAAGCTGACCGATATGGTGGGCGATCGCGTCAAGGTTAAGGCCAACATGGGCCGCACCCGCGTTGTCGAGCGCATGGGCACCATCAAGAGCGTCCACCCCGCCGTCTTCATTGTCGAGGTCGACGAGCGCCGTGGCCGTAAGTCGCGTCAGTCCTACCAGTATATCGATGTCCTCACCGGTCAGGTCGAGCTGTTCGACCCCGAGAGCGGCGAGCACATCTTTACCCCGCTCGGCAATCAGCTCGAGGAGCATTAACGGTGACCGATCGGTCCCTGACTCTTTCCGCGCCGGCAAAGATTAACCTCTACCTGGGGGTTCATACCGAGCGCGATGACCGCGGCTACCACAGGGTCGATTCCCTGATGGCAGCCGTCGGTCTTTCCGATACCGTGACGGTCACGCCGGCGCAGGCGCTGGCCGTTCAGACGGTTCCGGCATCAGATTTTCCCATGCAAAAGAATACGGCGTATCGGGCTGCGGTTGCTATGGCCGAGCATTATGGTCGCGAGGCAAACATCTGCGTGACGATTGAGAAGCGTATTCCATTGTGCGCCGGCTTGGGCGGCCCCTCGACGGATGCGGCCGCGGTCATTGTCGCCTTGGCGGAGCTCTGGGGCATTGATCGCACCGACCCAGCACTCGACGACATCGCGCGCGGCATTGGTGCTGACGTCCCGTTCTTTTTGCACGCGAGCCCTGCGTTCTACGTAGGTGGGGGAGACGTGCTGGCAACTGAGTACCCAGCGCTGCCCGCGACGCCCGTCGTGCTGGTTAAGCCGCGCGAGGCGAGCGTTTCGACAATTGAGGCTTATCGACGTTTTGACGAGGCCTCGGTGCCTGCGGACAAGCCCGGCGCGATGGCTTCTGCCTTGCGTGCTGGTGATGCAGAGACGGCATATGCGCTCATCCATAACAACTTGGGTGTCATTTCCGCACAGATGGAGCCGCAGATTCAAACGGTTCTCGATTGGCTGCGTAAACAGGACGGCACCGTTGCTGTAGATGTGTGCGGATCGGGTGCCTGCTCGTTTGCCATTTGCGACACCGCCGACATGGCCGAAAGGCTTGCCGACGCTGCCCAGCAAAACGGCTGGTGGTCCTGCGCGACGGAGCTCATTCCCAACACGGTTCGCGTCGAAGGGTTGATTTCCGATCTCAGCCGAACACATTAGGCGGACAGGCCGTTCCCGCAGC
>NZ_JADNDZ010000097.1 GCF_015552075.1 Collinsella aerofaciens
TTCCCGCCACTCATCTTCGCAGGAGAAAAAACAACGAGAAGCTACTGTATCGGAATAAGCGGTTCAGCGCATTGCTGTCACCATTGTGGAGGTGTTCGTTCTTCTGATTACCGTCTGCGAAGCTTATTGCTACGTTCGCCGAAACCATTCTAGAAATATGGTGAACTAGACATCTTGGTTTGTTATACACAATATTGAGGTTTTTCTGCACTCAAAGGGAGGTAGTCGTGAAGCATATTCATCCGATTAATCCAGGAAGTGGCGACGAGGCAGGCGTGAAGCCGATGTCTTTTGACTGCCTCTTGGGCATTACTGACATCTGTACTGTTTATGATAAAGCAGATGGCTGTGGTGCATACGATTACTGCGACTATGACATGGATGGCGGCAGCATCTGCGTTGTAGATCACTGTGGCATTGATCAAACGTAGTCTCTAATTGGATTAAGGTGAGGAGCTGTTATGAAGCATATCCATCCTGTTGGTTCAAATGAACATCCTCCCGTTGAGCCTTGTTGTCTTGGAGTTGATATATGCAATTTTTACGACATCGCCGAGTGCCCTGTTGCGGATTGGTGCTATGTCGATAAAGAATCAAGCTGTGTTTTGCCAGCAGATTGGTGCGATCCAGTTGACGAGTAGTTTTGTGGCTAGGAACTATTTGGTCCAATTCAGAATAAGATGGGAACAAATACCAAAATCTCGTGTCTGGGAGGAGGAGTTATGCCATTATTGCAAGGTCTCGTTGGATTAGCCTTTATACTTGCGTTATATCTGGCACCTTTTTTAATTCTATTCTTCATTATCCGACTCTTTCTTCGGAGAAAATAGGAGTGTCACGCAAACATTAGCGTAGCTTTCTTCCAATATGAGCCGAGCATTGGCAAGTGGAATAAGAAGCCCGACCGTTCGCCACATGAAAGTGATCGGACGGGCTTCTCTATTTAACCCGGGCCGCCACCCATAGCGGCTTTCCAAGCGTATTCTCAGTGCAAAGCAATCGTCAGTTTAATCCTATGCGCTGATACCGCATTTCATTTGTTCGGCTCGAATTCTACGGCCTGGCAACCCTCGCACTCTCCGGCAAATGGATTGAACGCGAAGGCAGAGATGATGTGTGCGTGGACATCGAGGCTGCTGTAGGCAACATACTGGGACATGGACCCCCGCTGCGCGTGGTATGCGGCCCGGCATATTCATTGCCGTCCAACCCCGTGTAGTTGCAGCAAAGGGTGGAACCTCAATGCTCAGCTCATGTTGTCCGTGGGACACGAGAATCGTAAGTACACTTTGGTGCGATTCTCACGCTGATACTGAGCCACCTGGAATAAGATACGTCGCGACAACACTTCGCTTCACCTCTGTCTCGACAAGATGACGTAGACTAAAGTTTCCTTTAGTAAGAGAACGAGAACTATATCTGAAAGCGTTGCGATGGCGTGAAGGCACCGAGTCCGAACCGCCTGAATGCTACGTGCATCTGCATCGCCTTTTTGTTATCTCTGCCAGTTGGGTAGCACTACACTTGTCATCATTTACCCTGGTACATGCTGCCTAAATCCACTACCCCTTCTACCGCGCCGACCATCTCGTCATCGTGAGAGACAACGATGATCAGCTGGCTTTGCTTGTTGCGCTTAACATAGGCCGCAAGCTCGGCGCGGCTTACAGCGTCTAACCCAGTCGTGGGCTCGTCGAGTACCAAAACTGACGACTTGCGTGAAATCGCCGACCATAAGTACACTCGGCGCAGCTCACCGCCCGAAAGCGCGGAGCAACGTTTCCCGAGCAACTCCTTCACGCTGTTTTCCAGCGAAAGTAGGCCATCTACACCCCGGTGATAGGAAGAAAAGGGCGTGTCGAAATACTCTAACAGCTCTTTCACCGTTTCGTCCGGCGCGAAGCACGACTGTGGGCAGCACGATATCTCTCTCGCACGTATGTAATCCAAGTCGCATTCTTCGATTGGCACGCCGTTGTATTTTACTTTGCCTTTCGATGAGTATAGTCCGAGCATCAAGTAAAGAAGTGACGTCTTGCCTCTTCCGTTTTCCCCAACTATGCAATATGTACCAGGACCGGAAAACTTGAAAGAAAACCCGCCGAGGACCTCTCGGACAGATCCGTCTGGAAGGGCAACCGAGAATTCCAAATCAGATACCGAAATGTCATTTATTTCATCGAGTTTAGCTAAATCGGTCCGATTCCACCCCGATCTCTCCTTTTCTCTCGTCGCGATAGCCGTCCTATCCCATGATGCTTTGGCATCTTGATAGGATTTGAACAATGACATCATACTTTTCAAAGTCTTAAAGAGAACCGCGAAGTATGTACCGATGATAGTGTACTCGCCTATTGACATAGTTCCGTTAATGATTCGTACTCCGGAAACAACAAGTATCACCGCTTGAAACAACGCTGCGAAAAGACCATCGAGCGATGTCAGAGAATATGATAGCTTTCCGGAGCGCAAAACTTTGGGAAAATAGCTCTTAAACCCAGCGTCGAGCGCTTGTTCGCTCTTGCCGTACGAAGATGTCAGTTGAATGTTGAGAATCTGATTAAGCTGCGATGCAATTGCGGCGTAAAAGGCGCTGTCCGCCTCTTTCTTCTCATACGTGACCCTATACAAAAGTTTCCTCAACCCAGTAATTACACAGAAATACACGATGAGGAGAATGATGGAAAACACCGCGAGAGTTGAATCAATTGACCATATGATAAGCAATACGATGGGAATGGCTACAACGGACAGCGGCGCACTGATAAAATTCGCCAAAACGAAAGATGAGACCACGCTGGAGTCGGAAATAATCCGTTGCGTTGTATAGGCTGGATCGATGGTCCGACTCACCAAGTAATCGTCTCTTTCAAAACGCAAGACGGCCTCCCTGAGAAGATCAAAGGAAAGTCTCGTGGTTATGCGAATGGAAAGTGTTCCTGCAAAATAAGTAAAGAGGGTGGAGAAAACTCCTATTGACGCAACCAGGAGCGCGAAGAGTACGGCGTCTCTTTCGCTGCGGTTACCGAGAAGAAAATCTAAGAATTTCCCGTTCACGTATGGCATGGCATAGGAGAGAGCGGTTCCAATCACCGTGATAGCAATGAAGACGAAAGCCCCTTTTGCTCTGATGAACCTCGAGAGAACGCATCGAATCAAGGAAGGCCCCAATCTACCCGCCACAAAACATCAATCACTGATACCTTACACCTCAACACAACAGGAGCGAAGATTTGCCAATGAGACTGCTTTAAGATTGCCTTGGGCCAATACGATCTCAAGCTCTTCCTACAAGAGAGTCGGAATCGGACATCTCCTCCGACGAACCTGGCAATCGGGCGGTTGAAATATCTTTTTCAACCGCCCGATTGCCACAATAGATTTGAGCATCCGCCCACAAACGTCCGCGTTTTATACCCATCAAATCCTTTGCCTTTTGTCGTCTAGACTAGAAAAATCGCTCGAAATAACGCAACCGGCCTGCTCGCTTGAAGAAACCTAAGCCCGTAACGTAGATGTGCAAACTTCCGAAACGCCTTGCGCGGCATAGTGCGTATAAACTTCGTCAACCGCCTCAGAAATATCTGAGTATCGCGCCGGGTCAAAAGCATACGATGTCGCAGCTATACCCTGCACCCATTCGGAACGCGGATTAATTGAATAGCCACACAGCATCATCATACATGCATCTAGACCTGATTTCCCAAGTATCCGACGTATTGATGAGAGCATCGCGGGTCGCCCCTGCACCATCGTCGTCACCCCTATTAGCAGTATTTACCGTTTTTCTCTAAATGCGTATCGCCACCCTTAAGAATACGAAGTGTTTTATCCAGACCCGATTGTCCTCCATCTCAAACGAAGGGATAAGGAATCTCATCCGGAATCGGCAGTAACGGAGGATTCACAACGACAAGCGAAAAACATGAGTCATCTCTCAGAGGGGAGTAAAGGCTCCCCTCAAGCACCCTAGTTTCGTCATCCAAAGAGTTGATGGCAGTGTTTTTCTTACAAAGGTCGACAACAAAAGGGTTGATTTCTACAGATGTTACATCCATGCCACAGTTGGTAAGTATCAGGCCCTGTATTCTGGGGCCAGAACACAAATCGAGAGCCTTCCGTGCGCTCTGCGGTGTAAGGCGCCAATCTCAGCAAATCTGTCCCACAATACTGCGCTGAAGAACAAGACGGAACCCCTGAGCCAAACTCCCCTATACCTTATTAAGGCTAAGACAGGCAAGTTCACGCACCCGGCATATTCCAGAATAACATCCTATTGTTTTAGATGCTCTACAAGCATGAACAGCCGCGAATCGGAAAGATCTTCTAGTTTCGCCCCGACTGACCGCCAAGGGCCAAAATGGCCCCTCCATCCCCGGGCGACTGGCTCTGGCGCGCCAAGGAGTGTCCCCAAGTGCCGGCAGAAAAGGAACGTCCCTAACTGCCGGCTAGAGGGCACCGAAGAGGATGGCGTAGGTAGTGGATTCGCCGAGCTTGAGCTCGTCGCCGGGATTGAGTTGGGCGGAACGGCCGGGCTCGACCTGAATGCAGACGCGCGTGGCCCCGTTTACCACCACGGTTCCGTTGGTGGACGACAAGTCCTCGACGTGCCAGATATTTTGAGCATCGCACCAGATATGGGCATGGCGGGCCGAGACATCGTCGCCGACGTCGGTAATATCGCCCTCACCAGTGGCCAGCGCGCCGATCTCAACACCCTGCTCACTCGGCTGAATCCAGCGCGGGGCGCTCACGACAAAACTGTTTTGTACGCGCAGCAAGCCCAAGGGGTGCGCCGGGGCGGGTTCGCGTTCGCCCGCGGTCATCGACATGCCAAGCGAACGCGGCGTGGAGGTGCCTCCGCCACAGGTCGCGTGCGCGTAGTCGATGGCATAGTTCACCGAGGACCGCACATCCGCCGAACAACCGACGGCGACAAACAGCACCAGCACGGCCTCGGCGCGCTCGGCGGGCATGAGTTCCGCCGCCTGGGACAGGCGATCGAGCGCGTTGCGATAGAGATTCGTGTCCTGGTGGCACTCTTCGAGCGCGCGTACCATCGGTTCACCTGCAGGACCGCACACCATATTGATCACAGCCGTGGAGTCCATGGGATTGCGCTGGCGCAGGGCCAGTTGCGACATAATACGCGCAGCCGAGGTACCGTATTCGGCAAAGTAGCGCTGCTGAAGCGTGCCGACCGGCGCGCGAACGATAAAGCGGGAAACCCAAGAGCGATCGGCGGCTCGGCTCTGCGGGCTGCGGCCGTCGGCGAGCGGACGGGACGAAAGCACCAAGCCGCACAGCTCGATATGGCTCAGATGCACTGCGCGCTTAAAGATGTCAAACATGGCCCCGCATGGGGTGAGCTCAACTTGAGATGCCATGACCTAGGCCTCCTTGGTCGTAGAAATAGAATCGGACGATACTTCGACAGGTCCGCCAAAAGTACGGGCAGCTGCGGCTCCACCGGCAAGCGGAGTCGCCATCTGGGCTTTTGTGCGTCGCGGTGCCGAAACGGGAAGTTCAAAGGCAAAGCCCATCGCAAGCAAAAACCACGTAAGCGTATAGGTTGCAACCAGAGCGGCAACAAGGCCGCCCATCACGGCACGTTGGGAAAATACGCTACATGCAGCCACAACCAGCACCGGAACCTCGCAGGCAGAAAGCGCAAGCACACCCTGCAGGAAGCCCGAGCGCCGATCACGCGCAAGTGCCCCCGCGGCAACGCCGGCTATGCCGGGCAGCGCCAACGCCAGTGCGGCAATAATACCCGGTAGCGACCCAGACCACACGAGCGATCCCAAAGTCGCCGTCACGCGAGCGCCCGACGCCAGCAGCGCGGCCGAAACCACGACCACAGCCCAAACCACGCCACAGACGACCGTCGCGCCGACCATCAGCGCGCGACGAACCGCGCGGCCGGACGCATCCATGGGGCACGGCGTGAGCGGCTCGCCGCGGAGCGAACGACCGACATTTTGCGCATAGTGGTCACAAAACGCCGAGAGCGCCGCCTCGACCGCCGCCGGCTCGGGACGATCTTTTTGATGGCTGGACAGACAGGCTGTCACCACGTCGAACAGCTGGGCATCGACAAACGCCAGCGCATCGCGTAGCTCCTCGGAATCCGGCTCAAGCCCCAGCTGCTGGGCCTGCTCGGCCGCGGCGAGCGCCACATCGGGCTCACGACGAAGCAGCTGAGTCAAATCGCAACCGGGCGCATGGGCACCAATGGGATAGCCGGGCCGCGTGTCCATCTTGAGACGGTAGGGGCTCGCGATGTCGCGCGTCTTTTTGCGCGAACCCGAGGCACCCGAAGTGCTCGGCGCGGCTTCGTATGGCGCGACGCCGGCAATGAGCTCGTAAACCGTGCTTGCCGCGGCATAGACGTCAATCGCCGGCGACATACGCAAAGCGCGCAGGTCGGGAATATCGTCGGTGAGCATCTCGGGCGGAGCGTAGGCCACCGTCGCGCGACGCAGCGTGGCATAGCGCTCCGTAAACGACGCCTTGCCGCCGGTACCGGCCACGGCCGACGCAGGCTCAAGCGCCAGCGACGAGCCAAAGTCGATCAGGCACAGGTCAAAGGTGCCCTCGGCAAGCTGCCGGTCAAGCGGTAGACGCGCCGTACGCACCATAATATTAGCGGGCGAGATATCGCGATGGACAAAGCCCTCGCCCACCAGACTCATACGGCAGAGCAGATCGAACAGGTCGCGACCCAGACGCGCCGCCACAAGCGGCGACAGGCGTCCGGCATCGTCCACGGCAAGTCGCGAACGCAAGCGGGCAAGCGTCTCGCCCTCGACCCATTCCATGACAATTGCAGGCACACCGTCGACCTCGCCCCAGCCATAGAGGCGGGGAAAGCCCTTAAGGCCCGAAAGGGCACGATGACATTCGTATTCCTCGCGAAACGCTGCCTTGAACTTGGCGACCAGCGCCTCGTGAGCGGCATCGTCGTCGAACTCATCGCGCGCCGGCAAGATGAGCTGCTTGAGCGCCACGGCCTCGCCTTGGGCGTTGACGGCACGCGTCACGCGGCCGATACCGCCACGGCGCATGGTGGCATCGTCGGCAAACAGCATCGTAAAACGACGCAGATAGGCAGGCAGTTCGTCCTGACCGAGCGCAATGGCTGGCTCAAACCCGTCGACACGCGCCAGGCGCAGGCCGACCATGGGATCGCGACCGAGTGATTGTGGTGTGGTGGATACAAGATCGGTCATCATAGGACAAGCGCCGCCACGTTATTGTTGAAGTTACCGAGCGCGACGTCATCATCGCCGTAATGACCGACCCATTGACATAGGTTGGTGTAACAGCCCCACAGATTGGCATACTGCTGATACCACTTTGACCGGGGCGAGAATGTCTGACGACCGAACTCGGCTCGAATGACAAACATCTCCCCGACCAGGCTGTCGCACGGCCTGGGATCTCCCGTAGAGTTATAGGTCGAGACCACGTCATTGGCACGAGAAACGTAACTGTCGAGCATGTTGTACTTGGTCACAAGCCAACTGTGAATGCTCTCTTCCTCAGCAGCGGAAACGCCACCGGAGTTTGCATCGTTGTCAGTGTTGCCGCCCGTCGAGCCGCCGTTTCCAGACCCTCCGGTAGAGGAACCCGACCCAGAGCCGCCGCCCGAACTCGATGAATCCGAGCCAGAGCCAGAAGTATCCGAGCTACCGGGCTTTCCGGACTGCTGGGCGTCCTGCTCCTTCTGCTGCTCGACCTTATTCACCGTTGCCGCCACGCTATTGTTGGACAACCGATCGATGATCTTGGTGTTGGTGAGCACGATGGTTTTGCCATTGGCAAGCGTGACTTCGTTGTCCGGGGCCTCGGCGCCGTCCGCATCGTCGGTGCCAAACACAATATGCCCGACCACACTTGCCCAAGCATATCCAGTCGTGGTGCCCAGATCGCTTTTGACCTCATGCCCCACGCGCGGTTCGCGTGCGGCATGCGCCTGCATCATGGACGGCACGGTCATGCCATAGGCAGAAACGCCAGCTATGACCAGCACCAGCGAGCACGATAGCAGTGCGTACGCCCGCGGCGCCAAGCCCAGTCGGCGTCGTATGCGCACCGCGGCGCCGCGCTTTGTCTGAGTGCCACCGGGCCGCATGCGTTCTCCTCCAACAAAAACACGCCGCTCGGGAGCGGCGCATTCATTCGAATCCATATTTGAGTGTATCAGCGAACCAAAAAGGTTGCGCAACGAATGGACAAATTAAGGATGCGAGCGGAAGCATCCATGCGATAAGCGGATACGAAGCATCTTTGTTGCACAACAAACTCACAGTCGCACGGGGAAATTATGACTACCCCGTGCGTCGCGAGGAAAACATACGGCAGGAGCAGGCTCGCCACCTAAATCGCGCGGCGGGCCTCGATGGCGCGGCCAAGCGTAAGCTCGTCGGCATACTCCAAGTCGCCGCCCACGGGAAGGCCGCTTGCCAGACGCGACACCTCGACGCCCAACGGCTTGATGGTACGGGCCAGATAGCTCGCCGTGGTCTCGCCCTCAATATTGGGGTTGGTGGCGATGATGACCTCGTGGATGTCCTCGTGGCCCAAGCGTGCCAGCAGCTCTCGAATGTGCAGCTGCTCGGGGCCAATCTTGTCCATGGGACTGATCACGCCGCCCAATACGTGGTAGAGGCCGTGGTAGCTGCCCGTGCGCTCAATCGCCTGGACATCGCGCGGCTCGCCCACCACGCAAATGCGAGTGGTATCGCGCATCGGGTCCTGGCAGATGGAGCACTCGTCGGCCGTGGCGTAGTTAAAGCAGCGGCTGCAAAAGTGGATCTCCTGCTTGACCTCCAGGATGGCCTCGGCCAGGCGGCGCGCCTCCTCGGCATCGGCCTCGAGCAGGTAATAGGCGATACGCTGGGCCGACTTGGGACCAATGCCCGGCAGACGGCCCAGCTCATCGAGCAGTTTTTGCAGACTGTGATTCGCACTCATGTATATGCGTGTCTTAGAACGGCATGCCCGGGATGTTGAGGCCGCCGGTGATGGCGCCCATCTGCTTGTTGGCGAGCTCGTTGACGCCGCGGACGGCCTCGTTGACGGCAGCCATGATCATGTCCTGCAGCATGTCGACGTCCTCGGGATCGAGCGCATCGGGGTCAATAGTGAGGTTGACGAGCTCCATCTCGCCGTTAACGGTCACCTTGACCATGCCGCCGCCGGCAGAGGCGTCGACGGTCTGGGACTTGAGGTTCTCCTGCGCGGCGGCAAGCTGCTCCTGCATCTTGCGAGCCTGCTTCATCATCTGCTGCATGTTCATACCGGCCATGATGGCTCCTTTACGTGCGGCCGCGCGACAAGCTGCAAGGGCAGCCGAGACGCGGCGGGACTTTCAAACTCAAAAATCGTACCACGGCGCGGGGCAAGCAAGCGGGGCGGACGTGTTCCCTCAGTCGATATACATGTCCTGGAGTGCAAGCCGCGCCCAAAGATTATGCAAAGTTGAATAATTCGCATCTGCATGATATTGAAAGCTAAATCTTGTAGAGCCGGAATCCGGCATTTTCTGCATCCAGCTAGATAACAAAATGCCGAACCGCTGCTCGAGGCGGCGCTCATGATGGCAGGGTATAATTTGATTGTCACAGACAGCAATTTGGAGGTGCCCCATGAATGCCCCCGACGTGCTCCAAAACATCCGCTCAAAATACCCCGTTGCATATGTGGTTCTCTATCTCTTTGTCGGCTGGGCATTGCTGGTTGTCATCACCCATGCCATAGCCTTTGGAGCAGAACTGCTGATAGCCAGCTCGGACCAGCCCGTCGTCAAATGGGAGACGACCGATGAGTGCACCGACGGAACTCGAACCATTTACTACAACAGCCCGTCCCTCTACCAAGAGTTCAAGGTCAAGATAAAGGACTCCAAGATTGTCGATGCCGAACTAGGCGCTTTCTTGACAATCGGAGCAACCGTCAACGCCGAGCAAGTCGAGCACACAGACAGCCATGCGACGTATCGTATCGACCTCAGCATCCTAGGCCGACCGTCACGTACCTGTCTGCTCGAATGCGAGATACGCGGCACCGCGTTGCACATGTCCGAAATACAGATGCGCCCGGGCAAAGAGATCTCTTCTTGAGCAGTATACCCGCCTGCGCAGCTACTCCACCGGCTTGAAGATGGTGGCCTGGCCAAAGACGCTGCGGATGAGGGCCTTGGCCTCGTCCTCGGTCTGCGGGATGCTCGGGGCTGCGCCCTGATGGCCGAAGGGGCTGCCCGCACCGGGGTTGGACTCCCAGGGAGCTGCAGGAGCGCCCTCCTCTTTGGGGGCAGTTGCAGCGGACTTGGGCGCGGACGCCGCACCCGGCACGTCGAACGGAGGCAGATCGTCCCCGCTCGCATCGACAGCGAAGCCGCCGACCATAGCGTCGTCGTAGGGCACCTGCTCGGATTCCCACGGCGCGGACTGCGCGACAGGCTGAGCCTTGGGGGCAGCCGAGCGCTCGGGCGCACGAGGTGCGGGCTCGGTCGGGAGCTTACCCGTGGCAGGAGCGCCGGCGGGGTTGTCGGAGCGTAGCCAGGGGGCTTTGCCCAGGTCAGACGACTTGGGCGCGGGCGAGACGGGCTTGGGCGCGGGTGTCGGAGCAGCCGGTTTGGGCGCCGCGGGCTTAGGCGCCGACGGGGTCGATGCCGCTACCGGTGCCGTTTGCTGCTGCGACGCGCTGGCGCTCGAGGATGCAGGGGGCACCGAGGACACGGGTTGCGGGTCCGCAGATACCGCAGCCCGTGCAGATGGAGAATGCTCCTCATGTTGAGGAGCCGGCGTGCCACCCCCATCCAGGACATAGTCGACGGTGCGACGACCGAAAACCGCGCAGACCGTCGGCAGGACCACCGACTGCGTATCGGCGCGACCGAGCATCTTAATGGCAAAAGTCGAACCCGCGGGGAACGAGACCGTGAGCTTGGAGCCGTCGTCGGCCGTGGCGCGGGCGTTGAGCAAAAGCCCTGCGTAGGAAGCCTGACGCGCCTTGACGCGCTCGACAACCTCGGCCCATTTGCGCTGCAGCTCTCCGGCATCCTCGACCGCGGGCGTCTCGGCAGCACCGGCGGCGGCAACCTGGGCGGCATTGTTGGACTGGGGCTTAGGTGCCGGAGCGGTGGCAGGCGCGGGGGCCGCAACGGGCTGAGGCGCAGGCGCTGCAGGCTTGGAGGCTGACACGGACGCAGAACGGGGCGCAGGCTGGGCAGTCGGAACAGCAGCTCCGCGGTCCCAAGGCATGCCACCCTGGCGCGCGGACGTAGCAGCAGGGGCAGCGGATGCCGCCGGAGCGGCAGCACGGGCGCCCGAAATGAGCGTCGGCTGTTGGGCAGCAGCGGGTACGGATGCTGCAGGCGCGGCGGCCTGAGCAGCAGCCACGCTCGCCGGCACGGCGCCGTTGGCAACCATGGCCTCCAGACGTGCCACGCGCTCGGCCAATGCCTCAATCGTTAAATCAGCCTCGGGACGCGCCAGACGCGTGCAGGCAATCTCGAGCACCAGGCGCACGTCGCTCGCGCCCCTCATCTCCAGTGCGGCATCGTCGAGCACCGTCAGCACGCGGGCCAGGCGGTCGGCAGGATGCTCGCCAAAGGCAGCAGCCTCGGCAGCAAGCGCCTCGGCCTGCTCCGAGCCGCCCTCAAACAGCTCGGCACGGGCACCGGCAACGCAGGCAACGTACACGTCACGCACATGCGCCACCAGGTCGCGCGTCAGCTCAAGCAGGTCATTGCCCTCCTCGACCTGCACACGAATCAGTCCATAGAGCTCGGCAACATCGCGATCGGCAATGGCGCGGGAAAACTCGCCCAGGATCTGGTCCGAAACCTCGCCCAAAAGCGAGCGGGCGTCGTCCGCATGCACAGAACCGTTGCCAAAGACGCTCAGCTGCTCCAGCGTGGACAGCGCGTCGCGCATGCCGCCCTTGGCATGGCGCGCCACGATAGCCAGCGCCTCGTCGTCGTAATCGAAGCCCTCCTGCTCGCACACGTATGCCAAGCGATACTCGATATCCTCGTTGCCGATGCGATGGAAATCGAAACGCTGGCAGCGCGAGAGGATGGTCTCCAGAATCTTTTGCGGGTCGGTGGTGCACAGCACAAAGATCACGTGTGCCGGCGGCTCCTCAAGCGTCTTGAGCAGCGCGTTGAACGCCGCCGTCGTGAGCATGTGGACCTCGTCGATGATATAGATCTTGTACTTGCCGCGCACCGGGGCAAAGTTGACGGAGTTGATGATCTCCTCGCGCACGTTGTCCACGCCGGTACGGCTTGCGGCATCGAGCTCGTAGACATCCGGGTGGTTGCCCTCGGCGATGAGCTCGCACTCCTCGCAAGTACCGTCGGGCAAGCAGCCGCTTGCACCCTCGGCGCGCGCCGCCTCGGCATTGCGACACAGCAGCGCCTTGGCCAGAATGCGCGCCATGGTGGTCTTGCCCGTGCCGCGCGGTCCGCAGAATAGGTACGCGTGGGACAGGCGCCCCTCGGTGATGGCGTGCTCGAGCGTCGAGACGATATGCTGCTGGCCCACCACGGAGTCGAAGGTGAGCGGGCGATACTTTCGGTACAACGATTCCATGGGTGCTCCCCCGGGTATACTGAGTCTTGTTGCCGCGACGGCCATGCGGTCGCACGGCATACTGCATTCATAATAACCCGTACGGCGAGCCCGCCGCGATAGGAGTCCAAAGAGCATGGCAGACGCAGAGAGCAACCTCGTTCCCTCCGAAGCAGCCGACCAGGTCGAGGTCGCGCTCGAGGAGCAGGCCGCAGCCGACGACGGCATCCTGTACCTCAACGAGTACCAGTACGAAAACGACCTGGTCACCGACTTTGCGCGCCTGGTCGCCTCGCCCAGGCGCCGTGGCTCGCTGTATGTCGCCGCCGCGATTGCCGCGCTCATCGGCATCGGCATGCTGGTGGCCGGCGGCAACTGGATCAAGTTTGGCGTCGTGCTGATCGTATTCGGCGCCTTTTTGGCCTGGTGGAGCAAAAACCTGCACCACACCCTCGCCCGCGACTTTATCGACGCCGTCGAGGCCGACGAGTCCATGGGTGGCCGCTATCGCCGCGTCGCCGCCAACGAAGACGGCCTGATGGTTTGGGGCAAGAGCGGCAAGTCGCAGTTCTTCCCGTTTGACAAGCTCGACCACGTGCTCGACGGCGAGCGCATCTTTGTGGCCATGTTCGCCGACCAGGGCGTGACGATCCCCAAGGACACCTTCGTCCGTGGCGATGCCGAACAGTTCGGCCCCTTCCTTAAGGCGCGCATCAACAAAAAACTCCGCATCGAGACCAAGAAGAAGAAAATGAAGGCCGAGAAGGCCGCCGCCGAGGCCAAGCAGAGCGACAAGCCCCAGGAGGCCAAGGGCAGGCAGCGCAAGCAGAAGAAGAACAAGAAGAAGCGCTAGGCCGGACGCAGGGTCCAGATCCCAGACGGAGCTTAAATTGAATGTCGCCCGCCCGAGCGTGCTACACTAGCAGCATCTATGCCACCGCGAACGGCTCGGCCCCGCGCCCGCCGCTCGCAAACGAACTTTAAACGCACGAGGGTTGGCCATGCCGCTTTTCTCGCAACATACCGCCCGGTTCTCGCCGGACGTTCCTTTGGAGGGCACCAGCTCTCGCGAGCTGCTCAAGCGGTACCAGCCGCTCGAGACACTTGCGACCGGCGGTTTTGGCTCCATCGAGATCTGCCGCGACACGCACCTGCGCCGCCGCGTCGCCATTAAACGCATCCCCCTTATCAACGGTGCCGGCATGCCCGCCAGCGACATCATGGATGTCCTGCGCGAGGCGCACACTGCCGCCATGCTTCAACATCCCAACATCGTGCAGGTCATCGACTTTACGCACGACACAGCCTATGCCTACCTGGTCATGGAATATGTCGATGGCATGTCGCTGGCCGAGTTTTTGCATCGCGTAGACGGCCACTCCCTTACCTTTGACGAGGCCGCGGCCATTGCCGATGCCTTGGGCCAGGCGCTCACCTTCGCCCATAGTAATGGCGTACTCCACCTGGACATTAAGCCCGCCAACGTGCTCATCGACCACTCGGGCAATGTAAAGCTCACCGACTTTGGCATGGCGCGACTGTCGTCTGCCGGTGGCTTTGGCGGCTCACGCGGCGGCACCATCGGCTACATGCCGCCCGAGCAGCTCGATATCGAGACCGGCACGGTCGACGAGCGCGCCGATGTCTTTGCCCTCGCCTGTGTGATCTACGAGGGCCTGTGCGGCAGCGCTCCCTTTATGGCGGCCACGCCCGCCGACTCGCTCGGCCGCATCGTCGGCGGCGCCACCTATCCCAGCGAGCTGATACCACACTTTCCCCCGGGAGCCGAGGCCGCGCTCATGAGCGCGCTCTCCCCCATGCCGCAGGACCGCCCCAACAGCATCGAGGCATTTTGCGACCAGCTCCTTGCCGGTCTGGGCAGCGTGCGCGAGGGCCGTCGCAGCCTAGAGCAAATGGTTGGCGAACTTTCGGATGACGAGCAGGAGCTCGACGGTATCGAGCCGTCGCACTACGAGGACGACGCCATCGAGGTCGACCCCGCACTCGGCTGGGCGGGCACGCGCTGGAGCCATGCGCGCGACTACACCATGCACGCTATCTCGGCGCTAACGTGTGGCACCTTTAGCTTTTTGCTGATGCAAACGGCCGGAGTCGCGGCGCTTCCCGGCCTGGTCATTGCGGCTATCGCGATCGGAGCGGCGGCTGGCCTGGCCCCCCAGATTGGCTCGGCCATCTCGGCTGTGGGCTTTTTGGTGCTCATGGCCAACGCCACCATGCAGGCACAGGGCATCCTGTCGATGTTGCCCGTCGCGGTGATCTTTGCCGCCGCCATGTCCGGTTGGTGGATCGCCTGGGGTCGCACCGAGGCTGCCGCGAGCGCCGCGCTCACCTGTGCACTCGCGCTTGGCTGTCTGACCGGCAATACCTTCCTGGCAGCTGGGGTCACCGCCGGCGTCGCGTCATTTTGGCTCGGCCCGGCAAGCGCCGCAGCGGCAACGGGCATGGGCGCGCTTTTTGCCCGTCTGGCCACGGTCGCGCTTTCAGCCGGAGGCGTACTGGGGCTCGGTAACGTTGCCGCAGCGCTGGGAGACCCACTCCTTTGGGCTGCCTTTGTGCTGGTCGCGGCAACTGCCGCAGCGTCATCTGCGCTGCTCAATGCCCATGCCAAGCGTGCCGATCAGGGCTCAAACCTTGCCGCAATCGCCGCCATCGCTGTCACCGGCATCGGCTGCGCAGCGGCGTCCTGTCTTGCACACCATATGGAAATTGCCGGCCTTGCAGCCGCGGTCGTCGCCAAGGCGGCGGTTGCGGGAACCCTATCCTCTATAATCGTTGGGATATGCCTATATTTGCTCGGATACCAAAGAACCTATACGGAGAGTGATCTTTCGTGAACTTCCTGAACATCTTCGAGGACCACGTGGCCGGCATCTTCGGTGCCACCCGTGCCCCGTTCTCCTTTAAGAAGCTTGCCAAGCAGGCCGCTCGCGACATGGAGGATCAGACTCTGGTGATCAACGGCGTCAACACGGCGCCGGCACTCTATACCATCCTTATCGCCGCCGACGACGATCCCATGCTCGCCCCGTTCTACCCCGAGCTTTCGCGCGAGGTCCGCGAGTTTGTGAAGGCGCAGGCCGAAAAGCGCCGCTATGTCTTTGTCGGCGAGCCCCTCGTGCGCTTTATGATCGATCCGCAGCTGCGCGCCGGCAAGTTCTCGGTCTTTGCCGAGAACGTCGATGCCCCCACGCTCGGCCGCCTGTACGAAGAAGAGCGCGCCTATCAAAACGGCCTGGGCCAGAACAACTCCGCGGCAAGCCGTGCCGCCAGCGCCCCGCGCGCCGGCCAGCAGCAGTTTGCTGCCCCGCAGCAGCAGCGCCCCGCCGCCATGCCCCAGCAGCAGCCGACGCCTCGCGCCGCCGCTCCCGACCCGCTTGCCGTGGCAGACCCCTTCGCGCCTAGCGTCCCCGACCCCGCCGCCGCACCCATCCCGGTGCCTCAGACCGTCTCGCGCGACGCGCTTGCCGGCATGGGCGGAGCCGCCGCGACCGGTGCCGCCGTGGGCCTAGGCGCCGCAGCCGGCATCGCCTCCAACATGGCGAGCACTCGCGCCCCGCAGCGCCCGCTCGCCCAGCTCGTCGACGTCGTGAGCGGCGAGAGCCATAGCATCACCTCCGCACAGGTGACCATCGGTCGCGAGCGCTCAGTTTCCGACATTGCCCTGCGCGACCCCAACGTGTCGCGCCGCCACGCCCAGCTCACCTTTACGGGCTCGGATTGGTCGATCGAGGACCTCAATTCCACCAACGGCACGCTCGTCAACAACCGCCGCATTACGCGCTGCCCGCTGCGCAACGGCGATCTGCTGACGTTTGGCCTGAGTACCTTTGAATTTAGGGGATAGTCGCTTATGAACATCGATATCGTCCTTTTTGCAGGCCGCATCGTCCTGGTCGCCCTGCTCTATATCTTCCTGTTCGCCGTCATGAAGACCGGCGTGGGACTGGTGCGCGGGCAGCGCCGCGACTCGGCTATCTGGACGATTGATGTGGACAAGGGTCCGCGCGGTATCCGCGGCATCCACGTAGACATGCTCGGCCCCGTCATCGTCGGTCGCTCGCCATCTTCGGACATCTGCATCAACGAACCGTTCGTCTCGGCCTCGCATGCGCGCTTTTCGCTGCAGGGCCCGGCACTCATCATCGAGGACCTCAACTCGCTTAACGGCACGCTCGTCAACGGCCGCCAGCTCGTGGAGCCCGCGACGCTGCGCGAGGGCGACGAAGTCCAGATTGGCGACGTGGTCATGAAGGTGAACCGTCGATGATCGACGAGGAGAACAAGTCCGCAACTATGACCGAGGCGCCGGCTGCCGCCGCAGCTGCGCCGGCCCACGCCGCTCCGGCGGACTCCACACCCGTGGAGCCCGAGGACACCGTGTTCTCCCTGCCTCTTTCGCATGTAACGCATGATATTTCGGATCTCGCCGATAACGAGGACGAAGAGGATGCCGCAGCGGCGCCCATCGGCGCACATGCTGCGGAACAGCCCACAGCGCCCGAAGCAGCCCCGGCGCCGGCCCACTTTGCAGAGCCCGTCGCCGCGGCAATCAACGAGAGCGCTGCGGTGTTTGCGGCACCCGAGCCCGCCGCGCCGGCGTTTCCCATAGCCCCGGCATCCGAGGTTGCGCCCGCGTCTACGCCGGCGTCCGAGGCGGGGACATCCCCCGAGGACGGCCCTGCACCCGCAAGCGAGTCCGATGCCGTGGCCGAGCCCGCCGCCCAGTCGCAAAGCACGCCCGCGCCGTCGCACTTTTCGACGCCCGAGCCTATAGACGTCAGCCCGCAAGACGACGAGTCGACCGCCCGCATGTCCGAGGAGCCCGACTCCCCGGACACCGGTGATTCCGAATCAAACGCCGAGACCGACACCGTCTCTCCCGGTGACACCGCCGAGATCGACGTTGCTGCCGTTGAGGCCAAGCTCAAAGACCCCGGCTCGACCATGAGCTTTGAGCCCCTGACCGAGGAGCGCGTCGAGACCGACTCGACCTATGATGCCGGTACCACCACGCAACTCATGTGGGGCGCCCGCTCCGACGTTGGCTGCGTGCGCCCGCACAATGAGGATTCCTACCTGGTGCAGTCGCCGCTCTTTTGCGTATGCGACGGCATGGGCGGTCACGCCGCCGGCGAGGTAGCCTCTTCCATCGCCGTCGAGACTATTGCCAAGACGGCCCCGCAGTCCGCCGACGCAGCGCGCCTGGCCGCAGCCGTCGAGGCAGCCAACGCCGCCGTAATCGAGGCGGCCCTGAACGGCCTGGGCAAGCCCGGCATGGGCTGCACAGCCACCTGCGCCTATATCGAAAACGACACGCTCGCCATCGCCCACGTGGGCGACTCGCGCGCCTACCTGCTCCACGAGGGCACGCTCATCCGCGTGACCCGCGACCACTCCTATGTGGAAGAACTCGTGGACGCCGGCGAGATTACGGCAGACGAGGCTCGCGTCCACCCCAACCGTTCGGTCATCACCCGTGCGCTGGGCTCGGACCCCGCCATGTATGCCGACCACTTCACTCTGCATATCGAGGAAGGCGACCGCCTGATCCTGTGCTCCGACGGCCTTTCGAGCATGATTCCCGATAGCGATATCGAGAACATCGCCACGCAGTCCTCAACCGCGCAAATCTGCGTCGACAACCTAGTGGACGCGGCGCTTGCCGCCGGCGGCCACGACAACGTGACCGTAGTAGTCGTTGACCTGGTTGACGATGGCGTTATGCGCGAGGCGCAACGCGTGCGTCGCCGCAACATTACTATCGCCGCCATCCTGGCCCTCGTCTTTGTGCTGGCAGCTGGCATCTGGGCCTACACGGGTGTCACCGGCTCATACTACCTGGGTACCTACCAGGGCAATGTCGCCGTCTGGCGCGGCCTGCCCGGCAAGCCGCTCGGACTCAAGCTCCACTGGCTCGAGAGCGAAACCAGCATTAAGCTGTCCGACCTGCCCGAAGACACGCAAAACCGCCTCAAGGCGGGCATTCCGCAAACAAGTGTCGACGATGCGCAGGACACGATATCCAAGTACCGCCACCAGATCGACGAGGAGCAGACCCGCCAGGTGATCGACGCGCAAACGATTCGCGACAACACCAATCAGGGATCGACCTCCGAATCAGATTCCGAGAAAACCGCCGAACAGTCCGCCGAGGCCGAAGCCTCCGATAAGAACTAGAAAGGGAGTGCCGCTTATGAGTCGCCGCAACACCGAGCTGCTCTTGCTCATCGCCTCGGCGTTCCCCGTCATCCTGCTATATGCGATGTACGTGCTCACCGCGGGCGCCGCCATCTCCTTTGAGACGCTCGCCGTGCCGATCGGCCTCTTTGCCGCCTTTGCCGCGGCCCACATTGCCGTGCGCATCTTGGCGCCCGGTGCCGACCCCGCCATCCTGCCCATTGTCTTTGTGCTTTCGGGCATCGGCATCACGTTCGTGACGCGTCTCGCCCCCGCTCTCGCCATCTCACAGCTCATCATCCTGTTTGTCTCGGTGGCCCTGATGGTGGGAACGCTCGCACTGGTCAAAAACCTCGACGTGGTCATGCGCTACAAGTACACCTTTGGCATTATCGGCATCATCCTGCTGATGCTGCCCATCTTTATCGGCACCACGATCTCGGGCTCCAAACTGTGGATTCGCATCGCGGGCTTTACCATCCAGCCTGGCGAGTTCGCCAAGGTCTTTATCGTGCTGTTCCTGGCCGGGTACCTGGCCGAGAACCGCGAGCTGCTCTCCATCTCCAACCGCAAGATCCTGGGCTTTAAGATCCCTCGCCTGCGACTGCTGCTGCCGCTGTTTGCCG
Source organism: Collinsella aerofaciens (assembly GCF_015552075.1). GTDB lineage: Bacteria > Actinomycetota > Coriobacteriia > Coriobacteriales > Coriobacteriaceae > Collinsella > Collinsella aerofaciens_Y. The sequence goes on from NZ_JADNDZ010000097.1 coordinate 19,409, forward strand.
TGTGGGGTGTGTGCCTGCTCGTCGTCGTCTTCGAACGCGATCTGGGTTCGGCCGTGCTGTTCTACACCATCTTCTTGCTGATGCTCTACGTTGCCACGGGGCGCTTTTCGTATGTCGTTATCGGCCTTGCGCTCTTAGCCGTCGGAGCCGTGGGCGCCTACAAGTTCCTGTCTCACGTTCAGGTGCGCTTCCAAGTTTGGGTCGATCCGTTTAAGGACGCCCAGGGGCAGGGCTACCAGATCGTCCAGTCGCTCTTCTCGCTTGCCGATGGCGGCCTGGTCGGTGTTGGCATCGGCAACGGCATGGCCAACAACATCCCTGTCGTCGAGTCCGACTTTATCTTCTCGGCTATCGGCGAAGAGATGGGCCTTTTGGGCGGCGGCGCCGTGCTCATCCTTTTTATGCTCTTTGCCGTTCGCGGCCTGACCACGGCTGCCCGCGCTAAATCCGACCTCGCTGCCTTTAGCGCCACGGGCCTTACGGCCGCCATCAGCTTCCAGGCCTTCTTGATCGTTGGCGGCGTAACCCGCCTGATCCCGCTGACCGGCGTCACCCTGCCCTTTATGAGCCAGGGCGGCTCCTCTCTGCTGGCGAGCTTTATCATCGTCGCGCTCCTGCTGCGCGCCGGTGACGAGGCGACCGGACGCGAGGCCGAGCTTACCGGCACCGGCACCATGGCCGCCATCACCGATGATCAGGTCGCATCTGCCGCCGCCCCGACGGGCACGCGCTTTGCCACCTCGTCTTCCTACGGCAGCGGCAGCCATTCCGTCGGCTCGCGCATGCGCCGTCGCCTGCTCGACACACCTGAATCCGGTGTGCTCGGCCGCGTGGCGCTCGCCAACCGTCTAACCCGCGCGGTGCTCGCCTTTACGGCGCTGTTCGCCATCCTTATCGGCAACCTCACCTATGTCCAGGTCATCAAGGCCAAGGACTATCAGGACATGCCGACCAACAACCACACCATCGCCCGCTCCAAGTACATCCAGCGCGGTTCCATCATCACGTCCGACGGCGTGACGCTGGCCGAGTCGCTGCAGCAGGAGGACGGCACCTACGTACGCTCCTACCCCAACGGCAACCTGGCAGCGCACGTGGTTGGCTACGTGAGCCAGCAGTATGGCACCACCGCCATCGAGAGCGTCATGAACGACACGCTCACCGGTTCTAAGGACTACTCCAGCTGGAACAACGCCATCGCGTCGCTCGCGGGCCAGACCCAGCCGGGCAACACCGCCAAGCTCACCATCGACTCGCGCATCCAGACGGCTGCCGAGCAGGCGCTCAAGGGCTTTAAGGGCGCTGTAGTGGTCATCGACCCGCGTACCGGCGCGGTGCTCGCATGTGCCAGCTCGCCCACCTACGACAACACCAACATCGATGCCCTGCTGCAGACGGGCGGCGGCGAGGACGGCTCCATGTACAATCGCGCCATGGACGCGCTGTACACGCCGGGCTCAACGTTTAAGGTCGTTACGCTTTCCGCGGCACTCGAGACCGGTACCGCCAGCCTTACCAGCACCTACCAGGCGCCCGGCTCCATGGACATCGGCAACGCACCGGTCACCAACTCTGCCAACGAGAGCTACGGCACCATCAGCCTGCAGCAGGCCTTTGCCGTGTCCTCCAACGTCGTCTTTGGCCAGGTGGCAAACGAAGTTGGCGCAAACACGCTCGTGCAGTTTGCCAACGCCTTTGGCTACGGCCAAAAGCTCGGCCAGGACCTGACCTCCGCGGCCTCCATCATGGCCGACCCGTCGCTCATGACCGAGTGGGAGACCGCCTGGGCCGGCGCCGGCCAGCCTGTCGGCATGGACCACACGCCCGGCCCGCAGACCACCGTCATGCAAAACGCCGTGATTGCCGCCGCCATCGCTAACAGCGGCGTGGTCATGGACCCGTACTTTGTAGCCCAGGTACTCGCCCCGGACGGAACCGTGGTCAAGACCACGCAGTCCCGCTCGCTTGGTCAGGCCGTCAGCTCCGCCACGGCCGACCAGGTCAAGCAGGCTATGCTCGCGGTTGTCCAGTCCGGTACCGGTACCGATGCCCAGATTCCGGGCGTCAAGGTCGCCGGCAAAACCGGTTCGGCCGAGACCGGCGGCACCAACGTCAACTCGATGTTCGTTGGCTTTGCACCTTACGATTCACCCACGGTCGCCATCTCGGTGGCCTTGGAGGATTTCGACAAGCATGACGTCGAGGCCGCCAAGATCGCCGGCATCGTCCTGACCGCGGCGCTTGCCGCACAGGGAGCGTGATGCCCATGATCGAATCGGACACCCGAGGCGCGCCGCGGCCGAAGAGTTAGCGGCAACGCGCCACACGGCCCCAGCGGCCACATCGTAGGTACTACACACATCGTTGAGCGAATAGTTATGTTAGGAGCAGGAATGGAACAGAGGGTCCTCGGGGGAAGATACCTCCTCAAGGATAAGGTGGGAACAGGCGGCATGGCGACCGTCTACCGTGCACAGGACCAGGTTCTCGACCGCACGGTAGCCGTCAAGATCATGCTGCCGCAGTATGCTGGCGACGCGACCTTCGCCGCACGCTTTAAGCAGGAGGCCCAGGCAGCAGCCGGTCTCTCCTCCCCCTATATCGTGGGCGTCTACGATTGGGGCAAGGACGGCGACACCTATTACATCGTCATGGAGTACCTGCGCGGCACCGACCTTAAGAGCGGCATCAAGAGCCACGGCGCCCTCGACCCCAAGAAGGTCGCCCAGATCGGCTCGCAGATCAGCTCCGCGCTTTCGGTCGCCCACAAGCACGAGATCATCCACCGCGACATTAAGCCGCAGAACATCATGGTGCTGCCCGACGGCAACATCAAGGTGATGGACTTTGGCATTGCGCGCGCCAAGAACAGCCACCTCACGCAAGACAACAACGTGCTGGGAACCGCCCACTACGTCAGCCCCGAGCAGACCCGTGGTCAGGACCTCGGCCCCACCTCGGATATCTACTCGCTGGGCGTCGTAATGTATGAATGCGCCACCGGCCGCGTTCCCTTTGACGGTGACGACGCTATCTCGGTCGCACTCAAGCAGGTCAACGAGTTGCCTATTCCGCCGAGCCAGATCAACTCCGGTGTCGACGCCGACCTTGAGCGCATCATCCTCAAGTGCATGGAGAAGGACCCCGCAAACCGCTTCCAGACCGCCGACGAGCTGCGTCAGGTGCTCAACAGCTACCTGTCGGGCCGTGCCGTCAACGTCTCGGAGCCCACGCGCATCATCGGTGCCCCCGGTGAGTTGGGCGCCACCAAGACTCGTGAGCTTTCCGATCAGACGCGCGCCATGGTGCGTCCTGTCTCGGGCGTGAGCGGCCAGAATACCGCCCGTAGCTCGGTTTCGGGCTCCACCGGCTCCTACGAGGTCGAAGAGCCCAAATCCAACAAGAACAAGATCATCGCCGCCGTGGTGGCAGCGGTTGCCGTCATCGGCATCGTGGTGGCCTTTGCCACAGGACTCTTTGGCGGCGAGCAGGTCGCCGTGCCCGACGTACTGGGCAAGGACCAGCAGACTGCCGTCGAGCTGATCAAGGAAGCCGGCCTCGAGGTCGGCACCATCGACCAAAGCTACAACGACGATGTCGACGAGGGCAAGGTCGCCGAGCAGACGCCCAACGGCAACACCAAGAAGACCAAGGGCACCAAGGTGAACCTGGTAATCTCCAAGGGCCCCAAGCCCTCCGAAAAGGTTGAGGTTCCCAAACTTGTCGGCCTGACCAAGGACCAAGCAGAAGCCGCACTGGCAAGCGTTGGCCTGAAGGGCAACGCCTCCGAGGAGGCCAACGAGGCTGATGAGGGCCAGGTCTTTGAGCAGGGCACCGAAGCCGGTAAGGAAGTCGCGAAGGGCACGACCATCTCGTACAAGGTCTCGAGCGGCCCGGATACCACGTCCGTCCCCGACCTGACCGACATGACCGAGGCCCAGGCGCGCAACGCCCTCGATATGGCAGGCTTTGGCGTCGACGTGAGCTACCAGGAGAACGACTCGGTTACCGAGGGCACCGTGATCAGCTGGAACCCCAGCGGCAAGCAGAAGCCCGGCGCCACGATTACCGTCGTCATTGCCAAGAAGTCCGGCAAGGCCTCCGTCCCGGGCAACCTGTACGGCAAGAGCATCTCCGCCGCCGTTACCGCGCTCAACAACGCCGGTTTCTATAACATTGGCTTCTGTGACCAGAACGGCAATCCCGTAAGCGGTAACGAGGATGCCACCGTTACGGGCGTCTCCCCCACTGGCAAGCAGTCCACCGACAGCACGATTACGCTGACGGTCGCACTTTCTGGTTCGGGATCGGGCTCGGGCACGAGCACGGGCGACGATTCCGGTACGACCAACTAGTCGCCACCCCACCGCTCATCGCGGCTTTCGCCGCAAACATATTCGCTCACAGGCGCCCGCTTGCTCCCCCAGCAAGCGGGCGCTTTCTTTATCTAAGCAGCGAATACTACGGCATGCCTTAAACCAAAAGAGTCCGGCACCGTAACGGTACCGGGCTCGATATTCCTCTAGTGCCCCCGGGCGGATTCGAAAACTCCCCCCGCGGGGAAATGAGTGACGCGGGTGTCGACGGTTCGAATCCGCCGGCAGCTCCCACAAACCAGAAACGGCGCCGCTCTCGCGACGCCGTCATAATCTTCTGGTGCCCCCGGGCGGATTCGAACCGTCGACACCCGCTTTAGGAGAGCGGTGCTCTATCCCCTGAGCTACGGAGGCATGTTGTACTAGTGTAGCAGATTTACTGCATCGCAATACGTCGCATGACTAGACTTCGAAGTTGCGGTGGAATAGTTCCTGTCTGAAGCATCTAAAGCCGTATTTAGGAACTATTTCACCGCAACTTATGAGGAGCTAGTTACCTTTGTGGAAGAGGTTTTTGATAACGGAGGGGATGCTCTTGGCGCCCTTGGCCGTCACATCGATAAAGTCGGGCGAACGCACAAGCTTATCCTCGTCGACGTACTTGCGGACCGCGCGCAACGTCTCTTTGTCGTCGCGCGTCGAAAACGTAAAGTGACCGTTGTCCTTGGTGAAGATGGCAAAACGCGTGATCTTCTTGGTGCCGCGTAAAACCTCGGCGGCAATATAGTCGACCTCGTCCCACGGGATTTGAATATAATCCTCGGGATTGCGCTCGTTGTAATACTCGAACGCCTTATTGCCCACCATCACGTTACCGTGGCTGGTAAGCCCCATCAGGCAGGTTGCCGGCGTTGCCAGATCGACCGTGCTGTTCTGAGATTGCGCCATGCGCACCTCGCCCTCCAAATAAAACAATCGGACCGCATCCAGTGTACCCACCGGGTGCGGTCCGTTTCAATGGCTCAAAAGCCCTTGCCTAGCAATTCTCGGTCTTAAGCCGAAACGTGCTTACATGAAGCCGCAGACGCGACCGATGATGCCGATGGCGAAGAGAGCCAGGATGATGACGATCGGGCTGACCTTCTTCTTGAGGAGCTTGCAGACCAGCAGGGTCAGGCACACGGCGGCAAGGCCGGGGATGAGCTGATCGAGGTTGGCCTGAAGCGTGGTGACCTTCACCTGATCAAGGGCGTTAGCACCGATGGAGTTATACATCGTCAGTGCTTCCTTGACACCCTCAGAACCAGAGGGCAGGTTAGCCCAGTCGATAAAGGCGCCAGCAGACTGCGTGACCTTGGAGACGACCGGGGTGAAGGAGATGGACACCCAGCGCTCGACCAGGGCGCCGATGATGAACATACCCAGGATGGAAGCACCCTCGGTGACCTTGCCCATCAGACCGCCGGAGAGGTCCTTGGCGATGGAGGAGCCGACCTTGTAGCCAAACTCCTGCGTGTACCACAGGAAGGCGTAACGGATGATGTTCCACGCGAAGAAGAACAGCAGCGGACCGGCGATGCTGCCGGACAGGGCCAGGGAAGCGCCCAGAGCGCCCAGAATCGGGCGAAGGGTGAACCAGAAGGCGGGGTCGCCGACGCCGGCGAGCGGGCCCATCATACCGACCTTGACGCCCTGAATGGCGACGTCGTCGATCGGAGCACCGTTGGCGCGCTCCTCCTCGAGAGCGAGGGTGACGCCAATGACGGGGGCGGAAACATAGGGATGGGTGTTATAGAACTCCAGGTGGCGCTTAAGAGCGGCAATCTGGTCATCCTTGTTGGTGTAGAGCTTCTTGATCGCAGGGATCATTGCGAAGCACCAGCCGCCGTTCTGCATACGCTCGTAGTTCCACGAGCCCTGAAGGAACTGATGACGGAAGCAAACCTTCTTGCGGTCAGCCTTGGTGAGCTGAATCTTGTTCTCTGCCATATGTATCACTCCCCTCCTACTCGTAATCGTTCAGAATGTCGCCGAGCGGGTCACCGGAGCCGCCGCCCATGCCGCCACCCTGCTTGGCCAGATCCTTAAGGCCAAGGTAGATGAGGGCAAGGGAGATGCCGATGAGGCCAAGGGCGATCAGCGTGAGCTGAGGGATGGCAGCAAGGACAAAGCCGAGGATGAAGAACGGCCAGGTCTCCTTGGTGGCCATCATGTTGATGACCATGGCGTAACCGACGGAAGCGACCATGCCGCCGCCGACAGCCATGCCGCCGGACAGCCAGTCGGGCATAGCGTTAAGCGCGTTGGTAACAGCCTCAGCCGGGATGATGCACAGAAGTACTGCCGGGATGGCGATACGAAGGCCCTGCATGAGGATGGCAGCGTACTGCCAGCGCTCGATGCCGGAGAAGTCGCCCTTCTCGGCGCAACCGTCCATGGCGTGAGCGATAGCGGTGGCCAGGGTACGGCAGATCATGGTCAGGAACAGACCAGCGACCGACAGCGGGACGGCGACGGCGATGGCGGCGGTAACGGCCTTGGCCGAATCAGTGGCGCCACCGTTGAGGGCGAGCACCATGATGATCGAAGAAGCGACCGAGGCCAGAGCGGCGTCAGGCGCAACGGCGGCGCCGACGTTAGCCCAGCCAAGGGCCATCATCTGGAGCGAACCGCCCAGGAGGATGCCCTCCTGAAGGTGACCGGTTACGAGACCGATAAGCGTGCATGCCACGAGCGGTTGATGGAACTGGAACTCATCCAGAATGCCTTCCATACCGGCAAGCAACGCGACAATCGCAACAAGCAGAATAGTGATTGCAGACATGTATCGGACCCTCCTTTACTATGCTTGAGCGGCCAGTTCGGCCTTAGCTTTCTTCAACATGGCGTCGAGATCCTCGGAGGAATCCGAAGGAACCTTGCGGACCTCGAACTTGACGCCCTTGGCCTTGAGGGCCTCGAGAGTCTTAACGTCATCATCGCCCATAGCGACGGCGTTGGTGACGACGACCTTGCCCTTGGAGTGAGCCATGGAACCGATGTTGACTTCCTTGATGTCGACACCGGCCTCGATGGCCTTGAGCAGATCCTGCGGATTCTCAAAGAGCAGCATGGCCTTGGTGTCACCAAAGCGCGTGTCCTTGACGACCTCGGCCATCTTCTTGATGGGCACGACGTTGGCATGGACTCCCGGAGGGGCAGCCTGCTCGATCATGGTCTTGCGGAGCTCGTCGTGAGCAACGCCGTCGGAAACCACGATGATGCGGTTGGGGTTGATCTGCTTGGTCCACGTGGTGGCCACCTGACCATGAAGCAGACGGGTGTCGATACGGACGTGGGCGATCTTGATGTGCCCATCGCCGATGACCGTTCCCGGAGGGATGGCGCCTGCAGGAGCAGCGGCGGCCGCAGCCGGCTTCTTCTCCTCGGGCTCCAGAGACTCGGGCTTGACACGCACGCCAGCCTTAGCCTCAGTCACGAGATGTTTTGCGATCGCATGTGCAGTGTTCTTTGCGTCAAAGCGCTGCGAATATGCCTCGATGAGCATAGGCAGGTTGACACCGGTGACGATAGCCCAGGAATCGTGGCCCTCGATGAGCCCGCTGATCTGGTTGAACGGCGTGCCGCCCCACAGATCAACGAGGAAGAGCACCTGCTCCTGGTCTTCGAAGGAAGCGATTGCTTCCTCGACCTTGGCACGGAAATCGTCGGGGCCCATGCTCGGCTCGAGCGAGACCACGGCAACAGACGGCTGATCGCCAAAGACCATCGAGCCCGTCTGCTTGATTCCAGCTGCCAAGTCCCCGTGGCTAGCAAGAACAATACTTACCATCACATAACCTCCTTTTTGTCTACGTATTTCCTACACGACATGAAAGGAGTATACCTGTTTGGATTGTGGAATTATAGCTAAATTCGCAAAAGGTTGCATTATTTGTTTAAACGTTTAAGTTTGTTACAAGTTGATTACGTTGCTGGCTTATAGCTCATTGCCTGCTAAAACGTGATTTGCTGATTGTTTTCAAAGACATATAAAGGTGCACCGTTCGTTAAGACCGCTTTTAGGTGAATCCCAATGCGTCTGCGTGCCACCATTTTGTTTAAACAGACATGACTTGACTAACCGAAGCAAATATGTTTAGAACTCTAGCCCATGTAGACATTAGATGTTAGGCGATGTGGAGAGGGTTGGCGGCGTCGACGGCATCGGGGGCGTCGGAGAGGCCGTCAGGAGCAGCGTCTGCCGGGTCCTCGTCGGGGGTCTCGATCTGTTTGATCATGACCTCCTGGCCCTGCAGCAGGTATGTTTCACCGCTGCCGCAATGGGGGCAAGTCTTGCCGTGCTCGACCGTCGCGTAGTCGCGGCCGCACGCCTCGCAATGCGTCACGGCCTCGACAGGCTCCACGATAAGCTCCGCGCCCTGCGTGATAGGCTTTTTATCCGCCGCCCAGCGCCAAGCGTCGAGTAGTAGATCGGGGACGACGCCCGAGACCTCGCCCAGCAGCAGCGTGACGCTCGAAACGCGACGCACGCCATGAGCGCGCGCCACATTCTCAACATCGCGAATGATGTGATAGACGATTCCGAGCTCGTGCACTTTTAATTCCTTCCGCCGTTCTACCGAACGGCGGTCGGCTTGACGCTGCGCGAGCCCCAGACGGGCGATCTGCCTTTCAATCGTCGGGCATGGGCAAAAGCCCTATGCCCTCCTCTTTCAAGGCACCTCGCCACGCCTGGGACCCGCTCGCTGTCCAACCGCCCTCTGCGCCGTTCACTTACTTGTTAGGTCTCTTACTTCTTCCCAAATTTGATCTTAATTGCACGCTTCAATGCGTACTTGCCCAGGCTTGGGAGCTTTTGCTCGTATTTGACCATCGTGGAGCACTCGGGGCGATCGCGATCAAGATGGATGGCGTCAAACGCGCACTTGGTGGTGCACAGGCCGCAGCCGATGCACTTGTTAGGGTCGACGATCGAGGCGCCGCAGCCCAGGCAGCGGGCGGTCTCGGCGCGCACCTGCTCCTCGGTAAAGGTCTCAACATACTCGCTAAACGGCGCAGCCTTCTCGCGTTCGCGGTCCACATGCGCAACCTCGCGGCTCGCGTTGTCGTAGCTCTCGAGCACAACGTCGTTGCGGTCGAGCGCGGTGTAGCGGCGCTGGTTGCGGCCGATGGTGAGCGTGGAGCCCGGCTGCACGAAGCGATGGATGGACACGGCGGCCTCGTGACCGGCGGCGATGGCATCGATGGCAAAGCTCGGACCGGTATAGACGTCGCCGCCCACAAAGATGTCTGGCTCGGCGGTCTGATAGGTCTGGGGATCGGCAAGGGCACCCTGGCCGCGGCCAAGCTCCACCTTGGAGCCAGCCAGCAGGTCGCCCCACACAATGGACTGGCCAATCGACATGACTACGCGGTCGGCATCGACACGACGCAGGTCGTTCTCGTCGTACTCGGGCGCAAAACGGCCCTCGTCGTCAAAGACACGCGTGCAGCGCTTGAAGGTGATACCGCACACACGACCGGCCTCGTCCAGGTGAATCTCCTTGGGGCCCCAGCCGCAGCTGATGTGAGCGCCGTCCTCAACGGCCTCGCGACGCTCCTCCTCGCTGGCGGGCATCTGGGCCTCGCTCTCCAAGCAGAACATCTCAACGTACTCGGAACCCAGACGGCAGGCGTTGCGCGCGACATCGATAGCCACGTTGCCACCGCCCACCACGATGGTGCGGCCGGGCAGCGCGTCAATCTTGCCACTGTTGACCTCGCGCAAAAAGTCGACGGCCACGGTCACGTCCTCGGCATCCTCACCCGGAATACCGGCAAGGCGGCCACCCTGGCAGCCGATGGCCACATAAAAGGCCTTAAAGCCCTGCGCGCGCAGCTCGTCGAGCGTCACATCGCGACCGACCTCCACGCCATAGCGGAACTCGGCGCCCATCAGGCGAATGATCTCGACCTCTGCCTCGATAACGTCCTTCTCCAGCTTAAAGCTGGGAATGCCGTAGGTGAGCATGCCGCCCGGGCGCTCGTTCTTCTCGAACACGACGGGCTTGTAGCCCTTCTCGGCCAGATAGAAGGCGCAGGACAGACCGGCCGGGCCGGCACCGATGATGGCGATCTTCTGATCGAAGCCGCCGGCACGCGTCGGCGTCACCACGGGCGGGACATAGCGGGTCGCGGCATCAAGATCGCGCTGGGCGATAAACTTCTTGACCTCGTCGATAGCCACGGCGGCGTCCACACGGCCGCGGGTGCAGGCATCCTCGCAGCGGCGGTTGCACACGCGGCCGCAGATAGCGGGCAGCGGGTTCTCGCGCTTGATGAGCGCCAGCGCCTCGTCATAGCGCCCCTGTGCCGCAAGCTTCAGATAGCCCTGAACGGCAACGTGCGCGGGGCAAGCCGTCTTGCAGGGCGCGGTGCCGGACTCGTGCGTCTCGATGCGGTTATCGTTGCGGTAGTTGGGCGACCACTTGGTGTGGTCCCACTTGGTGGCATCGGGCAGCTCCTGGCGCGGATACTCGGGCACCTGTCCGCCGGCCTTTTTGCTGCAGAGCTTCTGGCCGAGCTTGGCGGCACCGGCGGGGCACACCTCAACGCAGCGACCGCAGGCCACGCACTTGTCCTTCTCGACCTTGGCGACATAGGCCGAGCGCGACAGGTTGGGCGTGTTGAACAGCTGCGAGGTGCGCAGGGCGTAGCACACGTTGACGTTGCAGTTGCAGATGGCGAAGATCTTGTTCTCGCCGTCGATATTGGTGATCTGGTGCACAAAGCCGTTGTCCTCGGCCTGGCGCAGGATGTCGTAGACCTCGTCGCGGGTCACGTAATGGCCACGATCGGTCTCGACCACGTAGTCGGCCATATCGCCCACGGCGATGCACCAATCGGCCGGGTCGTCGGCGCAGCCCTCACCCATCACGCGACGGCTCGCGCGGCAGCTGCAGGTGCTGGCGGCATACTTACCCTCGTATTTGTCGAGCCAGTGCTCTATATGCTCAATAGGCACCGACGTGCTCGCGGCATCGATAGCCTTCTCGACCGGAATGACATGCATGCCGATGCCGGCACCACCGGGCGGCACCATCGGCGTGGCCTTGGACAGCGGTCCCTTGGACGCCTGCTCAAAGAACTTGGCATAGACCGGGTGCTCCTCGAGCTGGCTCACGCGCATGTTGAGGAACTCGGCGGAACCCGGCACCAGCATGGGCAGCACCCACTGCTTGGCGTGCTCGGGGTTTTCCCAGTTGTACTCGAGCAGACCCGTGTAGCTCATGTCGTCGAGCATCTTCTCGATATCGGCTTCGGGCATGCCGGTGAGCTTGACCATCTCGGGCAGCGTATAGGGACGGCGCATCTTCATCTTGCAGAGCACTTCGGCCTGCTCGTCGGTTGCGGCCTCGGCAAACGACCAGTACTCGTAGCCCAGCAGCTCATCGCGATGCAGCAGACGGTTGGTGCAGTGCTCGCACAGCTTGACGATGGCCTCGCGCGGATGCTCCGGCAGCGGCGGCACGAACTCCGAACCGATATCGGGCTCGGTGTAGCTAATTCCCGGTCCGTTGAGAATCATGGTTGTCCCTTCTCTTGCCACAGCCCGGCGAGACCGCGGCGCCCCTCTTTTTTGCAGGCCGGGCATGCCCCCATGCCGTTCACCCGCCATTAGTTGACATTGTGTCAAAAATAGTATTGACGAACCGTCAACAATATTCAAGACTGTTAGGTGAACGGTCAGGCAAAAGAGGATGAAAGGCGGCAAAACATGGGCGACAACACAGCAGATACCTCTGTGGTCGATGCCGTCCCCGCATCCGATAGCGCGGCAAAGCGTCTGACGGGCGACGAGCGCCGTCGCGAGATCCTCGCCGCCGTGCGCACTGTGAGTTCTGAGCTGGGCGTGTCGCATCTTTCGGTATCGGCCGTGACCAAGCGAGCCGGCTGCACGCGCTCGCTGTTCTACCACTACTTTGCCGATATGGACGCCGCCGTCACCGCCGTCATGGACGAGGCGATCGACGGCTTTATCTCCGAGCTCGAGCAATGGAACGCCGAGCGCACCGTCGGCGATATCGAAGGCGCGCTCGACACCGTCGCCCCGCTCTTTAAGCGCCTGGTCGCCAGCGGTCACGAGCTGCCGAGCACTTTGACCAGCAGCAGCGGCGCTCTCTACGGCGGCTTTCTGCACAACGTGGTCCAGCGCGTGGCGCAATACATCTGCGACACCACCGTGGTGGACTTTGTCGCCCATCACGACCTGCGCATCGACCATGTCTACGAAACGTTCTACACCCTCATCATGGGTCTTTTGATGTATATCCGCACGCACCCCGATGTGCCCGACGAGACAGTCAAGGAGATCATCGCCTCGACGCTCCACATCGAGGGCTACACCGCCAAGTATCCCGAGCGCAGGCCCGGGAACTGACGACATTTGGCCAAACTGCCCGCGATCGGAAGAGGGGCCGCGGGCGTGTGAAAGGAGAGCAGCATGCTGTTCGATGTTTGGGGTAGCGATACCCTTATCCACTGGGCCGGCTGGGCCATGGTCTTTATCGGCCTGATCGTGCTCAACGAGGTCGGCCGCCGCACCAAGCTGGGCGCGGCCATCATCTTTGGCGTGGCTCCGCTTGCCATGACCATCTACTGCATCGCCATCGCCGTCGGCGTTTCGCAGGGCGCCGAGTGGGCACTCACCAACCCCACCCACGTGTACCAGAACAGCTGGTTCCACTACGCCAAGGTGTACGCGGCGCTGGCCGGTTGCTGGGGCTTCATCGCCATTAAGTATCAGTGGGGCAAGATTGGCAAGGCGCACTGGTTCCGCGCATGGCCGTTTGTGATCGTCGCCATCAACATCATGATCGCCGTAGTGTCCGACTTCGAGAGCGCCTATCACTTCTTTGTCCTGGGCCAGTCCACTTGGGTCACCTCCGAGGGCGCCACGCAGCTGGCCGGCTGGAACAACGTGTTCAACGGCATCGCCGGTATCATCAACATCTTCTGCATGACCGGTTGGTGGAGCGTCTATGCCTCCGAGGACAAGACCGACATGCTGTGGCCCGATATGACCTGGGTCTACATCATCGCCTACGACATCTGGAACTTCTGCTACACCTACAACTGCCTGCCCACTCACTCCTGGTTCTGCGGCTTTGCGCTGCTGCTGGCGCCCACTGTGGCCGCCTTTATCTGGAACAAGGGCGGCTGGATCCAGAACCGCGCCTTCACGCTGGCCATTTGGTGCATGTTTGCCCAGGTGTTCCCGTACTTCCAGGAAGAGTCCATCTTTGTGACCCACTCCACGCTCGACCCCACCGCGGCCACCGCGGTCTCGATCGCCGCGCTGATCGCCAACGTCGCCGCGATCATCTACATCGTCTACCGCGCCAAGAAGCTCGGCCGCAATCCCTACAAGCAGGATGTCTTTGAGGGCACCAGCGATTGGGAGAAGGCTACCGCCCGCCGTGCCAAGGTGGATTACGCTCACGCCGAGTAACATGCCCGGCGCGCATGCCGCTTGAATGTGAAGTCGCCCGGCCGATTCCGCGCAATGCAACGTATTGCATGCCCCCGGAAAGCGATTCGCCCGCTTTCCGGGGCTTTTTGTTGTTGCGCGCATTCACGCGCATATTCCATTCGCGCACACATTCAAAACCTCTCGCACAGATAAAATCAGATTTCCAACCGCCTGACAGCCCTATGTGACCCCAATTTTGGGTACATTGTTGTCCCGATATTGAGCTTGGGGGATATATGAATGATGAGACGATGGGCCAAGAGGATGCGGCCCAAGATGCAGAAGCATGCGCCGAGGCCCTGGAGAGCCTAGACCAGATCGCGCTGGCCGAGATTGCGTTTGACGATTCGAGCGTTGATGTGCAGGATGAGCCGGAAATCGAGGCGCAGCCCGATGATCAGGATGCAAAAGACGATGGCGCCGCGCCCACCGAAGACGAGGCGAGGCACGAGGAATCCGAATGCGAGGCCGACGACCAGCCCAAATCCGACACGAGCGAGGAAACCATCTTGCTCGACAGCTTGCCGGCCGAAGATTCGCTGACCCGCGAGCTCCCTGGCTTAGGCTCCGCGCCTGCCGTGGACGAGACCATCGCCATGGGCGATATTCCCCTGCCGTCCGTTCCCTCGGCACGCGAGGCCGAGGTTCGTCATCGCAAGATGTCGCCCAAGCGCCGCAATCTGATGGTCGCTGGCGTTGTGGCCGTCGCGCTCGTCGCCGGCGGCGCAGGCTATGCTGCCTGGAACGGATATCAGCAAGAGCAGGCTGCCGCTGTCGCCGCCAGTGCACACACGATGATGTCGGTGCAGATTGGCGTGCATGCCACGGGCCTCGACTGCTCAACTGGCTCCAAGATTCCCGTACAGGTGAGCGGGCAGGATTCCGACGGTTCTTCTGTGAGCGAAACGCTCTATGTTGACGAGCACGGCCGTGGCATCAAACTGCTACCCGGCGATTACACGCTCTCCATTGCCGCCTCCCCCATCGCGTCCGACGGCACCGTCTATACCGTGCCGACCACCAAGGCGCAGGTCACGATCAAGAGCGACGGACAGGATCTGAGTGCCCAGGCCACCTTTAAGCTCAAGGTGCCTTCGGCCGACACGGTGACTGACGACCAGATCGATGCCGCCGCCAAGTATGCCGAGGAGGGAGGCACGAGCTCCGCCGCGGCTGCCAAAGTGCTCCAGCAGGCGGCAACCGCACGGCGCGACGCCGCCGTCAATGCCGTGAGCGCGCAAAAGGCACAGGCAGCCCGCGATGCTGACGCTCGCCACAAGGCAACCGACCTCTACCAGCTCGATATCCCCGTCGAGTGGTACGGCAAGGTCGAGACTTGGCAAAATGGCAGCACGCTATGCATCTATCTTGCCGGCGACAGCGATACGCCGATTGTGACGCTCGTCGCGGTGCGCGAGGGCGAGAGCTTTACGCCCGATGAGGGCGATACGGTTTTTGGTGCGGCCAATCTAGGCAACGGTTATACCGTCTACGCCAGCGGCCCCGTCTATCCGTACGTGGTGCCCCAGACCATCAACGGACGGACGCAGAATCCCGTGTCAACCTACCCCATGGACACGGCCATTGAGCTTGTCGAGCTCACGACCGGTAACCGCTACACCTATAGCCAGATCAAGAACGTACTGGTCGGCAAAGACGGCAAGGCAGACGCCGCGACCAAACTTGAGACCGACTACCTCGCGCAAATCCTGCTGCCGAGTATCAAAGCCCAGGACTAGCCTGGCGCAGCAAGGTGCTCCCCAACCGTGATGAAGGAGCCAGGAAGTCCTGACCCCACAGGTCCATAGATGATTAGGCAAGGAGCCACTTCCATGCGGGCGTAACGTGTACCACACCGTGCTCGCATGGAATATCGGTCTGTTCATCCATGGTAACGATTGCCGACTCGCCAAGATCAAACTGGGCCATCGCGGCATCGAGCGCGGCAATTTCGCGCTCGCGCGTTTTCTCGCTTGTCATATCCACACTTACCTGAATCAGGCCGTAAGCCTGCATGAGCAGTGCATCCCCAGTCACAAAGTCCACCTCATGGCTTTTATTCTTATCTTTAATCAGCAGGCGGCAAACCGAACCGGGCCGCACGGCGGGGGTCCTTCTTCTGAGCGCATTGAACACCGCGGTCTCGAGCCTCTGACCATGATCCAATGCCGATGCGGGGGAGAACGCTCCGAACATCGCAGGATCGACGGCGTAGACCTTAGACGCAGACCGCGTATTATTTGCAAGCGAACGCGTGAACTCCGGCACCGAAAACAGCAGGTAGGCGTCCTCGTAATACTCAAGTAAGTCGCTGAGCGTATTTCGACTGACGGATATCTGTCTGCTCTTGAACTCGTTGTACACTTTGTTCACTGACAGCTCTCGTCCCGAAGATGCCATGCACCGCGCCAGAAACAGCGAGGCCAAACGGGGGTTCTTGACGTCGTAACGTTCAACGACGTCCATGGCGACCGTTCGCGACGCATATTCCTGTAGCAGCTGAATCGCGTCTGCGGGCGTCTGCTCAAGTGTCGCGATGAATCCCCCTCGCTCGAGATATCCGACCAGATGGTGTCGGAGCAACGCTGCATCGCTCGAGGAGAAGGGTGCGTTCGACTCAGGAACGCTCCCCGTCTTATATCGGACGTATTCCGAAAAACTCAACGGAAAAAGCTCTCGCACAAGAGAACGGCCCCTGAACTCGCTCTTAAGTTCTGAGGACAGCATCTTAGAAGAAGATCCCGTCACGTAAACGGTCGCTTTCTCCGTATCGACTACACGCCGCAGAAACGCACCCCATTCGGGAATTTCCTGGATCTCGTCAAAGAAAATGTAAGCGCCCTCGGTTCGAGCAACAGGATACAGTGCATAGAACGTGTCGAGCACGTCCGCCAGCAGCGATGGCTCATACGGGCGCAAGCGCTCATCCTCAAAATTGAAGTAAAGCATCCGGTCAAGCTCGACGCCCCGGCTCTGAAGCCGCCGCATCTCCTGATACAGGCGATACGTCTTTCCACAACGGCGGGCCCCCACAATCACATTTACGATGTTGTCGCGCTTTGGCTCCTGTGGGTTTCCTAGATCAAGGTCTCGCTCAAAGACCTGCGGAACCCCCTGCTGTTCAAAGTCCTTTATTTTCTGGGCGATCAAGTCGTTGAATGCCATGATTCTCCAATCTTGCTCTCTGGCTAATCAAGATTATACTGTTTCTTGATTAGCTGGAAAACAAGATTTCGTTTGACTTGATTAATGATTAAGCAAGTTTTCTGCTACCGCCCCGAAGGATGTCGAACGGCTGAGGGGCCAAACACAAACGCCTCTAGCCAACAGAAACGCGCGGTTCAGTCAGCTAGAGGACGTTTCCTAGTTCCACGGGTCGGCTTCGAACATCGGCTCGTGCTCGGGGCGGCGATCGCTGTAGGGATCGTAGCCGTCGTCGTCCTCGTTCTCGGCACGAATGAAAGGGTCGCGCGGCTTGGGTGCCGGCTTAGGCGCAGGCTTGGGTGCGGCGGGCGCCGCCTCGGTCGCCGGTGCGTTCGTCTTGTTCTCGTCTTTCATCTGCATAGCTCCTTGCATCGCATCCGCTCAACATCATCGATTGTCGCACGAAAAAGGGCGGCGGACCCAATTGGATCCGCCGCCCTTGGCGTTTAGAGATGGCTGGCAGATTTTAAGGCATGTCCCAAAAATCTACTCGGCGTCGGGAACCTCGTAGGTGGCCGCCGGCGTGCTGTCGCACACGACGGTAAAGCCGCCGTCCTTGTCGACGTCGACCGTCACCTGATCGCCCTCGCGCACCGTGCCGTCGATGATGGCGGCGGCGATGGCATCCACGACCTCGCGCTGGACCAGACGCTTGAGCGGACGGGCGCCAAAGACCGGGTCCAGGCCGCCCACGGCGAGCATCTGCTTGGCCGCCGGGGTGATGGCAAGCGTCATGCGCTCCTTGGCCAGACGTGCGCGGACGTCGGCGAGCTGGATGTCGACGATCTTCTCGATCTGCGCCATGCCGAGCGGATGGAACACCACGATATCGTCGATACGGTTGAGGAACTCGGGACGGAAGGTCTGGGCCATGGCCGCGTCGACCTGATGGCGCATCTCCTCCTCGTCCTTGCCGGACAGGTCGGCGATGGCCTTGGAGCCCACGTTGGACGTCATGATGATGATCGTGTTCTTGAAGGACACCTGGCGACCCTGGCCATCGGTCAGACGGCCGTCGTCAAGCACCTGCAGCAGCACGTTGAAGACATCCGGGTGAGCCTTCTCCATCTCGTCGAGCAAGATCACGGAGTACGGACGACGGCGCACGGCCTCGGTGAGCTGGCCGCCCTCGTCGTAACCCACGTATCCCGGGGGCGCACCGATCAGACGCTGGACGCTGAACTTCTCCATGTACTCGGACATGTCGATACGCACGAGCGCGCGCTCATCGTCGAACAGGCACTCGGCCAGTGCCTTGGCGAGCTCGGTCTTGCCCACGCCGGTGGGGCCCAGGAAGAAGAAGCTGCCGATGGGCTTGTCCGGGTCGGAGAGGCCCGCACGGCTGCGGCGCACGGCCGCGGCAACGGCGGAGACGGCCTCGTCCTGGCCGATGACGCGCTTGTGCAGCTCGCCCTCCAAGCCCTTGAGCTTGTCGAGCTCGCCCTGCATCATCTTGGAGACGGGCACGCCGGTCCAGGCGCTTACGACCTCGGCAATCTCATCGGAGGTCACCTGCTCGTTCAGGCCTTCGCCGTCCTGCTCCTTCTGCGCCTCGAGCGCGGCCTCGGACTCCTGAATCTGCTGCTGCAGACCCGGGATCACAGCGTAGCGCAGCTCGGACGCACGGCCCAGATCGCCATTGCGCGTCGCGCGCTCCTCCTCGCTCTTGGCCTCGTCGAGCTGGCCCTTGAGCTCCTGCACGTGGTCGATGGCGTTCTTTTGGTTGAGCCAACCGGCCTTTTGCACGTTGAGCTTTTCCTGGACCTCGGCAATCTCCTGACGCAGGGCCTCCAGACGCTCCTTGGAGGCGTCATCGGTCTCCTTCATGAGTGCCTGCTCCTCGATCTGCAGCTGGGTGAGCTGACGCGTGGTGGCGTCAATCTCGACCGGCATGCTGTCGAGCTCCATGCGCAGGCGGCTTGCCGCCTCATCGACCAGGTCGATGGCCTTGTCGGGCAGGAAACGGTCGGCGATGTAGCGATCGGAGAGGTCGGCAGCCGCCACGAGCGCGCCATCGGTGATATGCACGCCGTGGAAGATCTCGTACTTCTCCTTGAGGCCACGCAGGATCGAGATGGTGTCCTCGACGGTAGGCTCGCTGACCATCACGGTCTGGAAACGACGGGCGAGCGCCGCGTCCTTCTCGATGTACTTGCGGTATTCGTCGAGCGTGGTCGCGCCGATCGCATGCAGGTCGCCACGGGCAAGCGCCGGCTTGAGGATGTTGCCGGCGTCCATAGAGCCCTCGGTGGCACCCGCGCCCACGATGGTGTGGAGCTCATCGATGAACAGGATGACCTTGCCCTCGGACTTTTGCACTTCCTTGAGCACGGCCTTCAAGCGGTCCTCGAACTCGCCGCGGTACTTGGCACCGGCGACCAGCGCGCTCATGTCGAGCTCGATGAGGTCGCGGTCGCGCAGGGTGCTCGGCACGTCGCCGGCCACGATACGCTGGGCGATGCCCTCGACGATGGCCGTCTTGCCGACGCCCGGCTCGCCGATGAGCACAGGGTTGTTCTTGGTGCGACGGGACAGGACCTGGATGGTACGACGGATCTCGTCGGTACGGCCGATGACAGGGTCGAGCTTGCCGGCGCGGGCAAGGTCGCAGATGTTGCGTCCGTACTGCTCCAGCGCCTCAAACTGGGTCTTGTCCTCGGCAGACGTCACGCGGTCATCGCCACGCAACTCCTCGTAGACCTGCTCGATGCGCTCCTTGGTCACGCCGGCGTCGCGCAGCACGCGGCCCGCCTCGCCCTTGTCCTCGGCAAGCGCCATCAGCAAATGCTCGGTCACCACAAAGCTGTCGCCCATCTTGGTGGCCTTCTTCTCGGCCTTCTCGATGACGCGGACGAGCTCATTGGAAAGGCCCATCTGCTGACCCTCGCCCGAAACCTTGGGCGCGTGGTCGATGGCGTCTTGCGTGGAACGCGCAAGCTGTGCCGGGTCGGCACCGATGCGCTCGATGATCACGGAGATATTGCGCTCGCCGGCACCGAGCAGGGCAGACAGCAGGTGAATCGGCTCCACCGCGCCGGCCTGCGCGTCAGCGGCCGTGCTCATGGCGGTCTGCAGCGCCTCGCGCGACGTCATTGCTAGCTTATCGATTCTCATGGAATCACCTCTCTTGGGGCGGCCGCCCTACGGGGCGGCTTCACGTTGTTCGAGAAGTATTGTTGCCAGCTTTGTACGATCTTATACACAAATCTAAGTCTCTATATATAAGATTTTCTGAGTGCTCTCATGACATGGAAAATCACCACAAAGGGGACAGGCGCGCTCACCCGCTGCGGCCTCATCCCCTTACTATCTCAATCTGTAACATCTAGCGACTGTTTATGGCTCCAGATGTTACAAATCAAGATGAAATGACCAGCGGCGCCCGTTCGTCTCAATCTGTAACACCTACTCGGCAAATTAGGGTCTAACTGTTACAGATCGAGACAAACCAAGAACCACCACAAAGGTGCCCGTCCCCTTTGTGGTGGTCCAGAGAAGAATCAGCCCCGATTAAAAGAGGCGACATCAAGCCCAGTCTACGTTTGGCGATCCCAAGATCCAACGAGAACACAGCGACAAAATCGAGAGCCACCGATAGCCCGTTCGCGCAGATATAGATGGAGATTCAAGACAAGGGTGCCGGCTTAAACGGCTTGGTTATCGTACGCCACAATACTCTCGTCATCGTCCCTGTCGTTTTTATAGTGCTTATAGTGAAAATAGCGGGTTTAGTGAGAATAGTATTGCGCAAAACTCGTGAACTCAATTTTGACCCCTCGCCCAGAATGAGGGGAGGCAAATATTCCTATTAGAGATCAAATCGAAGCCCAATAGGGCCTTTTAGCCCTCTCATTCCGGGCGGTCGCTTTCTTTTGAATATTGTCGTAAGCTTGTATCATTTATCTTAATGATTGCATATTGCATGAGAGGTGCCCCACCGTGAAACGCTCCACCTATATCGGCCTGCTCGTCTTAGCGTTTGCAATTACCGCAGTCGGCGTGGGCATTATCTATCTCGCATTTCTCCCTGCCTCGGCAACGCAGGCGGCGGTTGAAACCGTAAGCTACCCCATCGAAATCCTCACCGATATCGTCAAACCCGATTCAATCACCGTCGATTTCGACGGTACGCCCGCAGCGCTTGGGGTCAGTAACTATCCCCGAATCGAACTTGGAGCCACGCGCTATACCCAAGATGAGCAGCTTATCGGCAAGGCAACCAGTTTACTCAAAGGCAAGACGTTTAAGCGATGGTACGGCGCCGCAATATATCGAGCCAAGAAAGGCCAAATGAATGGCGGGTATTATTCGACCCTTGAACTCGATGCGGCAAACGGGAGCAGACTGTGCAACGTTTCATACGACCCCGGCTACGTGGACAACGAAGGGCCGGGAGTCTATATCTCGGATGGCAACGTGATCTACGTCATGGAAGGCGACCAGACGGCAGTCGTCGATTTTATGGATCGGTGTACCGAGGATGCCTACGAACAAACTTGCGAGCCCGATCCACAGACAGCGCGCGACAGTGGCTCAGCACGCACTTGGCTATTTGACGATGAAATAACCTGGGCCCCATCGAAATAAGGACCCGCCAGGCAGGCACCTTTGTGGTGGTTTCGGTTCCGATGTTCCACTGTCTCGATCTGTAACATCTAGCGGCCCTTTTCAATCCTAGATGTTACAGATTGAGATGAAATGATCGGCTGCGGACGTTTGTCTCAATCTGTAACAACTAATCGGCAAATTGGGGTCCAGATGTTACAGATCGAGATTAACCGCGAAGCCTCATCCGATAATCTCAATCTGTAACACCAGGCCCACATCTAACAGCCAAGGCGTTACAGATCGAGACAAAAGAAACCACCACAAAGGTGCCTGTCCCCAATGTGGTAGTTTTCGAAAAAAGAAGCCGCCCCGATAACAGGGGCGGCATCAAGCAAGTCTATTTATTAGCGTCCCTCAAGACCCAACGAGAACGCAGAAATGTAGCCCGGAGCCACCCTTTGCCGAACGCGACCCTCGCGAAGCGCGTGAGCGGGCGGGAAAGGGTAAGCCCCGGGCGGACAATTAAGTGCGTTACTCGGCAGCGGCTTTGAACTTGTTGTAGTTGATCAGGCAGCCGGCCTTGACGATGGCACGCTCCTCTGCCGTCATATCGGCAATGTAGAGCTCAATCTGCTCGACCGCACCATCGGCGCGAACCACGTAAGCGGCGATGTCCTTCAGGTCGCCGTCGAGCGCGGCGCGGATACCCGGCACAAAGACGTAGTCGCCCACCTCAAAGCTGGGCTCGGCCTCCATCTGGAAGGGCACCATGCCCCAGTTCATCACGTTGGAGCGATAGCGCTTGGTGGCGTACTCGTGGACGATGTTGGCCAGGCCGCCAATTACGCGCTGGCAGCTCGCGGCCTGCTCGCGGGCAGAACCGTCACCGGGCTTCTTGGCATAGAGCATGGAGCCGTACTCAGTCGCCTTGGCATCGGCCGCGACACCCGCGCCGGTCAGCGCCTCAAACACGCTGGCAAGCTCGGCATCGAGTGCCACCAGGTCGCCCGCTGCCTCGCCGGCAATGCGGCGCTTTTCCACCGCGTCGACCTCCTTGGAGCGGCCCACGTAGGCAGGGTCGCGACGGCTGAGCGTAAACTCGGCCAGACCCAGCGGGTTGGAGCGGAAGGAGCTCGTCTCGCCCGAGGGAATGAGCTCGTCGGTCGTAGTGACCGGGTCCATGATCTTGGAGCACACCTTGAGCAGGATGTCGTCGCCGAGAGGCTCCATCGCGGGCCACGGCTTGATGTTGGGGCCCTCGACCAGCTCGTCGGCCGGCTCAGCCTTGCCAAAGCCCCAGTACACGCGCTTCTTGTACGGCGCGTCGTCAAAGGTGTACTCGCAGGCCTCGTCCCAAGTCTCCTCGGGCAGGTCGGTCGCCGGCGTCAGGACGCCGCCGTTGGCAGCCGTCGCCGCAATGGAGCGGGCGTCCATCAGGGCCACGGCGCTCAGCTGACCGTTGCCCGGCTTGGAACCCTCGCGATTGGGGAAGTTGCGCGTGGTGTGGCGGATCGAAAGGCCGTTGTTGGCAGGCGTGTCGCCGGCGCCGAAGCACGGGCCGCAGAATGCCGTGCGCACAATCGCGCCGGCCTCCATAAGGTCGTAGATGTAGCCGCGGCGTGTAAGCTCGAGTGCCACGGGCTGGCTCGTGGGATAGACCGACAGCGAAAACTCGCCGCAGCCAGTGTTAGCGCCCTTGAGCACGCGAGCAGCCTGGACCACGGAGTCGTAGTTGCCGCCCGAGCAGCCGGCGATAACGCCCTGCTGCACGTGCAGCTTGCCGTCGACGATCTTGTCGAGCAGGCTAAAGTGCGTCTTGCCCTCGCCGATCTTGGCGGCCTCGAGCTCCACCTCATGCAGGATGTCCTCGAGGTTCTCGTTGAGCTCGTCGATCTCAAAGCCGTTAGAAGGATGGAACGGCAACGCGATCATGGGCTTGATACTCGACAGATCGACTTCGACGCAGCCGTCGTAGTAGGCAACATCGGCGGGCTTGAGCTCGCGGTAGTCCTCGCCGCGACCGTGCATGGTCAAAAACGCGTGCGTGTCCTCGTCGGTAGCCCAAATGGAGGAGAGGCAGGTGGTCTCGGTGGTCATGACATCGACGCCGTTGCGGTAGTCGGTCGTCATGCTCGCGATGCCGGGGCCTACGAACTCCATGACCCTGTTCTTAACGTAACCCTTGGCAAAGACGGCGCGGATGATGGCGAGCGCCACATCGTGTGGGCCAACGCCGGGGCGCGGGGCGCCCGTGAGGTAGATGGCAACGACGCCGGGATAGGCAACGTCGTAGGTGTCGCGCAGCAGCTGCTTTGCCAGCTCGCCACCGCCCTCGCCCACGGCCATGGTGCCCAGAGCGCCGTAGCGGGTGTGCGAGTCGGAGCCCAGGATCATCTTGCCACAGCCGGCGAAGTTCTCACGCATAAAGGAGTGGATGACGGCGATGTGCGGCGGGACGAAGATGCCGCCGTACTTCTTGGCCGCGGAAAGGCCAAAGACGTGGTCGTCCTCATTGATGGTGCCTCCCACGGCGCACAGCGAGTTATGGCAGTTGGTGAGCACGTAGGGCAGCGGGAACTGCTCCATGCCCGAGGCGCGCGCCGTCTGGATGATGCCAACGAAGGTGATGTCGTGGCTCGCCATGGCGTCAAAGCGAATCTTGAGTGCCTCGGGGTCACCCGACGTGTTATGTGCCTGGAGGATCGAATACGCGATGGTGCCGCGCTTGGCATCCTCGGGCGTCTGCGTAATACCGCGCTCGGCAGCCTCGGCCGCAGGCACAACCTCGCTGCCGCCGCGCAGGTAGATGCCGTCCTCGTACAGCTTGACCATACTGTCTCCCACTCTGCCCAAAAGATTTGGGCGCATAGCATACATTCGTTCAATATCGTGCCATAGAACGGTTGCGAGTGGGTTATGAATCTGCACGTTCACTTTATCTCGGTAAAGTAAAGAACGAACCCGGTGTGAGCCGACAGACTTGGCGCAAGAGCATCCCTTTCGACTAGTCATTTTAGAACGTCCCCAATGACTACCCATAACAACGTCGATGTTTTGGCGCGGACAGCGAAAGCCCGCCAGAGCGAGCAAGGTGCCTTGAAACAAGGCGGCATTGATCTTCTGATCATGCCGCCGAAGTTGAAAGGCAGATTGCCGCTCTGGCGGGCTTGCAGCGTCAACTGGTTACGCGGTTTGGAAAAACCGCGTAACTACAAATCCCCGCCGGCACCCAGCAGCTTGCGCATGACCTGTTCGGGGTTAACCGAGCCGTCGCGCGGGGCCAGGGCGGTGATCTTCTTCTGCATCTTGTACTCGTGCAGCTCGTCCTCGAGCTGGCGCACGCGGGCGCGGAGCTTTTCGTTCTCGCGCTCGCGCTCCTCAGCACGCTCCTTCATATCGAGGATGCGCACCACGCCGGCAAGGTTGATGCCCTCGTCGGTCAGCTGGTTGATGAGCTCCAGGCGCTCGATATCGGCACGCGAATACAGACGCGTGTTGCCGCCCGAGCGCTGGGGATTCACCAAGCCTTTGGACTCGTAGACGCGCAGAGTCTGCGGGTGCATGCCGGTCAGCTCGGCCGCCACGCTGATCATGTACAGCGGTTTGTTCCTATTGTCCTCGGCCATGCTACCTGACCCCTTTCCGTCTCGTTATCGTCCATCATAAGCCCGCGGGCGCGGGCGTGCGCCACGACCGCCCTAGTACGTCGCCTTGTAACGGTTGACCTTCTCGCGATAGTCGCGCGCGTCGGCCTCGCGCAGCTTGGTCATGGCATCGCGCTCGTCATCAGACAGGTTCGTGGGAACCTGCACCTTGATCTCGACAAGCAGTGCACCGGTGCGCCCGCGATGCTTAACGTCGGGCGCACCCATCTCCTTAAAGCGGAACTTCTTGCCCGTCTGGGTGCCAGCGGGCACCTTCAGACGAACCGTCGCGCCGCCGGGCGTCGGCACGTCCACCGTGCAGCCGAGCGCCGCCTCATAGACCGAGACCGGTACCTCCATGGTCACGTCGGCACCTTTACGCTTAAACAGCGGATGCCCCTCCACGTGCGTGGTCACGACCAGGTCGCCGCGCTCGCCGCCGGCAACGCCATACTCGCCGCGACGTTTGTAGCGCAGCTTGCCGCCGTCGACCGCGCCCGCGGGGACCGAGACCGTAATGGTCTGCTGCTCGCCCGTCGAGGGAATGCGGTAGGTGACCTTGTGCGTCACGCCGCGAAACGCGTCCTCGGCCGAAACATCGACGGTCAACGACAGGTCGCCGCCCTTGCGAGCACGGCTGTGGCCCGCGCCGGCACCGGCAGCGCCCGCAGCCCCGGCAAAGCCCGAGCCCCAATCGCTGCCCCAGGCGCCGTTGCCGCTAAAGATGCTGTCGAAGATATCGCCCCAGCCGCTGGCGCCTGCGCCGGCACCGTAGCCGCCGCCATACGCGCCGCCCGCGCCCGGCATGCCGCCAAACATGAGCATCTGGTCGTACTCTTTGCGCTTCTTCTCGTCCGAAAGCGTCTCGTAGGCCTCGCTGATCTCCTTGAACTTGGCCTCGTCGCCGCCGGCATCGGGGTGATATTTTTGCGCGAGCTTGCGAAACGCGCTCTTGATCTCTTTGTCGGAGGCGCTCTTGGATACGCCCAGGATGTCATAGAAGGTTTTGCCTGCAGCCATCGTAGCTCCTCTCCTGTTACGTCCGCCGCCCATGCAGACGACGGCTCATGCTTTCATATGGCACTAGGCCAGAAAGGGCCCCGGGTGTTGCCCCGGGGCCCTTCTCAATTACTCCTCGGTGCTCTCGGCCGTATCGGCCGTAGCATCCTCGGGCGCCGCTTCGGGCTCCGGTGCGGGGCGCTTCTCGCCACCGTAGGTCACCGTCACCATCGCGGAGCGCAGGATGCGATCCGCCATGCGGTAGCCCTTCTGGTACACATCGTTGACGGTCTCGTCATACTGCGATGCGTCCTCGACGCGACCCACGGCCTGATGCTCGAGCGGATCGAACGCCTCGCCCTTGGGATCGATGGGCTCAACGCCCTCGTGCGCAAACACATCAAGCAGCTTGGCATGAACCGCATCGACGCCGTCGACGAACTGCTTAAAGTCGTCGGAAAGCTCTTGGCTGCGGGCATGGTCGATCGCGCGCTCGATATCGTCGATCACCGGCAACAGCGCGGTGACAAGCTTCTCGGTCGCGCGCTCGCGCTCGGCGATACGCTCGTTTGCGGTGCGGCGACGAAAGTTCTCCCAGTCGGCCTGCAGACGGGCGGTGCGCTCGGTGGCGTCCTTTGCCTTGTCCTCGGCGGCCTTCTGAGCCTCTGCCGCAGCATCAAGCTCGTTGCGCACGTCGGTAAGCTCCTTCTGAGCCTGCTCGAACTTAAGCTTAAAGTCGTTGTCGGCGGCTTCCTCACCGGCGCGGATAGCGGCTTCCACCATCTCGTCCTCGGTCATCGTCGCCTCCTTGTTGGAATCCTCTACCTGGTTCTCGGCAGCCTCGGCGGCCTCGGCCTCGTTGGCCTCGGTATCGTCGACGGCCTCTACGGGAATCTTCACGTCCTTCTCCTCAGAGTCAACGGGGGCGGCGCCAGCGGCAGCCGCCTCCGTGCGAGCTTTACGGGCGGACATGATTACTTGTCCTCGTCGTCCACAACCTCGTAGTCGGCGTCGACGACGTCATCGTCGGCAGGCTGGGCACCGGCGGCACCGTCGGTCTGCTGCTGAGCGTCGGCGTAGACAACCTGAGCCAGCTCGTAGGCCACAGACTGCAGGGACTCGCCGGCGGCCTTGATGGCCTCGACGTCAGAGCCCTCGAGCGCCTTCTTGGCGTCGGCGATAGCGGCCTCGGCCTTGGACTTCACGTCGGCGGAAACCTTGTCGCCCAGCTCGTTGAGGGTCTGCTCGGTGGAGTAGCACAGGCTGTCGGTCTGGTTGCGGACCTCGACCTCTTCCTTCTGCTTCTTGTCCTCCTCGGCATGAGCCTCGGCGTCCTTGACCATACGATCGACTTCGTCGTCGGACAGAGCAGTGGAGCCGGAGATGGTGATCTGCTGCTCCTTGCCGGTGCCCTTGTCCTTAGCGGAGACCTTGACGATACCGTTGGCGTCGATGTCGAAGGTGACCTCGATCTGCGGCACGCCGCGGCGGGCAGCCGGGATACCGGTCAGCTGGAACTTACCGAGCGACTTGTTGTCGCGGGCAAGCTCGCGCTCGCCCTGGAGCACGTTGATCTCGACGCTGGTCTGGTTGTCGGCAGCGGTGGAGTAGACCTCGGTCTTGGAGGTCGGGATCGTGGTGTTGCGGTCGATCATCTTGGTCATGATGCCGCCCATGGTCTCGACGCCCAGCGACAGCGGGGTAACGTCGAGCAGCAGGATGCCCTCGACGTCGCCGGTGAGCACGCCGCCCTGGACGGCAGCGCCGTCGGCAACGACCTCGTCGGGGTTCACGGACATGTTGGGCTGCTTGCCGGTCATGGTCTTGACGAGCTCCTGGACGGCGGGCATACGGGTGGAGCCGCCGACGAGGATGACCTCGGTCAGATCGGAGAGCTTAAGCTTGGCGTCGCGCAGGGCGTTGGTGACAGGCTGCTTGCAGCGCTCGAGCAGGTCGCGGGTGATCTTCTCGAACTCGGCGCGGGTCAGCGTGTAGTTGAGGTGCAGCGGGCCGGACTGGTTCATGGTAATGAACGGCAGGTTGATGGTGGTCTGCTGGGCGGCAGAGAGCTCCTTCTTGGCGTTCTCGGCGGCCTCCTTCAGACGCTGCAGGGCCATGGGGTCCTGACGCAGATCGACACCGTTCTCCTGCTGGAACTTATCGGCCATCCAGTCGATGACGCGCTGATCCCAGTCGTCGCCGCCCAGGTGGTTATCGCCCGAGGTGGACAGAACCTCAAACACGCCGTCGGCGAGGTCGAGGATGGAGACGTCGAAGGTGCCGCCGCCCAGGTCAAAGACCAGGATGCGCTGGTCGGTGCCCTGCTTGTCCAGGCCATAGGCAAGAGCAGCAGCGGTCGGCTCGTTGACGATACGCTTGACGTTGAGGCCGGCGATCTTACCGGCGTCCTTGGTGGCCTGACGCTGGGCGTCGTTGAAGTAAGCCGGGACGGTGATGACGGCGTCGGTGACGGTCTCGCCCAGATACTTCTCGGCGTCGGCCTTCATCTTAGCGAGCGTCATGGCGCTCACCTGCTCGGCGGTGTAATCCTTGCCCTCGATGTCGACGACGGCACGGCCACCCTGGCCCTCCTTGACCTCATACGGCACGGTCTTGATCTCGGAGGTGCACTCGGAGTACTTGCGGCCCATGAAGCGCTTGATGGAGAACACGGTGTTCTTGGGGTTGGTGACAGCCTGGTTCTTAGCGGCCTTACCCACGACGCGGTCGCCGTCGGCACGGAAGCCCACGACAGACGGCGTGGTGCGGTCGCCCTCGGCGTTCACGATAATGGTCGGAGAACCGCCCTCGAGAACGGCCATTGCGGAGTTAGTAGTACCAAGGTCGATACCAAGAATCTTGCCCATTAGAAATTCCCTCTCTCTTGTGCGTTTGCACCGACTCGGCGGTCTGCCGAGCGGTGTTTCGGCTTGTCTTTCAGGATGTAGTGTATCCCCTTATGGGCCGGAATATACAAAATCTAAGTCAATTCATATAAGATTTCTTATTGTCAAGAGTTTAGGTTCGCAAATACGCAGGTAGACGCACTGTTTGAGTTCTCGGCAAATCTATCGAGATCTATGTAGAGATGGCTGAGGTTTGGGTCCGAAGGTGCCTGGGGCTGCCTTGCGGAAAGCTCATCCCGGTTTGAGCGTGGATTCCGGGTCGCAGTTTCCGTCTGAAGGCTCAACCGGAAACCGTATCCCGTTTTGAGAGCTGATACCGGCTCGCATTTTCCGCTAGCGGGCCTAACCGGAAACTGCAACCCGTTTTTCGACAAAATAATGGGATGCGGTTTCCGCAAGCACGCTCAATCGCCCTATATTTCAAGTCACCTTTAGCTAACATTTACGCAGCTCAACGGCCCCACCTGCGCGTTTTTTAGTAAACCTTGGCATACTCGGCGAACGGTATGAAGATGCCGGCCAGAGGGTATTGCAAACGGTCGCTCCCGTGGTATGTTTTTGCCCGAATCAAACCGGCGCGCATCGCCTGTAGCGTCGGTCAACAGAGAGGAAACTACCATGGCTCATCCCGTAATTGATGCCGACGAGTGCATCGCTTGTGGCGTTTGCGTCGACTCCTGCCCCGCTGGCGTTCTGGAGCTCCAGGACGTCGCTACCGTCGCTGACGAGGACTCCTGCGTCGCCTGTGGCGCTTGCCAGGACGCTTGCCCCGCTGGCGCGATCACCGAGATCGTCGAGGAGTAACAACTCCCCCACTGCACACTCAAAAGTACACCGTGCACAAAAAAGGAGGCCTCCGCATCGCCGCGGAGGCCTCCTTTTGCATATGTGGGCAGCTAATTTGGAGCGGGACCCTTGGCAGTTGCGGTGGAATAGTTCCTGTTTTATGTCTTGGATGCCGATTTTAGGAACTATTTCACCGCAACTTATAGATGCGGCGTCGACTAGGACAAATCGTCTTCGTAGGGCATCAGATCTGCCAAGTAGCCCTTTTCCTTGAGCATGGCCTCGATCTCGTCGAGGGTTTGTTCGTCTTCTGCCGCGATGCGGTGGAAGTGATAGCCGCTCGTAACCGTCAGCAGCGGAAAGCTCTTGCCGCTGGCGATGTCGTGCAGGTAGCGCTCGATATCGCGGCGGTTGCGAATGTCCAGGTCGGCCGTGATCTTGCCGTACACGCGGTGGTTGACGATCACGTTGAGTACGGCACCGCCGGCATCAACGATGCTCGTGAGCTCATCGCCCGCCTGCTCCACGCTGTGGCGCACCTTGACCAAGCGCGTGGGCACAGCCGGGCTGCTCTCGGCTTCCTGCAGCACGTAGCCGCGGTTGGTGGCGACGATATCGTGCCCGTCGGCGCGCAGCAGGGCGATGTCCTGCACCACGACCTGACGGCTCACGCCCACCTCGCGGGCAAGCGCGCTACCCGAAACGGGATCTTTGGCCCCCTCGAGCACGGCCATGATGGCACGGCGACGCTCGCGGGCGTTCATTATTTACCGTCCAGCAGACGCAGGTGCTTAAGCGAGAGGTCGAGGATCGGCGCGGAGTGCGTCAGGGCGCCCGAACTAATAAAGTCGACGCCCAGGTCGGCCAGAGCGCGAATGTTGCCGGCGTCCACATTACCCGAGCACTCGGTCTTGGCGCGGCCAGCGATAAGCTCGATGGCGGCCGCCATATCGTCGTGCGTCATGTTGTCGAGCATGATGATGTCGGCACCGGCCTCAACGGCCTCGCGCACCATATCCAGATTCTCGCACTCAATCTCGACCGTCGTGGTAAACGACGCATGGGCGCGCGCCATCTCGATTGCGCGTGCCACGCCACCGGCGGCGTCGATGTGGTTGTCCTTGAGCATGACGGCCGTCGACAGGTTGTAGCGGTGGTTGCTGCCGCCGCCGATCTCGACTGCCGCCTTCTCGAAGACGCGCATGCCCGGCGTGGTCTTGCGCGTGTCGACGAGCACGGTCTTGGTGCCCTCGAGCGCCGCGGCCATCTGGTGCGTATAGGTGGCGATGCCGCTCATGCGCTGCAGGTAGTTGAGTGCCACGCGCTCGCCCGAAAGCAGCACGCGCGCGTCGCCGCGCACCTGGCCCACATGGTCGCCGGCGTGCACCTCGTCGCCATCCGCGACATCAAACAGCACGGAGCTTTGCAGATCCAGCAGCTCAAAGGTGCGGGCGAACACGTCCAGACCGGCGATGATGCCGTCGGCCTTGGCGATAAGCTCCACCGTGGCGGGGCGCGCCGTGGGGCACACGCTCGCCGTGCTCACGTCCTCAAACGTAATGTCCTCGCGCAGAGCCTGCAGGATCAGATCATCGACGACGAGTTTCATGGTAATGGGATTCATGGTCTACTCCTCCACGGCCTGCGTGCCGGCGGCACAGGCCAAATCATCGATTGCAAGGGTATCGGAACTCAGGGCGCGATGGCGTCCATCAAGCGCGGGCTCGCCCGCCTGCTCCACGGCCAGCGACTCGCCGGTGCGCATACGCCAAGCAGCGCGGCGACCCCAGACTAGGGACTCGAGCAGGCTGTTGGAAGCTAGGCGATTCTTGCCGTGCACGCCGTTGCAGGCCGTCTCACCGGCTGCGTAGAGCTCGGGCATCGAGGTGCGGCCGTCCTTGTCGACCCACACGCCGCCCATAAAGTAGTGCTGCGTAGGCGTAACGGGGATGGGCTCGTCCAAGATGTCGCGGCCGTCCTCCAAGCAGCGTGCGCGAATGTTGGCAAAGTGCCCGGTCACTACATCGCGCTCAACGGGGGCAAAGCTCAGCCACTCGTGCTCGGTACCGTCCTGCTTCATCTGCTCGCGAATAGCGGCAGCGACCACATCGCGCGGCTGAAGCTCGTCGGTAAAGCGCTCACCGGCGGCATTGAGCAGAATCGCGCCCTCGCCGCGGCAGCTCTCGCTGATCAGGAACGTGCGGCCTGGCTGCGGCGAGAACAGACCCGTGGGGTGAATCTGCACGTAGTCCAGGTGCTCCATCTTAATGCCATGCTCCTGAGCAATGTAGCAGGCATCGCCCGTGAGCTGCGGGTAGTTGGTCGAATGGTCGTATACGCCGCCGATACCGCCCGTCGCCCACAGCGTGTGGCGGGCATGGATCTTAAACGGCTCGCCGGCATGCACGCCCTCGGCGGTATTTGCCAGCTCGTCGGCGGGACGAACCGAGTTGTCCTCGTCCACGGGAACGGCGACGACGCCGGTGCACACTGTGGCGCCGTCACGCTCGCCCGTCAGGATGTCGGTCATGGCCACGTGCTCCAAAATCTGCACGTTATCAAGCTTGCGAACGGCCTGGAGCAGCTTGGTCGTGATCTCCTTGCCCGTAATGTCGGCATGGAAGGCAATGCGGGGGCGGCTGTGCGCACCCTCGCGGGTAAAGTCGAGGCTGCCGTCGGCCTTGCGCTCAAAGTCCACGCCCATCGCCAGCAGGTCGTTGATGACCGAGCGGCTCGAGCGAATCATGATGTCGACGCTCTCGCGGCGGTTCTCGTAGTGGCCGGCGTGCATGGTGTCCTCAAAGAAGGCATCGTAGTCCGAGCCCTCGGGCAGCACGCAAATGCCGCCCTGCGCGAGCATCGAATCGCACTCATCGACAGCGCCCTTGGAGAGCATGATCACGCGCATGCTCGTCGGCAGGTTGAGAGCCGCATACAGGCCCGCTACGCCGCAGCCGGCAATAACGACGTCGCACTCCATATCGGGGTATTGCTTGGTTTCCACAGGAATCCTCTCCCTTGAATGTGACATAAGGGACCGTCCCTCATGCCGCATTGTTCTAGCGCGCTGCGTACTCGAGCATGCGGTCGAGCGTGAGCTTGGCCTGATCGGCGGCCTCGTCCGACACGCCAATCTGCACCTCGCCCTCGCCCGTCTCCAGGCAGCGCACGAGCTTTTCGAGCGTGATGAAATCCATGTTGACGCAGGTGGGCTGCACCGCGGGGAAGTAGAACTTCTTGTCGGTGCCCTGGCAGCGGCGCTCGAGCTCGTAGAGCACGCCACGGACCGTCACAATAATGAACTCGCTCGCGTCGGACTCCTCGGCGTACTTGATGATGCCGGCGGTGGAGCCGATGTAGTCGGCCTCGGCAAGGACGTCGGCCTTGCACTCAGGATGCGCCAGCACGAGCGCGTCGGGGTGGGCCTCCGTCGCGTCGACGATCTGCTCGACGGTGATGATGTGATGGCGCGGGCAGTAACCGTTGTTGAGGATGACGTGCTTTTGCGGCACCTGCTCGGCTACGAAGCGGCCCAGGTTTTGGTCGGGAATGAACAGGACGTGCTGCTGCGGCAGCTCGGACACGATCTTGACGGCGTTGGAGCTGGTAACGCACACGTCACTCCAGCTCTTGATCTCGACCGTCGAGTTGACGTAGCACACCACGGCCAGGTCGTCGCCATACTCGGCGCGCGCCGCGTCGACCGTCTCGCGCTTGACCATATGGGCCATGGGGCAATCCGCGCCCGGCTCGGGCAGCAGCACGGTCTTGGTGGGGTTGAGCAGCTTGGCGCTCTCGCCCATAAACTCCACGCCGCACAGCACGATGGTCTGCTGCGGCAGGCTCTTGGCGAGCTTTGCCAGGTAGAAGCTGTCGCCGACGTAATCGGCCACAGCCTGGACCTCGGGCGCCACGTAATAGTGTGCCAGGATCACCGCGTCGCGTTGGGTTTTAAGTTGCTGAATGGCCTCGACGAGCTCTGCGGGCACCAATGCCGCGCGCTCCGTTGCCGTCGTTGCCGATGCCAGGCCGGCCGCAATGTCGCGTGCAAGCTCCGATGCATCCATGTTCGCGCTCTGTGCCATCAAGGCCCCTCTCTTTTGGCGAATCTTGGGGCTTTAGTATGACACCTAGGTTTACAGCTGACAAGACAGCTGTAAACCTAGGTGTAAAGTTGGAATAAAGATTCAATCATGTGGCAGGTCCATTTTCGAACTGACAAGCTGAGGATAGCCGAGCTCTCGATAGCGCAGGAGGCATCTTTCGCCACCGCAATACCGCTCGGCGCGAGTTGCGCGACGTGGGGCGCAAATGGGACACGCCTCCGCGAGCGGTCCGCACCCAATGTGGCAAAATCGAACTACTAAGGGGGCTCAGAATGCTCAAAATCATTGCCTGCGACGACGACGTCGCTTTTCTAGATAGACTGCACCGGATAATCGACCGTTGGTCGAGCGAGACGGGCACGGCGGTCGATGTTGCGCTCGTCACGCGCGGCGAGGACCTGCTGGCCCGCCATGCCGCATCGCGCGCCGACATCATTCTGCTCGACATGATCATGCCGCTCGTCAACGGCATGGACACCGCGCGCGAATTGCGCCAGGCCGATACCGCCGTGTGCCTGGCGTTCCTCACCTCGTCGCCCGAGTTCGCACTGGAGTCCTACGAGGTCCGTGCCTTCGACTATCTGCTCAAGCCCGTGGCATACGAACGCCTGGCGCAGCTGCTCGACGAGCTTTCGAGCATGCGCCCGGCGGCAACCGACGAGCTCGTGATCAAAACTTCCTTTGGCTACCACGCCCTGCGCCTGTCCGACATCGAATATGCCGAGGCGCGCAACAAGCACGTGGTCTTCCACCTGCGCGACGGACGCGATATCGAGGCACTCGAGTCGTTCCGCAGCGTCGAGGACCGCTTGGAGCAAAACGCAGTCTTCTTTAAATGCCACCGCAGCTACCAGGTCAACCTGCGCAATATCGATCACTTTGACCGCACGGAGATCTTCATGAGATCGGGCGCCTGTATCCCGTTGGCACGCAGTTGCAAGCAGGGGTTCCAAGATGCCTACTTTGCGGCGCGCTTTGAGGGCGGGAGGCACTGATGCTCCCCACGGCCGAAATGCTGCTTTGGGCAATCCACCACGCAACGACCCTGCTCTTTGGCGTTTTCGCCTCGGCAGCGCTGTGCGGGGTCGAGATCAACCGCCGTCATGCGCTTGAGCTGATCGCGGTTGACGTGCTCACCGGTACCGCCTTTGCGCTCGCCAATGTCTTTGGCGGCGAACTTTTCGCTCGACAGGTGTATCCGCTCGTCGTGCATCTGCCGCTCGTCATCTATCTGTGCGCGCGCTATCGGCTGAGCCCTTTGCTCGTTATGCTCGGCGTCACCAGCGCATACCTGAGCTGCCAATTTAGCAACTGGATGGGCATCGCCGCGCTCGCCGCCTGCGGCTCGCAAATCGCGTACTACGCGACACGCATTATCACCACGGTCGCCGTCTTTACGCTCCTGCTGCACTGGGCCGGCGACATCGGTCCGCGCTTGGCAGTCAAAAGCCCTACCGAGCTCGAGATTCTGCTCATCCTGCCGCTCGTCTATTACATCTTTGACTACGCCACCAACGTCTACACCACGTTGTTCCACTCGGGCTCGGTTGTGACCGTTGAGTTTTTGGCGTTTGCGCTTTGCGCTTTCTACCTTATGTTTCTTGCTGTGTATCTGCGCGAATACGAGGCTAAAGAGGCCGCCGAGCGCGAGCGTTGGATGCTCGAGACCCGCGATAGCGCAGCTATCAAAGAGCTCGAAGCCTGGCGTCAATCTGGACGCGAGCTTTCGGTTCTGCGCCATGACATGCGGCACTTCCTGCGCGGCCTTGCGGTTTTAATCGAAGAGGGTCACGTCGACGAGGCGCTCGGGCGCATCAACGAACTCTGTGAGACAAACGACCGCACCGCCGTGCGCCGCTACTGTGCCAACGAAACGGTCAACATCGTGCTTTCGTCATTTAGCTCCGATATCAACCGAAACGGTATCACCGCCGACCTGCGCGCCGCCGTGCCAGAGAACGTCCATGTGGCCGATGTCGACCTGTTTAGCGTGCTCTCGAATGCCCTGGACAACGCCATCGTCGCCGCGAGCGCCGCTCCCCAGGGCAAACGATTCGTCGATCTGGACCTGCGCTACGAAGACGGGCAGCTGCTGCTTTTGGTCTCTAACACGTTTGACCGCCCGCCGCGTATGGTTGACGGCATGCCCGTGGCCCAGCACGCCGGCCACGGCTTTGGCACCAAGAGCATTAAGCTCGCCGTCGAGCGCATGAACGGCAACTGCCAGTTCCGCATTCACGGCGACCGATTTGAGCTGCGTGCCGTGATGTAGGGACGCGACAAGCTGCCGGCATGCTCGGCCCGCCGGGGCCACCTTGCCAGCGCCGGTCCGCTACAGCGGCGCGGCGGCCGGAGTCAGCTGTTTAATGTAGGCCCACATGCGCTGCTTGGCGGCCTTGTCGGTGAGCGCCGCCTCAAAGCCGTCGAGCGCGAGCACGCGGCGCCCTTGCACATGGGCGACCAGGCCGGGCTTGAGCATGGCGGTGTCGAAGTCGTCGATCGCCACGAGCATATCGGCATAGGTCTCGCGCATGGTATCGGCCGCACGATCATCCAGCAACAGCACCGCCTCGGGGTCCAGCGCCTCGAGCGCCTCGCGGAACAGCTCGCACGGCAGGGCATGGCCCACCGCCACCGTTCCGTCGCCCGCACCGGCGACGCTTGCCAGCACGCAAAAATCCTCGGGCGCATAACCGATGGCCCCGAGCGCCTTACGCAGCGCCGCGCCATCCGCGCCTGCGGCAAGCTCGCCGCCCGAGCGCTCGGCCTCATCCAAATCGCCTTTTACCAGCACAATCGGCGAGCACGCGTTGCCTGCGATGCGCACGCCACGACCCGCAAGCGATGCGAGCTCCTGCTCGGCCGCCTGGGCGATGGCTTCTTTTTTCTGGCTTTGTGACATAGGTATGCGCTCTCCAATCGTTTGCGTGCCCACCATTATTTGACACTCCCCATGGCTAAAGCCAGGGGATTCTTGCTTCACCGAGAATTGCCTAGACTGCGCATGCAGCCGTAGGTCTTACGCCCTCTCCACAAGCGTTTGCGGCGTCTGCCGCGGTTCCCGCATGCCCTGCGGTACCTTCCAGGATTCTCCTTCCCTCGCGGGCGATGTTGACGGCGGCGTTCAGGTCGCGGTCGTGACGCATGCCGCACGCGGGGCAGTCCCATACCCGTTCGGCCAGCGTCAGTCCCCTGTAGACGTAACCGCATGCGGAACACGTCTTGCTGGACGGATAGAACCTGCCCACCCTTACGAAGCCGCGCCCCGACCATGCGCATTTGTACTCGAGCTGGCGCGCCAGCTCCGACATGGCGGCATCGCCCACGGCCTTGGCGAGGCGGCGGTTCCTCTGCATGCCCCTGACGTTCAGGTCCTCGACCGCGATGTTTTGGCTTTCTCCCACCGCATGCGTCGTGAACTTGTGCAGGGCGTCCTTCCGCCGGTTGGCAACCTTCTCGTGCGCCCGCGCGACCCTGACACGCTGCCTGGCGCGATTTGCGGAGCCCTTCCGCTTGCGCGAGAGCCGCCGCTGCTCCCGCGCCAGCCTCCTCTCGCTCCTTTGCAGGTTTTTGGGGTTGGGCAGGCGCTCCCCCGTGGAGCAGGTGGCTATGTCGTGTATTCCCGCATCGACTCCCAGGAACCCGACGGTCGGGGCCGGCGCGTCCGTGGCGGGGACGTCCGCGCAGCATATCGCCACGTAGTACTTGCCGCTCGGCACCTGCTTGACCGTCGCGGACAGGACGCGCCCCTCCACGGGACGGCTCACCCGCGCCCTGACGGTCCCCAGCTTTGGCAGCCTCACGTGCCTGGCGTCGATTATCCCGACGCCGTTCGTGCGGTAGCTCTTCCTCCCCGCGCGTTTGGACTTGAACTTCGGAAAGCCCACCTTGCCTGGTGCGCGGAAGAAGTTCTTAAATGCCTTGTCCAGGTCGCGCAGGGACTGCTGCAGTGCCATGGAGTCCACCTCGGAGAGCCACGGCGCGTCCGCCCTCTTCCAGGCGGGGATCTGGGTGATGTAGGAGTTGATGTGCCTCGATTTGCCCGTCCACGCGTACTCGTCCCGCCTCATCGCCAGCACCCTGTTGTAGACCCAGCGGCAGCAGCCGAAGGTCTTCTGCAGGAGGGCCTCCTGCTCGGCGCTCGGGTATATGCGGTACTCGAAGGTCTTGTCCATGGCCCTCACGCGTTCCTCTGGTCCTCGATATACTGCCTGACGGCCTCGGGCGTCGCCCCGCCGACGGTCGAGACGAAGTAGCTGTTCGTCCAGAGCGTCGGCAGCTTGCGCTTCAGCTGCGGGAACTCGGCGCGCAGGTCGTGGCTGGTCCTGCCCTTGATGCGCTTCACGGCCCGGTGGATGCCGAACTGGGGGTCGACTGAGACGAGCATGTGCACGCGGTCGGGCATGACCTTGATTTCCCTTATCTCGAAATCGAGTTCCTCCGCGACCTCGTGCGCGATCTCCTCGAAGCGGGAGCCGATGCCGTCCACGAGCACCTTCCTGCGGTATTTCGGGCAGAAGACCACATGGTAGTCGCAGTCCCAGACTATGTTGTCGTTGCTCCTGTATCTATCCATGAAAACAGTATACCACTTGCAGCCGTATATGTATATCGGCTGACGCCGATGCGCCTTATATCCCCATATCTGAAGAAAGGGGTTTTGCGGCGCTTTTGATAAAAGAGCCGCCCGCGAGTGGTTGCTTTGCGGGCCGCTGGGTATAAGCACGGTCGTACTGAGTTTTACGC
Source organism: Collinsella aerofaciens (assembly GCF_015552075.1). Lineage (GTDB taxonomy): Bacteria > Actinomycetota > Coriobacteriia > Coriobacteriales > Coriobacteriaceae > Collinsella > Collinsella aerofaciens_Y. The sequence continues at coordinate 58,178 of NZ_JADNDZ010000097.1, forward strand.
AGCCGAGCCGCGTCGCATTATGGAGGTCACCATGGCTGACATTAAGCAGATTACCCCCGAGAACTTCGATTCCATCGTTAACGACAGCCTGCCCGTGCTGGTTGATTTTTGGGCTCCGTGGTGTGGGCCGTGTCGTTCACTCTCGCCCATCGTGGACGAGGTCGCCGACGAGCTGGCCGGCAAGCTGGCCGTGGCCAAGTGCAACGTCGATGACAACCAGGACCTGGCCATGAAGTTTGGCGTCATGAGCATCCCCACGCTGATCGTCTTTAAGAACGGCGAAGAGGTTGACCGCTCGGTCGGCGCACTGCCCAAGGCGAGGCTTCAGGCGCTGCTGGAGAAGCATCTGTAATACGCTTGTTACGTATCTGCCGTCCATGAGCGGTTTTGCACCGCTCGCCGGAGCGCCGGGTGCAGGGTGCGCGACCATGGATAGTATGGTAGACACAAACAGCCCCCAGTGAACGGGTGCGGGTCAGACGGACTCGCACCCGTTTTCTTATGCGGCGGCGCCCGGGGCGGGCGTAGTAGAATCTGAACCACTGGATTGCCCCGTACAAAAGGAGATTCCCATGCATGACGTTGGAATGAACATGAGCCAGCTTGCCATGAGCGTCAAGCAGGTCGACGACACCATTGAGCTCGCTCACGAGTGGAGCCATCAGCTGCTGCATGCGACCGAGAACTTTGACATGGAGCGCATTGGCGCCAAGCTCGAGGCCGCCATGTCTGCGCTGCACGAGGCGCACGACGCGCTCGAGGGCTACGAGGAGGCCATCGAGGCAGATCACAACTCCGTCGGCTCCGTAAAGCTGGTGTAGCGTGGTCGAGCACGAGCACGCCTGCGATCACGAGCACGAGCATCCGCACGGGTCGACCGGCGACGCGGGCTGCCGCTGCAGCGGCTCCAGCTCCGAGCTGGTCCGCTTTTCGGTCACCGCGCCCGACGACCTGCTGCGCCGCTTTGACGAGCAGATCGCGCGCCGCGGTGACGTTGCCAACCGTTCCGAGGCCGTACGCGATCTGATTCGCGCCTCAATCGCCAAGGAGCAGATGCGCACGCCCGACGAGCAGGTCATCGGTTCGCTCACCATGATCTATGACCACCATACCGGCGATCTGACGCGCCGTCTGGACGAGGTGCAGCACGACTACACCGACGAGATTGTCTCGACCATGCACGTGCATCTGGACCACCACAACTGTCTGGAGATTCTGGCGCTCAAGGGTCGCGGCAAACGCGTCTACGAGCTGGCGGACCGGTTGCTGGGACTGCGCGGCGTTAAGCACGGCGAGCTCACCTGCGCCGCCACCAAGCAAAGCCTGGGGCTCTAACAGCACACACTTCAATGAAGGGGAGCCACATGCGGCATGTGCATATTCATGTGACGGGCATCGTGCAGGGCGTTGGCATGCGGCCATTTGTGTATCGCGAGGCTATGGCGCATGGCATTTGCGGCTGGGTGCTCAACGCGGGCGATGGCGTGCACATCGAGGCGCATGCTTCGGTCGAGGCACTCGACGGCTTTGTCACCGCGCTTTCTGAGCACGCGCCTGCCGCGGCCCGCGTTGAGCATGTCGCTGTCGCAGACCTGGAGCCCGACGTTTGGGATGCCGACGATGAGCAGGCCTTTCGCATCGTAGCGTCGCAGGATCAGACCATGCACACGACGCTCATCTCCCCCGATATCGCCACCTGTGACGACTGCCTGCGCGAACTGTTCGACCCCGCCGACCGACGCTATCACTACCCCTTTATCAACTGCACCAACTGTGGGCCGCGCTTTACCATCATCCGGTCGCTGCCCTATGACCGAGCGGCCACGTCGATGGATTGCTTTCCCATGTGCCCCGAGTGCGCCGCAGAGTATGGTGACCCGCTTGACCGGCGCTTTCATGCGCAGCCCGATGCCTGCTTTGACTGCGGGCCGCATATTACCTGGCGCGAGGCGGCAGGCGGCATGGTGCTCGAGAGCTCAGAGGCGACGCCGGCTGTCGGCGACACGCGCGAGTCTAGCGACGCTATTATCGAGCGCTGTGTCGAGCTGCTCGAGGCCGGCGGCATTGTTGCCATCAAGGGCCTGGGCGGATTCCATCTGGCTTGCGACGCCGCCAACGAGCAAGCAGTAGTCGAGCTGCGCCGTCACAAGCGCCGCAGCAACAAGCCGCTTGCCGTTATGGTGCGCGACCTTACCGATGCCGAGCGCCTGTGCCGTGTCAACGACGCCGAGCGCGACTTGCTGGCCGGCAGCATCCGCCCCATCGTGCTGCTGCGCCGGCGTGGTGTTGGCATGGGAGATTCCTTCGATGCTCTCGCACTTGCGCCGTCCGTTGCGCACGATCTGCCCGAGCTCGGCGTCATGCTCCCCTATACCCCGCTTCAGCATCTGCTGCTTGCCGCGGCAGAAACGCATGGCATGCACGCGCTGGTTATGACCAGCGGAAACTTGAGCGAAGAGCCCATCGAGACCGATGACGATCTTGCCTGGGAGCATCTCGTTGCCGCCGGCATCGCCGACGCGCTGCTCGGCAATGACCGCGCGATCCTCTCGCGCTACGACGACTCCGTGGTACGTGTGGTCGACGGGGTCGTTATGCCCGTGCGCCGCGCTCGCGGGTACGCCCCGCAGCCGTTGCCGCTGCCGGCACTCGCCAGCGCCGCGCCCTGTGTGCTCGCCTGCGGCCCGCAGCAAAAGGCCACGATCGCACTCACGCGCGAAGACGCGAATGGAACGTCGGCCTGTTTTGTGTCGCAGCATATCGGCGATGTCGAAAACGGTGCGACTTTCGATGCGTGGAATGCGGCACGCACGCGACTGGAAGACCTTTTTGACCTAGCGCCCGCCGCGCTGGCCTGCGACTTGCACCCCAGCTACCTATCGAGTCAGTGGGCACGCGAACAGGCGCGCGAGCGCAATCTGCCGCTTATCGAAGTCCAGCACCATCATGCGCATATCGCGAGCGTGATGGCTGAGGCTATCGCCACAGGACAGCTTGCACCCAATGCGCGCGTACTTGGCATCGCCTTCGATGGAACGGGCGCTGGCACCGACGGAACCATTTGGGGCGGTGAGTTTCTTGTCGCCGGCCTCGCCGATTTTGAGCGCACCGCGCACCTGCGTACCTGGGCACTCCCCGGTGGCGCCGCATCTGTGCGCGACGCCCGACGCAACGCCTTTGCCCTGCTGAGCGAACTCGGTCTGCTCGAGCACCCGGGTGCCGCGGGGATCCTGAGCAGCCTCGATGAGCAGACGCGCAGTATCACGACCACGATGATCAAGCGAAACATCAACAGCCCGCGAACGAGCAGTATGGGCCGTCTGTTTGACGCCGCGGCGGCAATCCTGGGCATCTGCGGCACTGCAACCTACGAGGGCGAACCCGCCATCGAGCTCGAGGCCGCCGCTTGGCGCGCTCTTGACGGCGAAAACAGCCATTTCACCGGCAATCAGGCGGGTGTATCCGCATCCGCTTCAACATCGCTGGACAGTTTGTTCAGATACGTATTAACTACTGACCCCCTATCCGGCATTTTTGCCTCAGATTTGGCCAAAAAAGGCTCTCCAGACACCCTATTTGCGGCAAATATGGACGCTGGATACCCCAAATCGACCCATTTGAGGTGTTCGCGGACGGCTTTTGCCACCCAGAGCCCATCACAAAAATACGTATCTGAACTAACTGTCCAGGCGGCCTCGGATAGCTCCCTCGTTCTGGACCAAAAACCACTTTTTGAGGCGCTTTTGAGTGGAATCGAGGCCGGCACATCGTCCGACAGGCTCGCACTCGAATTCCATATCGCCATCGCGCGCTCCTCGACACGCGCCGCAAGCAAGATCTGCACCCGCGAGGGCATCGACACCGTCGCGCTCTCGGGCGGCGTATTCATGAACCGACTTTTGCTCCAGCTCCTCACCCGCGAGCTCAAAAACGCCGGTCTTGCCGTCTTGGTTCCCCACACCGCGCCCGTTAACGACGGTTGCATTGCCTACGGCCAGGCGGCCGTCGCCCGCGCTCGCCTCGCACAGGTCGCACAGCAGTAGGTTGCTTGACCAGCCCATGCGCCGCCGTCTCACAGGTGTAACGCGTTTGCCCGCAACCCCCGCGAGCGCTACCATCAATTGATGGATTATTAAGCGCCCATCCAGCGCAAAACGTATAAAAGGGGAACAAAATGTGCCTTGCCGTTCCCGGTAAAGTGGCCAAACGCGACGACGACCTCAAAGCCACCGTCGACATGATGGGCATCGAGCGTCCCGTGTCGCTGCGACTCGTGCCGACGGCGCAGGTGGGCGACTATGTTCTCGTGCATGCCGGCTTTGGCATCCAAATCGTCGACGAGCAGGAAGCGCAAGAGACGCTCGAACTCGTCAACGCCATGACCGAACTGGTCGAAGAAGACCAGCTCGCCACCAACCCGGCCGAGGCATACTAGTGGCGGTCGAGCAGCCGGCGCGCTCCGGTATCGACTTTTCGGCATTCCGCAATCCCAAGCTTGCCCGCGAACTCATCGAGCGCATTTATGGGCTTGTCGGCGACCGCCGCATCAACCTTATGGAAGTCTGCGGCACGCATACGGTGAGCATCGGTCGCTACGGCTTTCGCTCCATCATGCCGGCCGGGCTCAAGCTGCTGAGCGGTCCGGGGTGCCCCGTCTGCGTCACCGCCAACCGCGACATCGATCACGCGATTGCGCTCGCCAACATAGATGGCGCCATCATCACCACCTTCGGCGACATGATGCGCGTGCCCGGGTCGTCTACCTCGCTTGCCGCGCAAAAAGCGGCGGGGCACGACATCCGCATCGTCTACTCGCCCCTCGACGCCCTCGATATTGCCGAGCAAAACCCCGATCGCCCGGTCATCTTTATGGGCGTGGGCTTTGAGACCACGACGCCCACCATCGCCGCCGCCATCTTGGAGGCAGACGCGCGCGGGCTTTTGAACTTCTCGGTTTATTGCGCCCACAAGACCACGCCGCCGGCGCTGCGCGCGATTGCCAACGACCCCGAGACGACCATCGACGGCTTTATCCTGCCGGGCCATGTCGCCACCATCGCAGGCCTGGCGCCCTTTGGTTTTTTGGTCGACGAATTCAGCACCCCGGGCGTGGTTACCGGATTTGAGCCGGTCGATATTCTGCAGGGCATCTGCATGCTGGTGCAGATGGTTGTTGAGGGGCAGCCCGCGATCGACAACGCCTACCGTCGCGGCGTCAACGTGGACGGCAACCCCGTGGCGCGCCAGCTGGTCGAGCAGGTGTTTGAGCCGTGCGATACCACGTGGCGCGGGCTGGGACCGATTGCCGCCTCGGGCCTTTCCATCCGCCCCGAGTTCTCGCGCTTTGACGCCGGCACTCGCTATGACGTGCCGATCGAACCGACGGTTGAGCCGCGCGGATGCCGTTGCGGCGACGTGCTGCGCGGGGCCATAGCGCCAGGCGACTGTCCGTTGTTCGGCCACGCCTGCACGCCCGAGCATCCTGTTGGCCCGTGCATGGTGAGCTCTGAAGGCAGCTGCGCTGCGTACTTTAGATACCAAATCTAGCCCGAACGCCCCCACGCACCAGACGCACCACGATTGGAGTTTTCGATATGTCCCATAGCGTCACCGATAGCACTGTCCTGCTGGGCCACGGCTCCGGCGGCCAGATGATGAAGCGCATTATCGACGAGGTCTTTCTGGATGCCTTTGGGTCGCCCGAGCTGCTCGAAGGCAACGATGCCGGTGTCGCCGCCCTGCCCGCGAGCGGGCGCATCGCCATGTCGACCGACAGCTTTGTGGTGACGCCGCAGTTCTTCCCCGGCGGAAATATCGGCAGGCTCGCCGTGTGCGGAACCGTCAACGATGTTGCGACCTCGGGTGCCAACGTGCGCTTCCTTTCGTGCGGCTTTATCCTCGAAGAGGGCTATCCTATGGATAAGCTGCGCCAGATTGTGCAGACCATGGCCGAGACGGCGCGCGAGGCGGGCGTCAAAATCATCACCGGCGACACCAAGGTGGTCGAGCGCGGCGGAGCTGACGGCGTCTACATCAACACCGCCGGCGTGGGCGAGGTTCCCGCGGGCGTGACGCTCAGCGGCGCCAGCTGCCAGCCCGGCGACGTCGTCCTGGTCTCGGGCACGCTGGGCGACCACGGCATCGCCATCATGAGCCAGCGCGAGGGCCTGGCGTTCTCGAGCAGCATCGAGAGCGACGCCGCGCCCCTCAACCACCTGATTGCCGACGTGCTGGCCGCCGCCCCCGACACGCGTTGCTTCCGCGACCCCACGCGCGGTGGCCTGGCATCCACGCTTAACGAGTTTGCCCAGGCCAGCGGCGTTGCCATGGAGATTGACGAGGACGCCGTACCCGTGCGCCCCGACGTGCAGGCCGCCTGCGAGATGCTCGGCTACGACGTGCTGCAGGTTGCCAACGAGGGCAAGATGGTCGCCGTGGTGCCGGCTGAGCAGGCCGATGCCGCGCTAGCAGCCATGCGCGCCGCCCGCTACGGCGAGAACGCCGCCATCATCGGTCGCGTGATGCCGCTTGCCGAAGGCGCTCGACCCGCCGTTCGCATGCGCACCGGCTGGGGATCGACCCGCATCCTCGACATGCTCGTGGGAGAGCAGCTGCCCAGGATCTGCTAGCGGCAAAGGCTTGCGCTGGCGCGATGCGCCCCGATGCCGTTAAAGATGTTCAGATTCCAGGCACGCCCGACGCGCAAGCCCAGTATCATGGGGTGCGCTTTACAACTCAAACGGCAGGAGCACCCATGACAGCAGCTTATTCCCATGTGATCTTTGATCTGGACGGCACCATCCTCAATACGCTCGAGGACCTGGCGACAGCCGGCAACCATACCTGCGAGCTGCACGGCTGGCCCACGTTTGCCGTGGACGAGTACCGCTACAAGGTGGGAAACGGCATGCTCAAACTGGTCGAGCGCTTTATGCCCGCCGAGCACGCGGGCGACGGCCGCGTGTTTGAGCAGACGCTTGCCGAGTTTAGGGCATATTACGGCGAGCACAAGGAGGACCACACCGCCCCCTACGCCGGCACGATCGAGATGCTCGACCGTCTGCGCGCCGCGGGCGTTGAGCTTGCCGTGCTCACCAACAAGGACCATATTTCGGCGGCTCCGCTTATCGAAAAGTACTTTGGCCCCGATCGTTTTGCGCTGGTGCAGGGTCGTGTCGACGCGTTTCCACCCAAGCCCGAGGCTCCCGTCACGCTGCATGTAATGGAGGAGCTGGGCGCCGACCCGGCGACCACGCTCTACGTTGGCGATTCGAATGTCGATGTTCTGACCGGCCACAATGCCGGCCTTAAGAGCGCCGGCGTCACCTGGGGCTTCCGCGGCCGAACAGAGCTCGAAGCCGCCGACGCCGACTACGTAGTGGACACCCAAGACGAACTCACTTCGCTGATCTTGGGCGACTAGCGAGCCGCCCACCAATAAGTTGCGGTGAAATAGGGACTGATTGCCGGCCTACTGCCCCCAAACAGTCCCTATTTCACCGCAACTTAGATAGGCACGGGGTAGCTAATTCGGGACGGGACTCTTTTAGCTACCCCAAGGAGTGTCCCCAACTGCCGGCAGAAAAGGAACGTCCCCATCTGCCACCTTCCAACAATGACAACACCGCAGGTAGAGGACGGACAGCGAGCGGACAGCGAGCGGACACCAGAGCGAACAAATTGGCATGAAAAGAGGACGGCATAGACCTTCTGGTCATGCC
>NZ_JADNDZ010000098.1 GCF_015552075.1 Collinsella aerofaciens
TTCCGATACAGTAGCTTCTCGTTGTTTTTTCTCCTGCGAAGATGAGTGGCGGGAAATAAGGTCAAAAGCCATCTCGTAGCACATTTTTCTATATTCACATGATGCAGGGTGTAGACTCTTGGGCAAGTAGCCGTGCTCGTCTGCAGCCTCCCAGCTACAGCCCCCACCACAGAAAGACCGAGCCCAACAGTCCGTACAGTCAATTCTTTTTTCGACACCCTGACTCCAGTTTTCAATATACCTAGTTTCGTCAATTCCGGTGACGATGTTGCCCATTTTGAATCGCATCATCCCGACAAACCTGTGACAGGGGTATACGTCCCCTTCGGGAGTCACGGAAATAAAACGCCTGCCAGCCCCGCATCCGACAAAGGCGATCCTGTTGCTCATAATCAAATCAACTGCAGTTTTCAATGTTCTAAACAAGGGCTTTTCCCCTTGATCAATCTGTTTGAGATATTGATCCGCCAAATCTATTAGGCCCGCCCTGATTTTGTTTAATGAGTGTTCGTCGAGTTTGATATTCTCATCGAATGAGCTCACGGGCGAGAAGTAAATCCTTCTGAAGCCCATCTCTTTAAACTGAAGATAGTCTTCAACAAGGTTACAGTTATTATTTGTTAAGGTCGCTCTTGCGCCGAAGGGGAACGACTCGGAAAAACGACGAACGTTTTTGTCGATATCGGAGAAAGAGCCGCCTCCCGTCTTGTACGGGCGCGATGCATCGTGCTTGCATCCTGTACCATCGAGACTAATCAGAACAGAAAACCCGTGCTCCTTGAAAGAATTCACAGCAGTGTCATTCAAAAGCGTTCCGTTGGTCGTAATAGAATAGGTAAAGTTTCTATTGGGGTATATTCTTTTTGAATAGTCGACCGTTTTCCATATCAGCGGCTCGTTAATCATGGGTTCCCCACCAAAAAAGACGATCGCAAGCGTTTCGTTTTCCGATGAACTTGCGACGAGGTAGTCGACCGCCTTGAAGGCTATCTCGTCTGTCATCAGCAGAGGAGACGTTCCATAATCTCCTTTACCGGCAAAACAGTAACTACAACCAAGGTTGCATGCATGTGAAACGTGGAGTTCGATGGATCTAAGTTTTCGAGGCGTGTCTTTTGTTAAGAAAGTCCGCTCAGACAATCGTTGATACTCATCAATGTCGTCTTCAAGTTCTGCTATGGTCGTTTGGTCGTAGCCTTTCGCAGCAAGTGACTTTGTTAGCAACTTCGAGTTGACCGTTCTTCCCGATGCTTCAAATATGCGAAGCGCATCTTCTGATGCTTGGTCAACCTGAAAGCAATTGCGAGTGACCTCATCGAAGCAGTAACGACGATCACTTACTGAGAAAAAATGCATACGTTCCTCAATTTCATGCTGGACTGGCACTAACCTTGCTTATTGTTGCGCAGCTATAAAAAACCACCAGCGGGGATTCGGTGTGCGGCCCAATCGGACTCCCAAAAGGTTCTATTTGAGACTGGCAAGCTTTGTGTTGTTGGCACTTCGACAGCGCTCTTTATTCCAACATGGAGCCTCGCAGTTTGAGTCGACTTGCCTCTGGAAGGTCCGATCTTAACTTGATTTAGGATGAAAACAGATTACAGGCGCGCTCCTCTAGAAAGAAAGGAAACCAATCGCCGCCTTTCACCAGGAAAGTTTTTATAGCCCACCTCGAGCAAAATGAAAGATGCGAGAGCGATTGGGGAACAACGCGAATCTCCCCTTTTGGGTGGGAGCGAGCCTTCAGCCACCGGCGAACGACTCGCCCTGGTCAGAATCTGGAAGTGGTGCCGGGCCGCTTGGGCCTCCCCGGTGACTTCGTGGGGCTTACCTGCCTGACGTCGAGGAGTACATCCGCAAGATTCGTTCCCTATGCCGTTTGCTCTCACGCCCGCCTTAGTTCCAAGTCGGGCGAGCCGCCGCGCTCATGCGACCCGTGGCGGCGACACGTCGACGCCGCGCTCGCTGAGCACATCTTCGGTCGCGGGCGAGCACGAGGTCGCGCCGGCGCATCCGCTGGGACTGCTGTGCGTGCAAAACGGCTACGTGGTGAGCGTCCCGCGCTGGATTCAGCCGAGTGAGGAAGGCGTTGAGATCGGCGCGCTGGCAACGGGGGAGGGCGGCATCACCGACGACGTCTCGGCCCGCCATGCCCATATCTGGTGCGACGAGTCTGGCGCATGGTTTGTCGAGGACCTGTCGTCCACTAACGGCACCGTGGTGGTAAACGGGGCCACGAGTGTGTGTATTCAAGTAGAGCCCGGCCGCTCCGCCCAGCTCAACCCCGGCGACGAGCTCAAACTCGGCGAATCCACCACCTACGCCATCCTGCTCGGCGCCCTCTAGCCGGCAGTTAGGGACGTTCCTTTCCTGCCGGTACTTGGGGACACTCCTTGGCGCGTCAGAGCCAGTCGTCCGGGGATGGAGGGACCATTCTGGCCTTTGGCGGTCACCCGAGGTAAACGGTTGATTTCCGATCTCAGCCGAACACATTAGGCGGACAGGCCGTTCCCGCAGC
>NZ_JADNDZ010000099.1 GCF_015552075.1 Collinsella aerofaciens
AGGCCCTCGCGGCCTAGTCGCTATTTAGGGCGTCCAAGATTTGGGGCGCAGTTCAGTGGGAGATCGGGCTTTCAAGGCTTTGTTAAACCAAGTCTATACGGTCAAATGACTCGATGATTACATCTGCTCGGGCGCGGAAACGCCAACGAGGGTGAGCACCAGGGCGAGCGTCACGCGAACGGCGTCGCAAGCGGCCAGACGGGCGCGCGAAAGCTCGGGGTCGACGGGACGGCCCTCGCTCGGCAGAACCTGGCAGGCAGCGTAGAAGCTGTGGAAGTCGCCGGCGAGTTCCTCAGCAAAGTGCGTCAGACGGAACGGGGCGCGGTCGCGAGCGCAGCTGGCAATCAGGTCGGTGAGCTCGTTGAGCTTACGCGAAAGGGCGAGCTCGGTCGGGTCGGTCAGCAGCGAGTAATCGACGTTCTCACCGATGGCCTTGGCGGCAACGGCCTTCATGCCCATCTCGTCAGCCTGCTCGGGCGTAACGTCGGCGGCACGGCGCAGGATGGAGCACACGCGGGCGTGAGCGTACTGCACGTAATAGACCGGGTTGGAGTTGTCGCGCTTCTTGACGGCCTCGATATCGAAGTCGACCATCTGGTTGGAGCTTTTGGAGATGAGCGTGTAGCGAGCGGCGTCGGAACCGACCTCGTCGACGAGCTCCTGCAGGGTCACCATGGTGCCCTTACGCTTGGACATACGGACGGGCTTGCCGTTGCGCAGCAGGTTGACGAGCTGGCCCAGCAGAACCTCAAACTTGCCGGGATAGCCAAGAGCGTCGCAGACGCAGCGGACGCGCTCGATGTAGCCGTGGTGGTCGGCACCCCAGATGTCGATGACGTGGTCGACGCGCTGGAACTTATCCCAGTGATAGGCAACGTCGGAGGCGAAGTAGGTGTACTCGCCGTCGGACTTGATCAGGACGCGGTCCTTGTCATCGCCCAGGTCGGTGGAGCGGAACCACAGGGCGCCGTCCTTGGTGTAGAGGTAGCCCATCTTGTCGAGCTTCTCAAAAGCGCGGTCGACGGCAGAGGTGCCGGCGGTCTCGCCCTCGGTGTCCTTCACGTACAGCGAACGCTCGGAGTACCAACGATCGAAGTCGCAATTGACGGCGTGGCAGAGGTCGCGCATGTTGTCGACCATCTTCACATAGCCGCGCTCGCGGAAGCTCTCCATGCGCTCCTGAGGATCGGCCTCGACCCACTTATCGCCGTCGGTGCGCCAGAACTCGGCGGCCTCGTCGATAATGTAGTCGCCGCCATAGGAGTCCTTGCCCAGGGTCTCGGCAAAATTGTCCTGGTACGGATGGGTCTCGGGATGCTCGTCGTTCTCGTCGGCAACGAAGGCGTCGCGGTCTGCGATCAGCAGCTTGTGAGCCTCGTCGATATCCACGCCCTGCTTGGCGATGATGTCGGCAAGCTGCATATAGCGCGTGCTGATGGAGTTGCCGAAGGTGTTCATCTGAGAGCCGTGGTCGTTAATGTAGAACTCACGCTGGATATCGTAACCGGCGT
>NZ_JADNDZ010000100.1 GCF_015552075.1 Collinsella aerofaciens
AGGCCCTCGCGGCCTAGTCGCTATTTAGGGCGTCCAAGATTTGGGGCGCAGTTCAATTAAACTGCCAGCGGGCTTTTTCTATAGATGGACTCGAATTAATCGCAAAGTCCTATGCCTCGCGCTCGACCTCGCTCACACACTCATTTTTGATGGTACCGACGAGCGCCTGCAGCGCATCGACCACATGCGGGCGAATGTCCCCGCCAATGAGCACGAGCATGATGTCGTCGCCCACGGTAAGCTCGCCACTCGCCAGCCACACGCGCACATAGCCGATACCCGGCATCGCGCGCGTTGCCTCGATAGCGGCCTGCACCTTTTCGGCATCGAAGCCAAACACCATGCCGCCCACCTTATGCCCAGGCGCCACACCATCTGTCTCGACCCCACGCACCTCGGCCTTGGGCGTCGCACGCACCACGCCGTTGTGTGTCAGGTACATCCCACAATCAGCCGCCGAAACATCGGCCTTGGCTTCGCGCAGCCAAGCATCAACCGAAGGCATCGATTTGCCACTTTCAAGCATCATTTCTCCTTTTTACCGTCGTCGAGTAGCTCATTTGGGACGGGGCTTTTTTAGCTACTCTCGAACAACTTATTCCTCGACCGGCGTGAGCACCATGACGGCGCGCGTATTGCTAAATGACAGCGAACGGCAGGTCACAAGCGTTACGACCTTGGTTGCCGAAGCGGCACGATCGGTGGCATCGCTCGCCACGGCAGAGGCACCGTCGAGCATCTCGGACAGATAATTCTTCAGTCCGTCATCGCCCTCAAAGTTGGGCGTGCGCGCCTTGGCATACGTGTCCTCGACCACCTTGGTCGCCAGCGGGCGCAACTTATACGTCGCATCGCGCGTGATGTAGTACACGTATTCCATGCTGTCGAACGTCGCCTGATCGGTTGTATCCGAAATCACGTTGAACATCGAACCGTCGTTCATATGATGACCGTAAATCGTGGTCTGCTGATCCACCATGCCCGGCGCGGTGTCGTCGCTATCCAGGAAGATGGCTCCCGAGGCATTGGCGGTGCCGTCAAACAGCGTGTTGAGGTACTTGGAGTTGTTGTTGGTCTGCACCACGGGGTAGTTGATGTTGGTGCCGGGCGCGTAAATCCAACCAACAACCTCGGGATTTGTCTGGGCAAGCGCGTTGAAGTCGATAATCGGCACGCCGCTGGCGTCCTTGTCGCTCACATATTGCTTTTCGATCTTTTGATACGACTCGCTCGCCTGCTTGTAGCCAATCTGCGCGTTGATAAAGATGGCGGCAGCGGCAACGATCAGGCCAATGCCGATGATGATGAGCAGAATGGGAATGACGGAGCGGCGCTTTTTGCGCGGCGGCTCGGTATAGCTCGATGGCGCGGTATGCGCCGAAGAGCGAGGTGACTTCTTGGCCGTACTGTATGACGAAGGGCGATATGCAGCAGGTGTATCCTGACGGCGATGCTTCGCCGGCGTCACAGGGCGCGGCGCGCGCGGTTGCTGAGGAGAGGATGTCCGACCCCGCTGCGGCGCGCGGGCCGCTCCCGACTTGGCTGGATCGGGAATCCGAGAAGCCGAAAAACGCTTTCCCTGATAGTCGGACATGGCTCTCCTTATGCTGCAAATGGACTGGCAGAGCGCTTAAGCGTCAGCCATCTCCTGCTTCATCTTCTCGACAACCTTGCGGTACTCGGGGTCGCAGGCGCCCAGAATCTGCGTGGCGTAAATGGCAGCGTTCTTGGCACCGTTGATGGCCACACAGGCAACGGGCACGCCCGAAGGCATCTGCACCATCGACAGCAGCGAGTCCATACCACCCAGATCGCTCGTCTTCATAGGCACGCCGATGACCGGCAGTGGAGTAAACGCAGCCACGACACCGCCCAGGTGAGCAGCCTTGCCGGCAGCAGCGATAATCACCTTGATGCCGCGGTCGGCAGCAGTCGAGGCCCACTCATGGACCTTCGCCGGCGTGCGGTGCGCGCTTGCAATCACGAGCTCATAGGGCACGCCCAGTGCCTCGAGCTCGGCGGTGCAACCTTCCATAACGCCCAGATCGGACTTGGAGCCCATGATGATCCCGACAACCGGCTTCTGATCTGCCATAAACAAAGACCTCCTGTTGAGAGCGGTGACGCGGCGAATCCGCGACCCTTAACTACTGAGAGTAGTATAGCCGCTCCCGTCCCTGCGGTCTGCGTGGTGCTTTGCGGACGGGGCAGGCTTTATCTTCACTCCGGTTGCTTCGCAAAGTCGTTCAGATAAAGCCTGGCCCGCCCGCAAAGCACCCCTCGACCTACCGGGGATTGCCATGACGTACGTTAGCTGAAATAAAAAAGCGTGCCCACCGTCCTTGGGTGGGACGGCGGGCACGTTTGCTTAGTTGTCGCTGGGACTACTCAGCCTTATTGCGACGGTGGAAGAAGGCACCGATCGCAGCGATGATGGCTCCAAGGCCACCGACAGTCGCGACAGTTGCCGCCGTTTGATCGCCAGTAACGGGGATCGCCGAACCGCTCTTCTTGCCGCCCTGGGCCTTGTCGCCTGCGGGCTTGCCCGCCTGGC
>NZ_JADNDZ010000101.1 GCF_015552075.1 Collinsella aerofaciens
GGTAGCGCGCAGAGATGTGGTGTAAGAGGCGGGGCATGCCCCGCCTCTTCTCTTTCTTGAAAGGGAGGGGACACCGCCTAGAATTCGTCGTTGGAGTAATGAAGGTGACGAATGGAAGGAAAGGCGATGCCCCAAGAAGAGAGTGTACTGCGCCTCGGCCGCGACGAGGCCCTCGAGGCGGCGAGGCTTTGGCAGGAGTGCGGCGACGCGCGCGAGTTCGCGTGCAGGGTGCTGGGCGGCGTGATGAACGCGCTGATGGACTCCGAGGCCCAGCAGATGTGCGGCGCGGGCCGCAACGAGCGCAGCGACGGCAGGGAGAACAGCCGCAACGGCTACCGCCCCAGGTCGCTCAAGACCGCCGTGGGCGACGTGGAGCTCGAGATACCCAAGCTCAGGCACGGCACCTACTACCCCGAGGGCATGCTCGCGCGATGGTCGCGCGTCGACACCTCGGTGGCCGCCATCGTGCAGGAGATGTACGTGTGCGGCGTGTCCACCCGCAAGGTCGAGCGCGTGGCGTCCAAGCTGGGCATATCCTCGCTGTCGAGCTCGGAGGTCTCGAGCCTCTGCTCCGACCTCGACGCCGAGGTGGCGGAGTTCCGCAGCCGCGACCTGTCGGGCACGCCGTGCTGCTACCTGTGGCTCGACGCCACCTACATGAGCTGCAGGGTCGGCTCGTCGGTCGTCTCGCAGGGCGTCGTGACCGCGATCGGGCTGGGCGCCGACGGGCGCAAGCACTTCCTGGGCTGCGACGTGGTCGACACCGAGAGCGAGGACTCCTGGGCGGCATTCCTCGGCGGGCTGCGCGAGCGCGGGCTGGCCGGCGTTCGCCTCGTGGTCTCCGACAGCCACGCCGGGCTCGTGGCCGCCGTCTCGCGCCTGTTCCAGGGCTGCGCCTGGCAGCGCTGCGTGACGCACCTGCAGCGCAACCTCCAGAGCGCCTGCTCGGGCAGGCCCGAGGACTCCAAGGCGGCCGTCAGGGACCTCGTGCACGCCGCGGTCTACCAGGACGACCCCGACCTCGCGCGCTGCGTGTGGGCCGAGGCGGCGCCCTGGGTGGCGTCGGTGTCCGCCAGGGCCGGCGAGGTCTTCGAGCAGGCCGAGGACTCCGCGCTGGCGTTCACGGCCTTCCCCAGGGCGCACTGGGCCAAGCTCCGCACCAACAACGTCCAGGAGCGCGCCAACCGCGAGATCAAGCGCCGCTACAGGGTCGTGCAGTCCTTCCCCTCGAGGGAGTCGATGCTGCGCCTGACGTGCGCGAGCCTCATGGAGACCGAGGGGCAGTGGTCCCAGCAGCGCGTGTTCTCCGAGGCCTCGGCCGCCGAGGGCTTCGCCGAGCCCGCGGACAGGCCGGCCCCGACAGAGGGGAGGCGCCGCGCGCTCGGGCGGCGCGCCAGGGAGATAGTGGACGAGATAGTCGAGAAGCGCGGTCTCAAGAAGGAGTAACATCGGGACTTGCAGCGACGGACCTCAGGACACTCTTACACCACGTCTGCGCGCGCGACC
>NZ_JADNDZ010000102.1 GCF_015552075.1 Collinsella aerofaciens
TCCCTGACACGGAAGAGGTCAGAAGTTCAAATCTTCTAACGCCCACCAAATGTTCACAGCTCAGAGGCTATGTCTCTGAGCTGTTTTGTTTTATGTCGCCAAATCCGCTGGCAACTCCAACCGTCATCGCAACGTAACATCAATTCACCTGACGAATGGCTGCCAAACAAATTCAATACCCCAACATCAACAACAGCCGGGCACAAAACTGCGCCGCAAACTGCTCCAACCACCCTGCCCATGCACAAAACCGCGTCAATAGCCACCGAGGCCGAGACCAACGCGTCTCGAACCCATCCGAGCCGCAACTTCTCGACAAAACGCCGCGATGTCTGCGCCCTGCGGTATCCTTGAGCCACTTGCACCTGCAGCACCAAGGAGCCGCCATGCGCACCGAGCTCGATGTCCCCTTTTCGCACAAAGAAGAAGCCAAGGCGCTGGGCGCCAAATGGGACCGGACCAAGAAGATCTGGTATGTACCCAGCGGCGTCAACCCCGAGCCCTTTGCCGAGTGGCTGCCCGGTGTTGACCGATCCGACCCCTCAGCGCCGTATATATATCTAGTACTGGGCAAGCGCGAGTGCTGGAAGTGTCACAAAGAGACCTCGGTCGCGGCCTTCGGCATTCCCTATCGAACCGATAACGACGAGAGCATCGCCATCGCGCACGCGCCCAACGAAGCCAGGTACATTGCCATCGACACGGCCAACGCCAACGCACTCGCCATCGTGCCCGCTCTTGGCTGCGTGCCGGGCGAGATCCGCGACTACCTTCATAAGCGCTGCGGCTACAAGCCCGTAGGCGCGCGAGCCTCCAAAGCCCCGTCGCTCGGCAACACGTGCACCAGTTGCGACGCGTTGCAAGGCAGTCGCTATCTGCTCGAAGAGCCCTCGTCCCCGTTTGCCCTCACCGCCATCAACAAGCTGCCGGCACTGGAGTTTGTGCGCGTCGAAGTTGCCGGCGTCTTTGGCGTCCCGGCCACGCGCACCAATTTTGACCAGGCGCTCTTTACCTGGGCACGCGACCACCACGCCGAGTTCCACAAGACCCTGTTCGAGGGAATCTACCTGTAGGGCAAGGCTCGAAAATCGAGTCCAGATATCCTCGAAAATCGAGTATGCACAGGTAGTTGAATTGCCGACTCGAAGGCTACAACCCCAGGATGTGCTCTAGATAGCCTTTGTTAAACCAGAACGATTGCTTGGTCATCCAACGTCCATCGGGCAACTCGTAGGCGTTCCTCGCAATGTCGCCGATTTCGGTTCCGTCGGCGAATCTGTACGCAGCTTTTGAGGTATGCGGGCGAACGTGGACAATCGGGTTGTCCGCCATACCGGGCAGATTGTTGGTCACCTTGAGCTTTCCACTCGCGTCCCGATACGGACTGAGCTTAACGCCCTCACGAATTACCTTGCGAGTCTCATCCCAGCAGGCCTTTGCGGGGCCCTCGATTTCGTTTGCCGGCATTGCCCAGAATAGGCAGCGGTCAAGACGCCACTCCCCCTCGTGGTCCTCACGGAACACGACAAAGAAGAAACGGTTGGTCTCAAGGCGCGCACGGAAGGATGACGTTTCCCAATCCTCATTGATTAGCTGCTTAAACTCAAACGGAGGGAAAGACATTGCCTGCTCGATGTGTCCCCTCTTATTAACGCGACAAACGCGGACGTTAATCCCAGCCTTAACGAACTCCTCGGCAGCATTGCTTTTAATTCCGAGCATTCGATAAACGAGTGTCGTCCATTGCGCCTTGTTTCCCGTGTATTCCAGGCCGTACTGCTCTGCAATCTGGCGATCGGTTTCACCATAGTGGCGCTCGATAAGCGCAGTAACGTAGCTTTCGAAATCAATGGACTTGTCGCCGGCCTGGACGATACTCTCGCCAATGCGCGGAGCACCGAGAACATAGGTATGAAGCACATAGTCCATGTACGAGCGCTTGAGTGAGAAGGCACGACGCTTCGCGCGACGGTGCTCGATCTCGCCCGTATCGGTGTTGAAGTACTCGTAATACTGGTCAACCCACATCGTCGCTTCGGTTGCGCCCTTTGTGCAGGCGCCCAAGTAGGTGGTCATGCCCTCCGACAGCTCGTCCGCGCGACCATCCTGAATGTACGAAATGATCTTCTCGTAGTCGGCGCGAATGATCTTCATATCCTCTTCGGGCAGACGAACCATGACTGCACGCTCAATGCGCTGGTCGTATTTGTCGATGGAGCGGTCACGGCCGTAGTAGATCAGCAGGATATTGCTGAGCTTGGTCTTGAGATGCGAGCTGTCGTAGTCGAGCGAAACGGGACGGTCGTAGGGAATCATCGTCAAGACAAGACGCTCGCCGGCAGACTTGCGACCATCCTTGAGCACGTTGAAGCATGTTGCCTTGAGTTCCACACCCGCCTCGGGAAAGTCCGGCCGATCGTCGCTGTTGGCTTTGTAGCCAAAGTAACGCTCCTCGATCAGGGTTCCCATACCGCCCTTGTACTTCTTAGACCCAAAGTCCTTGGGCGCACTCTCCCCCTCCGGCGCAATGCCAAGCTCGAGAATATCGCGAAACGTCATCCCGTCGAGATTGGCAGCATACCGCTCAATGCTTGAGGGGTCAGAAAAATCAGTATCGTCAAGCATGCGCTTGAAATCGAGGTGCTTCTTGGACATGGCAAATCCTCTCGAAATAAGACATGATCTAACACGTATGCTACTGTAAATTCGGGTTATACCGTGAAGATCCCCTAAGGGATCTTCCATTTGCAACCCGATTTCTGTACCCTTGATCTTTGCATTTGCAGCGATTTGGGGGAGTGAGTATGTCAGAGGTCAAAATCGCCGAGCTTTTTGCTGGCGTCGGCGGATTTCGTTTGGGCCTCGAAGGCTACGCTGACCCTCGTTATCCAGATTTCTACATGAAGCCCGCCGGACCCTTTCGCACCATTTGGGCCAATCAGTGGGAACCACCCGGAACCAAGGCTCGTCAGTTCGCGGCACGCTGCTATATGGACCGCTTTGGCGAGGATTCCGTAGTCAACGAAGATATCAATAAAGTCCTGGAACAGGCTGAAGCCGGAGAGGTTGAAATCCCCGACGTCCAGATGGTCGTCGGCGGCTTCCCTTGCCAAGATTACTCCGTCGCTCGCCCGCTTAACCAGGCACATGGCATCGAGGGCAAGAAGGGTGTCCTTTGGTGGGACATCTACCACTTCCTCGAGATGAAGAAGCCGCGCTTCGGTCTCTTTGAGAATGTCGATCGTCTGCTCAAGTCGCCCGCGTCTCAGCGCGGTCGCGACTTCGCCATCATCCTAAGCTGCCTTGCCGACCTCGATTACACGGTCGAATGGCGCGTGGTCAACTCCGCGGAATATGGTTTTCCCCAGCGCCGCAAGCGCGTTTATATCTTCTGCGAGAAGAACGCCGGCAAGGTCGATCTCGTTGACCGCATGCACAACGGTGTCATGGCGAAGGCCTTCCCCGCCATCTACCCTGACGAAATGGCCGAGCTCGATGTCCTGCCTGATCCTTACGAGAACTCGACTCGTTTTGGCGTTGGTCAAAAGACATCTCAGTTCAAGAATGCCGGTGTCATGCAGGGCTGCCATGTTTTGACCTGCGACTTCGTTGAGGATTATCACGGCGAGCGCCGTGTGCTTGGCGATGTACTTGTTAATGAGGAGTATGTTCCGGAGCAGTTCTACATCTCCGACGAGAAGCTCCCCGACTGGCGCTACCTCAAGGGCAGCAAGCGCGAAGAACGCACCAACAAAAAGACGGGCTTTACGTACACGTATTCCGAGGGTGCCATGAGTTTCCCGGATGCCACCGACAAACCGAGCCGCACCATCCTCACGGGCGAAGGCGGCACGGGCGCCAGCCGATTTAAGCATGTTATCGAGTGCCCCGACGGCCGTTTCCGCCGCCTCGTTCCCGACGAGCTCGATCAGCTCCAAGGATTCCCCAAGGGCTGGACGGATACTGGTATGACCGACGGCCATCGAGCTTTCTGCATGGGCAACGCGCTCGTCACCGGCGTGCCCCATCGCATTGGCGAAGCTATGGTCGAAGTGTACGGCCTCTAAGGCAAGCAATCCGGAGCCGGCAGTCACGCTGTCGACTCCATTTTTCCACCCCACTCCCCTGTATACTGATGTAGCACGTGTTTCGTCCGGGCCTGTTGGGCCGGATTGTTCATGGGAGGGTCTTATGGCTGCTTCGAATCCGCCTAAGGGGAGCGTTTCTTCTTCGTCCATCAAGCCGGTTACGCGCAAGGCCGTGCGTTGCCAGCGCGAGGTCGCTTGGCTTGTCACGCAGGCGGCGGGCAGGCTCGTGGCGACCACTCAGGACGTCAACGCGCCTACGCCGAGCTTTGTGCTGGCAGCGGCGCTGGATTTTGTGCGCCAATTGGAGCTTGCCGCACAGGATGCCAGCGGCCACCTCGACTACCAGAATGTTATGGCGCCCGACCTGCAAACGTTCTGCCACATGGCCAAGTTGCCCGCCGCGCCCAATGCGCTTTCGGACGCAGGCTACATGTTTACGCTTTCGGGCGCGGACCTTATCCGCGACATCTATACATACTGCAGCGAGCTCGCCGAGCGCCATGTCTTTGACGCGGCTGAAGTCAAACCGGGATATGTCATCAAGCTGGTTCTTAGGCTGTTCTTGATGGACGGGTTCGCGGCCATGCCGGCGTAAGCCGAGTCTTTAGCATCACCGTCAACTGGGCAACAACCGCTTAACCTTAGTGGGCGCCAATCGAGGGTCGATTATTGGGTCGCCTCGTCCGCTAACGCATTTATTCCACGCGCTCCAACAGTCGGTACTTGCGGTTGCGGCTCGTCGCCGACGCCGTAGGTTCAAGCTCGCCCTGTGCGATGAGCGCATTGACGCGCGCCCTAACCTGGGAGACCGTAAGCCCCGTGCATTCTGCCAGCTCGCGCGTTCCCAGTTCGCCGTTGCGCTTGATTGCCGCTACAATTAAGTCACCGCCATGATCGACCTGCTCAACCTTCGCTCGGTAAAGGACAACCTTAAACCGGTCGAAACCCGGGCAAAACAACGGCTCGGCCAGACCTTGCGCACGCATGGCATCGAGCATCATTGGAATGCCCGACCCGTTGCCTTCGGCAGGAGAGCCCGCGCCGTCGGGCAATGGGACAAGCGACATGAGCTTCACAAGCGTCGCATTGCGACATCGGGAGCTGCCGTCAAACAGGTTCTCGCGAGTCTTTCCTCCGTATAGGCCGCCGGGGTTCGTCACCTCGATACGGTCATCAAAGACGTCAACAGCGATCGACTGCCCACAGAACCGATCTCCGTATTCTCGGTGGATTACGGCGTTGGCGATTGCCTCGCGCAGGACTTCCTCGGGAATCTCCAGCGAGTCGACACGCGAGACGCCTTGGATCGTCGAGGTTCGCCGCATTTTCTTGTCGATTGCCGAGACGGCATACGAGATCATTTCGCCCAACGTTCCCTCGCAGATCGTACGGTCCATGAACCTCAACGACCCCGCCGCGCCCTTCTGCGTTCCGGCATAGACCGCCACATCGATAAAGAGCTTGGGATAGAACTGCTGAGGATAGGCACCCGCAGCCAGGAGCCCGGCCTTAGTGACATTGCCCTGGGAGTCGAGGAAATTCAGGCGCTCCAGCTTCGTTTTCTTGTCCGGCGCGCCGCGCATCGCACGAGGTGTCAGTGAGAAAGCACGCTCTATCGTGCGGTCGACCAGGGCCTCGTCAAGATCGCCTGCGACCGCGCCGGGCACTGCATCGCGATCACTGGGGCTCGCCCGTTCATACGATGACAAGGACAGGACCTCGGTCGACGAGAGCGGAACATCTTTGTCATCGATGCGTTTGTAGCTGCCGCCTTGAGCGCCCCGCTCTATGACATAGCAAGGCTTGCTCGACGGGTCGAGCTCCTCAATCGTGATGACCAGAACCACGGTGCCCTGGAGCTCCACGCGTTCAATGGTGTATTTGGGCGGATTGGCCAGTTTTCCGCGACCGCCGGCATCACCCATGCCCGCTACGAATTGGTTGAGCACCTTCTCGGTCTCAAAGTTCTCAACCGGGACAAAGCCCGCGCGCTCGCTCACGCCGAGCACGATGATGCCGCCGGCGGTGTTTGCGAAAGCGCTGACCGTTTCCCATACGTCGCGGGAAAGCGTCGTGGCGCTCTCTTTCACTTCGACGCTAAGGTCATCCGAGCCCATGCGCTTTAATGACTCGAGCAGACCGGCCAGCTCGTTTTCGTTCATCTGCACGTCCCTTCGCTCGGTCCTGCGGAGAATGCCGCAGACGGATTTCCCTCGTCGCTCAGTTATCTCTCGTAATTATCTCTCATCTTACTGCTATCTCTCATATTAGAGATAAGTGAGAGATGAAAGATAAGATGTCTGCCATCTGTTTCATTTAAACATGTTTTTGCTGGTAGAACAATCAGTATTGAGACAATACCATGATTGCTTGTCTCTTTGCTGATCAGTTATCTCTCATATTTATCTCTCGTCTTTCTGTTATCTCTCGTATTAGTGACGAATGAGAGATGAGAGATACGTGAGTAATGAACGAGCGTGGATTTTTGGACGGTCGGAAAATCCCTCAAACAAAAAAACGGGGCCGGCCTTACGCCGAGCCCCGTTTTCAAACGGTCAGTTAGTTATCCAACGCACGAGCATAGCAGTCAACATTACGCCGCCGCGAACACTCCCAAACCTGTTCCGATGATGCAGATCGCGAAGATACCAATAATAATCCAAATGGTCTTGACACCCTTTTTGTACAGGGCAACGCAAGCGAACGTTGCCAGCAAGGGCAGCAGGCCGGGGAAGATCGAATCGAACAGATCCTGCAGGACAATCTCCGAACCACCCACATCAAAGGTCAAAGCAGTGGACAGTGAGACCTGCGCCGCAATCATCGCGCCAATGACGGTCATTCCGAGGACACCGGCAGCATGCGTCATGCGAGACATAAGGTTGTTCTCTTCGGACTGCTGCAGGAACTTGGTTCCCAGGTCGTATCCCAGATGGGCGGCGACGATACGCGTTGCAAAGTTAATCACGGAGTAGATGAGCGCATACACGATGGGGCCGAGCGGGTTGCCCGTCGACGCGATGCCAATACCAATGCCGGCGGCGACCACGCGGAACGTACCCCAGTAGAACGAATCGCCGATGCCGGAAAGCGGTCCCATGAGGCCGACCTTCATGGCGTTAATCGAGGACGTGTCGAAGTTCTTATCGGCAGCCGCCTGCTCTTCCATCGAAACCGTTAGGCCGGCTACAAACGGAAGCACATGAGGCGTGATGTTAAAGAACTCGGTATGGCGATCAAGCGCCGCATAGTAATCGTCGTCGTTGGGATAGATCTTTCGCAGGGGCTTCTGAATGGTGTACATGAAGCCCATTGCCATCATCTTGTCGTACGACTGCGAGCACTGGCTCGTAAACTGGCGAAGGAACATGCTCCGATACATATCGGGAGTCATAATCGCGTCCTTCTTGGCCTCTTTGAGATCGGTGTTCTGGGTAGCCATTAGAAGTCCTCCTCTTCATCCTCGGCAACCGCCTGCGGACCGGCCGAGCCCTCGCGGAAGGCCAGGAGCAGCGCGACGCAGATAGCGGCAGCGGCAACACCGACAACGTCCATCTTGAGGTAGATGACCATAATGAATCCCAGGAACAGCCAGGGAAGAAGCTTGTTGTCGCCCATGGTCCTAATAAGAAGAGCGAAGCCGATGCAGACCATGACGCCGGACGCAACGTTGAGGCCGTCCATCACAAACTGCGGAATAGCGTTAAGCGCATTGTTGATGAGGTCGGCACCAAAGAACAGCGAGCAAAACACCAGCAGTGCAGACGGAATGCCAATCGACAGCGGCACGATGGTCAGATGGTACAGATTCGCCTTGGCAAGATCACGATTTGCCAGAGCGGTCTCGATCTTCTTGCAGGCAAAGGCACCCGGAACGGCGTAGCAGAAGTTGCGCCACACCTGAAGGAAGACGGAGACGGGAAGGGCGAGTGCGACGGCAGTTGCCGTGCCCGTACCCGTAATGACGGCAAACGCGCAGCCAAGCACGCCGGAAGCATAGACCTCGGGAGGAACCGCCGCGCCGACCATGATGGCGCCCATGAACATGGACTCCAAAGCAGCGCCGACGATAACGCCCTGCTGGACATCGCCAAGAATCAAGCCGACAAACAGGCTCGTAAACAGCGGACGACCAAGCATCGTAATGCCAAATAATTGCTCGTCCATGGACGCAATAAATGCGACCAGTGCAACTAGAAGATACTGGACAACCATTTCGATCAACCCCAGAAACAGGTCTGCAGGCGAGGCATTCTGCGCAGCTCGCCTGCAGACAACCGCAGCAATTTGAGAGGATTAGTAGTTCATCTGGTGATAGTAACGACGCGTGGTGAGCGGGTGGTTACGGACGTGCTCGAGATGGCAGCTCAGACGCTCGGTGATGGTGTAGGTGACCATCGGGGAGACGATCTTGCGGAACTCGGGGTCGCTGAACGGCAGCTCGACCTCGGCGGTGTCGAACTTGTTCACGCGGACATGGACGCCCTTCTCGTCGGCGAGCATGTGAGTGAAGTTGTCCACGCGGTCCATGAGCTTACGGGTGTCGTCCTCGCCGTAGAGCATGATGAGGCTCGTGCCCTCCTCGCACAGTTCGATGGTGCCGTGGAAGAACTCGGCGGCGTGGATAGACTTGGTCTTGATCCACTGCATCTCCTCGAGAATGCACATAGCGTAGTCGTAGGCCTCACCCCAGAGCATGCCGGAGCCGATCACCATGTGGTAGTCGGTGTCCTTGAAGTCCTCGGCCATGGCGGCGCAGCGCTCGTCCTGAGCGTCCTTGGCCTTGATGAGGTACGGGGCGATGTTGCCGAACTCCTCCATGAAGGTGTCGTACTTGGGGAAGGCGCCGGCGTTCTTGAGGAAGCGGGCGACCAGCGTGATCTGATAGGTGTAGATGGCCTCGCACAGAACGTCGTCCTCGGCGAAGCTGAAGAACTTGTAATCGGCGTACTCGGTGGCCGGGGTGTTGTCGTTGGAGACATACATCAGCGTGCGGGCACCCTGCTCCTGGCAGAACTTGGCGGCCTCGATGATCTCGGGGGTGGTGCCGGTACGGGTGGAGAAGACGCAGACCGAGTCCTTGTTGAAGGTCTTGGGCGGGCATGCGAGGAACTCAGCGGCAATCTCGCAGTGGACGTCGACGTCGGCCGTGGTGGTCTCGACCCAATACTTCATCGGGAGCGTGTGGGCCCAAGTGCCGCCGCAGCCGATGAAGAAGATGTTGGAATAACCCTGCTCGCAGACCTTGTCCACGGCAGCCTCAATCTGAGGACGGAGAGCGAGGGCATCGCTCACAACCTTCTCGTAACGAGGCTCATCGAAATTGAACATCCCTTACTCCTAACTCACTTGGATGAACCCTTCATTCATCCCATGACGTTATAATACTTTATATAACTAACTATGCAAGAACTATTTCAGATTTTTTTGATTTTTCTTTAATCAAAACCACCCCTAAAAGGGGTGGTTTGCTCTTAGGGTATAACCCTTGGATTTCCGGCACGCGTCTAAAGGCGCCGGCCCTCACGGGGTTCGGGCCGCACTGCAGATTGACCCGTGGCGGGCCGGTCAAACCGGCGTTATTTACGCCCCGGCCCCCTGCCGAAGGGGTCCTCGTACTCCTTGACGCTCAGCCGGTCGAGCGCGATGTCGGCCTTCTCCTGCTCCCGGATGTACTTCGCGATCGTGGCCTCGTTCAGGCCGACGGTGGACACGTAGTAGCCCTCGGCCCAGAACCTCCTGTTGCCGAACTTGTACTTCATGTTCGCGTGCTTGTCGAATACCATCAGCGAGCTCTTCCCCTTCAGGTAGCCCATCACGCTCGATACGCTGTACTTCGGCGGTATCGCCAGCAGCATGTGGACGTGGTCGGGCATCAGGTGCCCCTCGATGATCTCTATCCCCTTGTACTGGCAGAGCTTCCTGAAGATCTCCCCAAGGTCGGACCTTATTTGGTTGTAGATGACTTTGCGCCTATACTTCGGCGTGAACACGACGTGGTACTTGCACATCCACTTCGTGTGCGACAGGCTGTAGGCCTTCTGGGCCATACGCCACCACCGCCCTCTCGACTCGGATTCCTTGCGGCCTGAACAATCGCAAGTGTCCGGCGAGGGGGCGGCTTTGTAAAGCCGTTTGGCCCCACCCGCATAGCGGGTGGTTTCTGATGCGGCGCGCTGTGCGCCCCGCACAGGCTAAAGCCTTTAATAAAAAGCCCGCCGATCAAATGATCGGCGGGCTAAAGAAAGGAGGACCTAGTTAATAAATGCTAGACAATGGCAGGTTTCCAGCTAGAAAACGTCCTTGGCAAGTACCTTTGAGTCATTGGGAACCTGACGGATTTCGATAACCACGCCATCGTTCACAAGCTCTTGGATATGCTCGGCATCGGTTTCGGTCGCAAAGATCGCGGGGGTCGGATGAAGCGTGGTCTCGGGAGACTTTCGAGTTCCGCCCAGATTGATCTCCTTGATGTCTTTGCAACCCTTAGCAAGGCGATAGGCATCCTCGATCGTCTCGACAATGATAAACAGCGAATACTTGTCGGTGACGCCGCTGTTGAGCGCCTCGATAGCAGCGTTTACGTCTTTTATGACGAGCTTCACGCCGTTGGGGCGGGCGAGCCTCAATGCGGCTTTTCTCATGTCGTCTTTTGCCACAGCGTCGCTGGCACACAGGATGCAATCGACATCCAGCGCATGTGTCCAAGACATGGCGACCTGGCCGTGAATCAATCGGTAATCAACTCTCGTAAGCTTAATCATCGTAATCATCTCCGCACGTAATAAAGGTAATGACAGGTGTGGCCCTTAGCTAGGGCTCGAACCAGAACTAACTAGAACTCTTCTTCTTCGACATCGGCAAGCATGTCCGCCGCCTCACAAAGCATGATAAACGAACGTGATCCCTCGACCGCAGCTTTGGCCTTGTCCGCATCCAGGGAGTCCAGCTGTGTAGCCATTTCCACCAGCAGCGGCAAGTTCATTCCGGTAATCAACGTAAACGATCCGGCGGTCTGCCTCTGAATGAATTCGTTGTTTACAGAGCCGCCAAAGATGTCAGTCACGACAAACCAAGAGTCGGCAGGGTCCTTCGACTCCATCCAAGCATCGATAAGCGCTGCGACATCCCTCGTGTCGTCATCGACATAGGCGCACAGACACTCGATTCGGTCGTTGGCGCCCATCAGGATCTCGAGAGAGCTCTTCATACCTTGGGCGAGATAACCATGACTCGCTAGCAATATCTTATTCATAGTTCTCCAATATCAATAAGACGTACTATATTGTCATAACAAAGTATATTAGCAATCTACCCTACGCGGTGTGTCTATTTTCCAAATCCGCGAACGGTAGCAATTGGTCGGTAAATTGACCAATCTATCTCTAATTTACAAATAGAACTTCAGTCGCTCGGTGCAGTACACCTGACGGGAGATGAAAAGCGGCTCGCCGCTTGGAGCATAACGTCTATCGACAAACAGAAGCAGCGGAGAGTCCAGCTCCACGTTAAGGTATGCCGCCTCGAGCTCGCTCGCATAGCAGACCTCGAGCGTACGCGTGTTGGGGCCCATCTTGATCCCCTGGCGATCGAGTACCGCCATCAGCGAATCCTCGAGGGATTCATGCTCCAAAAAAGAAAGCACAGCGGAATAGCTATTGGTTTCCAGCATCGTGGGCTTGTCATCCACAAGGCGCAGACGACGGCTACGCAATACCTTTTGGGTATCGTCTACGCCCAGGAACTTCGCGTCTCGCAGGCTTGGGAAGTCCCAGCCCATTGCGAGAACCCTGGTAGACGCCTGTTTTCCCGCAAGCTGGCACGAATGGGTAAAGCTCTCACGGTCGTCCGCGGCATACATCTGTGTGTCCGACGAAACGAACGTGCCCTTGCCGCGGGCCCTCTCAACAAGCCCAGCATCTTCCATTTCTCTAATTGCGGAGCGAACCGTTATTCGGCTCACGCCAAATTGCTCGATGAGCTCCGCCTCGGTCGGGAGCTTATCTCCCGGGCGGTACGTGCCGTTGGCGATCGAATCAGAAAGCGCACGGACAATCTGTTTGTACAGGGGGACAACGCTATTTGCTTCAACCATATCAACCATACCTTTGCAAGGAATCAGCAGTTTATAGATAGATGACTTATATTATATTAGAACTTTTTAGGAGTCCATATATTTCCTAAATGATTCGGTAAACGGGGTGTTATTTCACTTTAGCGGGGTGCAGCGGCTACCCGCGGTATTCGTTATCAACCTAGCTAGGCTAGTCCACCCACATCGTCTTCAGTTCGCTGCAGAGCCGCGGCCCCATATGGGTATACTCTCGGAGATTCGACTCGATTCGCCCCCACTGGGGCGTCAAAGGAGACTGCACATGCCCACCACCTCAACCGACCCGCGCTCCACCGCCGCCGCACTGCTGGCACCCGGAACCACCTGCCACGGCTTTGCCGTCGAGCGCCGCGAGACCGTGCCCGAGCTCGACGCGGATGCCTATGTGCTGCGCCACACCGCCTCGGGCGCGCGCCTGCTGTACCTGGCGTGCGATGACGAGAACAAGGCCTTTGCCATTGGCTTTAAGACGCCGCCGGCCGATTCCACCGGCGTGTTCCATATCCTTGAGCACTCGGTGCTGTGCGGATCGGCCAAGTTCCCCGTTAAGGAGCCGTTTGTCGATCTGATCAAGAGCTCCATGCAGACGTTCCTCAACGCCATGACCTACCCCGACAAGACCATCTACCCCGTTGCCACTACCAACGAGCAGGACCTCTACAACCTGATGGACGTGTACCTGGACGCGGTGTTCAACCCGGCCATCTATACCAAGCCCACCATTTTTGAGCAGGAGGGCTGGCACTACGAGCTGGACCTGCCGGAGGGCGCCGAGGGCGAGGGCGACGGCAGCTCCGCGAGCCTGCGCGAGGGCACGCTGCGCTATAACGGCGTGGTATTCAACGAGATGAAGGGTGCGCTGTCCGATCCCATGAGCGTGCTGGACGACGCCGTCAACGCCGCGCTCTACCCCGACACCGCCTATGCGCACGAGAGCGGCGGCGACCCGCGCGCGATTCCGACGCTCACCTACGAGCAGTTCCTGGACACGCACGCCCGCCACTACAACCCTTCTAACTCTTATATAACGCTCTACGGCGACCTGGACGTGGACCGCGCGCTGGCCTTTTTGGACGAGCGCTATCTGTCGCAGTCGAGCGCCGCGAGCCGCCGCATGGACGCAGCCGTTGCCGCCGGCGAGGACCCGGCCGCGTTGGCGCCCAATCCGCTGGGCGTGCAGGCGCCTGTGACCTGCGAGTACCAGCGTATCGAGATGGCCACCACGCCCGAGAACGCCCTGGTGGGCCTGGGCTTTGTGCTGGGCAGCGCGCTCGACCGCAAACGCACGATTGCGGCGGACATCCTGTTCGAGGCGCTGCTGGGCTCCAACGAGGCGCCGGTTAAGAAGGCGATCCTTGCTGCCGGCCTGGGCGGCAACGTGGTGAGCTACACCGCGGCCGAGAGCCTGCAGCCCTACGAGCTCATCATGCTGCAAAACGCTCAGCCCGGCGTGGCGCGCGAGGTGCGCCGCGTATTCCAGGACGCCTGTCGCAACCTGTGCGAGCACGGCGTTCCGCGCGAGCGCCTGGAGGCCATCATCAGCAGCAACGAGTACGACCTGCGCCAGCGCGACTACGGTATTGCCGACGGCGTGGCCATTGCGTGCGACGCGCTGAGCACGTGGCTCTACGATGACGACGCTGCGACGCTGGCGCTCAAGTATGGCCCGGTGTACGAGGAGCTGCGCGGCGAGCTGGACGGCAGCTATTTTGAGGACCTGCTGCGCGAACTGGTGCTGCAGAACGATCACATGGCACTGGTCGAGCTGGTGCCGGTGGACGCCGCCGAGGGTTCGGAGGGTGCCGAGGCCGCCGAGCTGGCAGCCAAGCGCGATGCCATGACCGATGCCGAGCTGGCCGACGTGGTCGAGCGCACGGCCGCGCTGCGTGCCGCGCAGGAGGCGGAAGACACACCCGAGGCCAAGGCCACGCTGCCGCGCCTGCGCGTGTCCGACATTGGCGAGGCGCGCCCCGAGCCGCCACTGGTCGTGGACACGACCGCGCCCATCCCCTGCCTGCGCCACGGCATCCCCACCAACCGTCTGGCCTACGCCATGCAGTATTTCGACCTGAGCTGCGTCGCGTTTGAGGACCTGCCCTATGTGACACTGCTCTGCCGCCTGCTTAAGCAGCTGCCCACGCGCGAGCATTCGGCCGAGGAGCTCGACAATTTACTTGCCGGCAAGCTCGGCTTTTTGAGCTTTACGACCGAGGTCATGACCCAGCCCGACGTGGACGGCGTGCGCCCCTACTTGCTGGTGAGCGCCGGCGCCCTGTCCGAAAAGATCGACGCGCTGGCGAGCCTGCCGCGCGAGGTGTGGTCGAGCACATTGCTGGCGGACGCCGATGCCGACCGCGTGCGCGACGTGCTCACGCAGATTCGTATTGGGCTTGAGCAGGGCTTTATCAACAACGGCCACTCGGCGGCGCTCGGTCGCGCGATGAGCTACAGCTCGCCTTCGGCCGTGGTGCGTGAGCAGCTCTCGGGCGTAGACTTCTACCTGTTCCTGCGCGATTTGCTCGACCACTTTGACGAGCGCCTGGACGGCCTGCGTGCCAAGCTTGCCGAGCTGGCAGGCCGCATCTTTGTGGCCGACGGCTGCCTGGCGAGCTTTACCGGCAGCGACGAGGACTTTGACGCGTACTGGGATGCCGCGGGCGACCTGGGGCTGGGTGCGGGCGATGGTGCCGGCCGCGACGCGCTCGTGGTACCGACGCCGTGCGACCGCCACGAGGCTTTTGTCATCCCCAGCGACATCTGCTTTGCGGCAAGCGCGTGCGACCCGCGTCGCTTGGGCATTGACGTGACTGGCACCTGGGCGGTTGCCGCCAACGCACTCTCCTACGACTACCTGTGGAACGAGATCCGCGTGAAGGGCGGCGCGTACGGCTGCGGATTCCGCGCGGCCGGCGAGCGTCAGGCGGCGTTCTACACCTACCGCGACCCGGCAATCGATCCTTCGATTGAGCGCGTGGAGCGCGCAGGCGAATGGCTCGGCAGCTTTGAGCCCGACGAGTCCGCCTTCGAGGGCTTTATCGTGAGCTGCGTGAGCGGCATGGACGCGCCGGTGAAGCCGTACGCGCTCACCAAGCGTCGCAACACGACCTACCTGGCCGGGCTCGATCCGCACGCACGCGAGGAACGTCGCGCCCAGATGCTCGCGGCCACACCCGCTGAGCTGCGCTCGTTCGGCGCCGATGTGACGCGCATCGCAGCCGTGTCGCCCACCTGCGTCTTTGGCGGCCGCGAAGTCATCGCCAAGAGCAACGCCGGCTTTAACGTCATCGACCTGCTGGGCTAACGCACAAAGGTAGATTTTTAGGACATGCCTGAAAATCTACCTTTTTCTGCGGCTTGGGCGAGGCGGCGCAGCCCACCGCGGCGGTTTGTCTCGATCTGTAACATCTAGGCGGTAATATTGGATCCAGATGTTACAAATCGAGACGTTTTCGGATGATGCCGGCCCTTTGTCTCAATCTGTAACATCTAGGTCAGATTTTGCAGAGTTACTGTTACAGATCGAGACAAACCGCCGCAGACGCCCATCACAGCACAGACCACCACAAAGGTGCCTGTCCCCTTTCTCAGTGGTGATTCGAACGCTTGTTCTATACGTACACATGTTCTATATTATGAGTGTTTGCATCGGACTTAAATTGCAACTATAATATAGTTGCAGGATGTGAGGCAGGATGACTCGGATCGACAAACTCATCGCCCAGCTGCTTAGCCGTCCTTCAACGTATAGATTTGCTGACTTTCTTAAAGTTATGGCTTCATATGGCTTTGAAATGGACAACAAAGGCAGGACATCCGGATCGCGCATTCGCTTCTACAGGCCATCGGACGGCAGAATGTTCGTGATGCACGCACCCCATCCATCTGACGAATTGACGGCGGGAACCATCCGAAACATCGTTCGATTTCTACAAGATGTCGGAGGCAGCCATGAGTAACGTTTTGGCTTACAAGGGTTATTTCGCCCCGGTCGAGTTCGATGCCGAACAGCACGTGCTGACAGGTATGGTCGCCGGCATTAGGGACGCAATTGTATTTGAAGGCTCCACGGTTGAAGAAGTGGAGCGATGCTTCCACGACGCCGTCGACGATTACCTTGAGTTTTGTGCCGAAAAGGGCAAGGAACCAGAGCGGGCTTTTAAGGGCTCATTCAATGTGAGAACAGGCTCCGAGCTTCACAAGCAGGCAGCACTGGCGGCGGCAAAGAAGGGTGAATCGCTTAACAAATTTGTGGCCGAAGCAATCGCCGCGGCGTTGTAATAGAGACGAGTCGCCATCAAAACCACTACGAGGGTGCCTGTGTTCCCTTCGTGGTGGTTTTCGCTGTTTGCCCAGATAAAACCTGCCAAAATAAACCTGTCTCTTTTTGGCAGGTTTGCTAGAGGAGGTTGGGATGGACAAGGCTGAGTTGCGACGGGCGGTGATTGCCCGACGTGACGCTCTTGATTTGGATGTGCGGGCGGCGAAGTCTGCCGTTATCTGTGCGCGGCTGGTTGAGCGACTGGGTCGCTCGGATCCCGCGGCACCGCACACCGTTGCCGTCTATGCCGCGATGGGTTCCGAAGTCAACCCAGCCGCGTTTGCCGCAGCTGCCGCCAAACGTGGCTGGCGCGTGGCCTATCCGTGCATGCTCTCGGCAACAGACGCCGCAGCTTGTGGCCAGCGCATGTGTATGCGGGCAGTTGCCGCCGACGATGCATCCGCGGCACCGTTTATCGCCCACCCCACGCGGGCCTTCGCGGCCACGGACATCGACAGCAGCCGCTTCCCTATCGTGCCTGCCGACGCTCTCGACATGATCGTCGTGCCGCTCGTAGCCTTCGACCGCGCCGGCGCGCGCCTGGGCTACGGCGGCGGCTGCTATGACCGCTACCTGCCCATGCTCTCGCCCGCATGCCAAATCATCGGCATCGCCTTTGACGAACAGCGCGTCGACCACATCCCCACCGATGCCCACGACCTGCCGCTGCCCAACATCATCAGCGCCTGATCGCCGCCACATCAGCCACGGCTACAGCAGCACCATCGCAGTCTAGTGCTCCTCGCCGGCGCGGGCCAGGTCGTAGGGCGTGGTCTGGTAGACGTAGTAGTTGAGCCAGTTGGTGTAGAACAGCTGAGCCTGGCTGCGCCAGACGTTGCGCGGCTCGGCGGCGGGGTCGTCACCCGGGAAGTAGTGCGCCGGCACCTGAGGGTTGAGCCCGCGCTTCACGTCGCGCTCGTACTCCAGGCGCAGCGTGTCGGTATCGTACTCGGGGTGACCAAAGACAAAGAAGCGGCGGCTGTCGGTCGACTTGACGATGTACAGGCCCACCTCGTCGGACACAGCCACGACCTCAAGCTGCGGCTCGGCCTCCACGTCCTCGCGGCGCACATCGGTGTTGCGCGAGTGCACGGCATAGAAACGGTCGTCGAAGCCGCGGACCAGCGGGCTTTGCGGCTTCACCAGATAATGCTCGAACACGCCACTTGCCTTGGCCGGTAGATCGTACTTCTGAATGCCGTAATGATGGTAGAGCCCCGCCTGCGCGCCCCAACAAATGTGCAGCGTAGAGTGCACGTGTGTGGTGGACCAATCCATGATCTGGCAGAGCTCGGGCCAGTAGTCGACCTCCTCGAACGGCATCTGCTCCACGGGCGCGCCCGTGATAATCAGGCCGTCGTAGTGGATGTCGCGGATGTCGTCGAACGTGCGGTAGAACGTCTCCAGGTGACCGGCGCTCACGTGCGTGGCCTCGTGCGTCTTGGTGCGCAGCAGGTCCACCTCCACCTGCAACGGCGTGTTGGAGAGTTTGCGCATAATCTGCGTCTCGGTGGCGATCTTGGTGGGCATGAGGTTGAGGATGAGCACACGCAGCGGACGGATGTCCTGGTGCAGCGCGCGGTACTCGGTCATGACAAAGATGTTCTCGCTCTCGAGCTGCGCGGCGGCAGGGAGGGCGTCGGGGATGCGAATGGGCATGGATGCTCCTTACGAGTCAGTTGCAGCTATGGTACAACGAGCGGCCCCATCCGCGCGAGCACATCGCCCAGCGATGCCGTCAGCGGCCCAAATCACCCCAAAAGTAGAGATTAAGGCATGTCCCAAAAATCTACGGCGCTTTAGCCTAGCAAAGTGGCAGCAGGACGCTACAATGGTTCGACGCGAAAAACTCGGCCGAAAGGATACATATATGTACCAGACGCGTAAGATCGGTGTGGTTGGCCAGGGCCACGTAGGAGCACATGTCGCCAATAGCCTGCTTATGCAGGGCATTGCCGACGAGCTGTACCTGTGCGATATCAACGAGGCCAAGGTGACGTCCGAGGTCCAGGACCTGCGCGACTCCCTTTCGTTTGTCCCGTACAACACCAAGATCGTCAACTGCTACGACTACTACGAGGAGCTGGCCTGCTGCGACGTCATCGTCAACGCTGCCGGTAAGGTCGCGCTGGCCGCCGGCAGCCGCGACGGCGAGCTGTTCTTTACCACCGACGCCGCCCGCACCTTTGCCAAGCGCATCGTCGACGCCGGCTTTGACGGCATCTTCGTGAGCATCTCCAACCCCTGCGACGTCGTGTGCACCGAGCTGTGGCACCTGACCGGCTACGATCCCAAGAAGATCATCGGTTCGGGCTGCGGCCTGGATTCCGCCCGCCTGCGCACCGAAATCTCCAAGAAGGTCGGCGTGAGCCCCAAGTCCATCGACGCCTACATGATCGGCGAGCACGGCTTTAGCCAGCTGGCCGCCTTTAAGGCCGCAACCGTCGCCGGCAAGAGCCTCAACGAGCTTCAGGCCGAGAACCCCGACAAGTACGCCTTTGACCACATGGAGGTCGAGGAGCTTGCACGCAAGGGCGGCTATGTAACCTACCAGGGCAAGCAATGCACCGAGTACGCCGTCGCCAACTCCGCCGCGCGCGTCTGCGCCGCTGTGCTGCACAACGAGCACGCTGTGCTTTCCGCCTCCACGCTTATGACCGGCCAGTATGGCGAGGAGGGTATCTTTACCTCCCTGCCGTGCGTGATCGGTGCCGAGGGCGTCGAGGAGGTCTACACGCTGGACCTGTCCGAGTACGAGCTCGAGGGCTTCCACAAGAGCTGCCAGCACATCCGCGACAACATCGCCCAGCTCGACTGGTGGGACACCGAGGCCTACGACGCAAAGTAGGCCGCTGCCTGCCGCAACCTTGCGATTCTAAGCGCGATACTAAGCGGGCCGCGCCGGAAATCCCCGGCGCGGCCCGCTTTTTTGACTCACGCAGTGCCCTTGCGAATCGAAGGTGAATGGTTTTCCCGTTACTTAGTACTGCTCGATGCCCATGTAGCGACGGATCTCGGGGCTGTGGTCGAACACCTTGCCGCGGGCGGCGCGCAGCTCGCAGCTCATCGCATAGAAGAAGATCGGCTCTAGGAACGAGCGCACGCTAGCGGGCACCTCGCCCACGCCGTACTCGAGCGCATCGAGCACCATGAGCGTGTCGGTGTGCGTGTTGAGGAACGCAAGCGCGCGCTCCTCCATGGGGCGGCACTCGCCTGCGCCGAGCTGCACAAAGTAGAACACGCCGGGCTCGGTGGCCTCGAAGGGGCCGTGGAAGTACTCACCAGAGTGGATGTAACAGCAGTGCTGCCATTGCATCTCCATGAGCGAGCAGATAGCCATGGCGTAGGTCTGGCTAAAGTTGGGGCCGGAGCCCAGGATGTAGAAGAACTTGTGCTGCTGGCAGAGCTCGGCAAAGCGGTCACCCAGCTCGGCGTTGACCTTCTCGCGAGCGGCGGGCAACAGCGCGTCCATCTGCTTAAGGCCAGCATACATGTCGGCGAGTGCTTCGTAGCCCTCCTGCTGATCGAGCAGCTCAGCGGCGATCAGAGCGCCGATACCCTGCGGGACCTCGGACTGCGGCACGCCCTCGCCCCACGGATAGACCCAGGTGGTCCACTTGCCGCTATCGATCTTGGAGCCCTCGCAGTCGGTCATGGCAACGACCTCGGCACCGGCAGCCAGCGCCATCTCGCAGCCGTCGACGACCTCCTGCGTGTTGCCGCTGTGGCTGCAGGCGATGACGAGCGACTTCTCGCCGAGGCTCTTGGGGGCCATCAGGCAGAACTCACGCGCGGTGTAGACCGTCGAGGTAAACGTGATGGCCTCGCGCTTGAGCAGCTCGTTAGCCGGCATCAGGTCGATCATCGAACCGCCGCAGGCGATCCAAAAGACGTTCTCGATCTTGCCCTTGCGCTCTATGATTTCCTGAACCAGATCATGTGCGTTCATACTGATGTTCCTCCTTGTATGGCAACTTTAGACGACAGCTCGTACCTGCGGTCGTTCTATGTTGTCCTATTTATACCACGCAAGCTATCGCTCGGAAAGTCATTTCGGCAAATTTGTTCTATGTTGTTCTATCTATGAACGTTAGATGTCGAACACGTAGCGCGATCCCACGATCTTTTGGCGGCCGAGCAGCAGAGGCTGCTCATCAAAATCGGTAAAGTACGCCTCCATGTAGAAGAGCGGCTCGCCGATCGGAACCTCGAGCAGCGGGGCCGCCTGAGCATCGGCAAGCGCAATCTCCACCGTGCAGGGATCGGATTTGAGCGGCGAACGACCCGAATGCTCGGCAACAAGCGCAAAGATCGAATTGTCGGTAAGGTCATCGTCGGCCAGTGTTTGCAGATACGGATGGTCGGCAAGCACAAAGGCGTTGTTCTCGAGCATGACGGGGACGCCGTCGGCCGTACGCACGCGCTCGACCACGATAAGCTCGCAGCCGGGCTCCACGCCAAAGAATGCCGCATCCTCGTGCGTCGCCGCGACCACCGTGCGCGACACCAGGCGCGCGCCCGGCACCATATCGTTTGCAACGCAGCCATCGGTAAAGCTCTGAACATCGCCTTTCTGGACAATCTTGCGCTTGAGCTTGGGAGCGCACACAAAGGTACCCCTCCCCTGCTGGCGGCTAAGATACCCCGCGCGCGACAGCTCCTCGATGGCGCGGCGCACGGTGATGCGCCCCACGCCGTAGGACTTCGCGAGCTCCATCTCGGATGGAATGCGCGAGCCGGTCGGATACACACCGCGCGAGATCTCGCCCTTTAGGTCGTCCATAACCTGCTGATACAGCGGCACGGCGGGCACCTCGGCGCGCTCGGAACGCTCTGTTTTGCTCTCGGTTGCCATAGTTTACGCTCCATCCCGTGCGTGCTCGGATTCAAACTCTTCAATCGCCGTCATAAACTGCTCACCAAAGCTGTCGGCCTTTTTCTCACCAATACCGTTGACCTGGATAAGCTCGTCGCGCGTCTGCGGGCGCAGGCGGCACATGCCGCGCAGGGCCTTGTCGGAGAAGACCATATACGGCGCTATCTCGAGCTCGGTCGAGATCTCCTTGCGGAGTGCCCGCAGACGCTCGAACAGCTCGGCGTCGTCGCCCACGCGCGGACGCTGGTCCAGCTCGGCTTCCTCGCGCAGCAGGTCCACCGCACGACGGGCGCGCGCTGAGGCCTTGCGCTTGGACGCGCGGCGCTTAATGGTAAAGGCAAA
This sequence comes from Collinsella aerofaciens, assembly GCF_015552075.1. Taxonomy (GTDB): domain Bacteria; phylum Actinomycetota; class Coriobacteriia; order Coriobacteriales; family Coriobacteriaceae; genus Collinsella; species Collinsella aerofaciens_Y. The sequence continues at coordinate 21,738 of NZ_JADNDZ010000102.1, forward strand.
GGCCTCGTCCTCGACCTCGCCGGCGCGCGGGCCCAGGCCCACCACCGGATACTGACCCTGCGAGGTGGCCAGGTAGCCACGGCCGCACAGCTGGCCGATGATGTCCTTAATGCGGCCGACCGATTCGCTCGACAGCTCACCATAGCCGCGGTCCTCGTCCAGATGCATCTGGCGAATGCGCTCGGTATTGCCGCCGTGGAGCACATCGGCGATCAGCGACTTGCCAAAGCGCATAGGGCGCATGGCAACGTAGCGCACGGCGGCGCGTGCCATGTCGGTGACGTCCTCGACCTCGAACTGCGTGAGGCAGTTGCTGCAGTTGCCGCAGCCCTCGGCCTCGTCTTCCGCGCCAACCGCGCACGCAACCGCATGCTCGGCCGCGGCCTCGTCGCCAAAGTAACGCAGCATGTATTCGCGCAGGCAGCCGGTGGTGTTGCAGTAACCCTCCATCTGGCTGAGCAAACGGTAGCGGTTCTGGAGCGCCCACGCGCGCTGCTCGTCGTCGAGCGCTTCGTCGGCCGCATCGCCGCGGTCGATCAAAAAGCGGCGCATGCGGAAATCGTTGCCATTCCACAGCAGGTGGCAGCTCGCCGGATCGCCATCGCGACCGGCGCGGCCCGCCTCCTGATAGTAGGCCTCGATGCTCTCGGGCACGTTGTTGTGGATCACGTAGCGCACGTTGGGCTTGTCGATACCCATGCCAAAGGCGTTGGTGGCGACCATCACCTGGATGTCGTCGTCGATAAAGGCGCGCTGGCTCTGGCGACGGGCATCGTTGCCCATGCCGGCGTGGTAGCGGCCCACGCGAATGCCGCTGGGACCCAGAGCCTCGGCAAGCTCGCCTGCCAGGGCATCGACCGTCTTGCGGGTGGAGCAATACACGATGCCGCTCTCGCTCGAATGCGCAATCACGTAGTCGCGCACCCACGCGGTCTTGGCCTTGTCGCCCATCTCCTCGCAACCAAAGTAGAGGTTCTTGCGGTCGAAGCCCGTCACCACGGTCGCCGGGTTTTGCAGGCCGAGCATCTGCTGAATATCCGCACGCACACGCTCGGTCGCCGTAGCGGTAAAGGCCGCCACGATGGGACGCTGCGGCAGCGAATCGATAAACTCGCGAATCTGCAGGTAAGCGGGGCGAAAATCCTGACCCCACTGGCTTACGCAGTGGGCCTCGTCAATCGCCACGAGCGGCACGCCGATGCCGTCGGCGGCCGCAGCTTCCTGCGCAAAGGCGAGAAAGCGCGGCTCGAGCAAACGCTCGGGCGCCACGTACATAAGCTGGTAGCGACCCTCGCGTGCACGCTTAAGCACCGTGTTTTGCTGAGCCGGCGTAAGGCTAGAGTTGAGGTAGCTGGGGCGCGCACCCGCCGCGAGCAGCGCGCGGGTCTGGTCCTCCATAAGCGACAGCAGCGGGCTCACCACAAAGGTGATGCCGGGCAGCATGAGCGCGGGCACCTGGTAGCAGATGGACTTGCCGGCACCCGTGGGCATAACGCCCAGCGCATCGCGACCGGCAAGGATCGCATCGACCATGCGGTCCTGGCCCGGGCGAAACGAAGTGTAGCCAAAATAGGCGCCGAGCGTGTCGAGCGCCATCTGCTGCATGCTATCGGTCATGGTTTCCTAACGTCAGAATCATCTGCCGCCGATTATACGCCGCCACGCGGACCAGCGTCGCCCGGCTGTCAGCCACGCTCATTCTGCGGGTAATCATTGGGTGTTCCTATAGTTTTGTCAACCGTCGGGGCTACTCCCGGTAGGGCACCCGGTCGCGCATCACGGCGTATATCGCCCTGAGCCGCTTCCTCGCGACGGCCTTGAGCGCCCGTCCGTGCCCCATGCCCCGTGCCCTGCAGGCCCGGTAGTACTCGCCGTAGCGCCCCGAGGACCTCACCAGGCTGTTGCACGAGAAGATCAGCAGGGACTTGAGCCTCGCGTCGCCGCGCCTGGACGCCCTGACCGACCTCACCGACGTGCCGGAGCTCCTCACCCTCGGGGCTATGCCGCAGTACGAGGCCAGGTGGTCGTGGTCCGGGAACCTCCCGATGTCGACCGACACCGCGAGCTGCGCCGCGGTCCTCGGGCCGATGCCGGGCACGGTGAGCAGGCACGCGTAGGTCTCGTCGCCCTCGAGCAGCGCCGCCGTCTCGGCCTCGAGGGCCCCGGCCTCGTCGAGGGCTTCCGATATCCGGGCGGCCAGGAACCTGACCTGCCTGTTCTCGGCCTCGACGAGCGCCGGCGGGGGCGCGGTGGAGGCGGCCGCGGCCTCCCCGGCGGCCTCGGCCCGCGGGCCCTCGGCCCCGGAGCGGGCGATCCCCCACGCCCCGCCGAACCCGGCGAGCAGCTCCAGCCACCGCCGGTCCGACAGGTCGACCGCGGCCTCGAGGGCCGGGCAGGACTCGAGCAGCACCGCGCGCAGGCGGTTCTTGTCCCTGGTCGCGCAGGCGACGACGTGGTCGCGCTGCGACGAGAGGGCGCGGGCGGCCTCGAGGGCCTCGCCGCGGCCCGGGACCCCCGACAGGGAGTCCGGCACGCCCAGGGCGGTCCGCGCGATCACCGCGGCGTCGCGCTCGTCGGTCTTGGCCTCGCCGGCGAACAGGCCCGCGGCGCGGCTGGCGGCGAGCCCGGGCAGGTAGGCGACCCCGAGCCCCGCGGCGCGGGCCCGCCTCACGGCGAGGGACCCTATGTTGCGGAACTGGTCGACGACGACGAGCGTGCCGGCGGGCGCGGAGGCGAACAGCGCGTCGAGCTCGGCCTCCCTGTTGCGGACGGGGGCGCTGGCCAGCACCTCCCCGTCGCGGTCGATCAGGCAGGCCCAGTGCGACGACTTGCCGACGTCCAGGCCGAGCACGGCCGCGGGTCTGGTGGATGGCGCTTTCACGGTGGTATCCTTCCGGTAGTCGTTCGACCGGATGGCCTCCCCCTCGGCACTCACATTACCAGCCGCGGCACCTGCCCGGCACTTTCCTATCAGCCGTCGGGGGCGGCGCGTCCCGCGCCGGCAGCACCCAACTGGCCCTCTCGGGGGCAGGGACGTTCGGCCGTGCGCGGGCGCCCGGTCGGGGGCCCGTTCTGGGCGCGCCTCAATCGTAGCCCGAGACGGTCCCGGGCTGACAATTTCGACTGTAATGGACGTTCTTGAATGACTAGTCGTTTAAGAACGTCCCCAATGACTAGTCTCTTGACAAGCGCGGAAACGTCGCTGGTTGAGCATAAGTCAGCGAAAACGCCCCTAAGCGAGCAAGGTGACGTGAAAGAGGAGGGAAGCGTACTTCGGTACGCGACCGACGATTGAACGTCAGATTGCCGCTTAGGGGCGTTTGCAGCGTCGGCCCGTTACGCGGTTTGGTAAAACCGCGTAACCTACATGACCATGACGTAGCGGCTGCCCACGTAGTACTGCTTGCCGAGCAAAACCGGTTCATCGTTGGGACCGATAAAACCGACACGCAAGTTGAGCAGCGGATCGTGCGGGGCAATGCCCAGCTCGGCAGCCTGCTCGGTGTTGGCGCGAACGGCCTCGACCGTGCGGTGGCCAACCGAGACGATCGGGATGCCGCCGACACGCTCGACCTCGGCAAAAATCGACTTGTCCTCAAGATCGGCCGTCAGCAGCTCGCGATACTGGTCAAACGGCACAAAGACGTTTTCCTCAAAGATGGGCTCGCCGTCGGCCGTACGCACGCGCTTGATGTGCAGCAGCAGTGCACCCTTCGGCAGACCAAAGAATTCCATCTCGTTTTGACGCGCCGGCACAATCTGGCGATCGACTACATGCGTGCCCGCCTTCATGCCATTGTCAGCACATAGCGCGGTAAACGTCTGCAGCAGCGAGGCGTGGAACTGGCGATTGATGTGCGGCGTGGCGACGAAGGTGCCGCGTCCCTGCTGCTTAACCAGGTAGCCATCGGAGCACAGCTCCTCAACGGCACGGCGCACGGTGATGCGGCTCACCTCATACTGTTCGGCAAGCTCGAGCTCGGACGGAATGCGCTCCTTGGGTGTATAAACACCCTTTTCGATCGCGTCCTTGATCTCGTCGTAAATCTGCTGGTAAAGCGGTGCGTTTTTAGGTGCGGACATATCTGGTCACTCTTATCAAAATAGCGAAATAACTCATACGTATATAACGTCTTTTTATATGTTACCTCACTTTGATAAAACGATATACCGCATACAGCAAATCCTTACTTGCCGTCATCCTGCTGCAGGCTGTCCTGCTCGCTCAGGCGCGCCTGCCTGCTGGCCATACGCGCCGGCTTATCCGGATCGGGCACAGCCGTGGGCATAGGTTCGTCAACATGACCGCCCCACCAGCCGCCCACAAAGTTGAGCGTGTGGAACACGTTGATTACGGCGCCGGGGTCCACGTCGCACACCAGCTTGACGATATCCTGGCTCTCGTAGGTCGAGACAACGGTATGCAGCAGGTACATCTTCTCGCGGCTGTACCCGCCAACAACCTCGGCACAGCTAATGCCGTGCTGAAAATGGTCGACATAGGCGGTCATGATCTCGTCGGCCTTGCGCGTCGTGATCTGCAGCGTCACGCGGTCGTAGCGACGATAGAAGCTGTCGATTGTCTTGGTCGAAATAAACTGGAACACGATGGAGTACGCCGCCTTGTCCCAGCCAAACATAAAGCCAAAGATCGCCAGGATAAAGCAGTTGAAACCAAAGATGACGCCCCAGATGGTCTTGCCCGTGTGGTTGGAAACCCACAGCGCGATAAAGTCGGTACCGCCGGTGGATGCGCCGGACTTAAGCGCGATGGCAGCGCCCAGACCCGAGACCACGCCGCCAAAAATGATGAGCATGATCTTGTCGCCCAAAAACGGCGCGAAGTGAAAGACGTTGAGGAACAGCGATGAGAGCACGACCTGCATCATCGAGAAGATGACGAAGCGCTTGCTAATGCCGCTCCAACATAGGAGCGCCACGGGGATGTTGAGCGCGAGCATACCGAGCGAGATGTCGATGTGAACGCCGCCGAGCGAGGTAACGCGATCGAGCAGGACCGCGACGCCGGTGAGGCCGCTCGGAAGCAGGTCGGCGGGTTGAATGAACGCCTGGATCAGGAATGTCTGGAGAACGGCGGAAATTGTGACCGCCACGGCGGTAATAGCGCGGCGAACGATGGTGAGACGGCCGAGCATGAGCACGCGGTCCGTGAGCTGATCGATGGCGTTCGCCACGTAGGCTCCTTTCGAAGACAGATGTGGTTGTGGGGCATGCCCGCGATTGTAGCATGGAGCGTACGGGGGCGCTTCAATTCACCCTCCCTCGACAACCAAAGCGGGACCAGCAACCCCCACGACCAGAGGCCCAAATTACAAGTGAGTAGACCTTTTACGATCTGCCGAGCACACCCAAAACCGCCACCCCTGTGACCTGCGGTTTTACAAAGGAAGATATGCATTGTGCTCGGCCTACGCCAAAAAGTCTACTCACTTAGCCCGAATCGAAGCCAAACGGATCAAAATCGAAACCAAATTGAGCCAATCCACCGCAAAAAACGTTTGAACCCGTGCTTCTCGCGGCGGATTGACACTACAAAGCGGCCAAAATGTCGGTCAGATTATCAATAACGGCATCGGCTCGCGATTGATCGAGGTTGACGCCCTCGTGCGGACGCAGCGCCAGGACGTGGGCACCGGAGCGCTTGCCGGCCTCGATGCCCATGGGCGAGTCCTCGATCACCAGGCACTCAGCGGGCTCCACGCCCAGCGCCTCCATGGCGCGCTGGTAGATCTCGGGGTCGGGCTTAAACGCGCTGCACTCGTGGCCGCTGATGGTGTAGTCCAGCACGTCGGCAATGTCGGCAATCTCCACCAACTCGTCGATAAGCTCACGGTAGGACGAGCTCGCGATGGCGCACTTCACACCACGCGCGCGCAGCGCACGCATTACCGGCGCCGTCTGCTCGTTAAGCAGTTCGGCATACGGAACGGGATGGACCGGGCTGTAGACATGCTTGTACTCTACGCGCAGGCGCTCGCGCAGCTCGACATCGTCGGGAACCAGTGCCTCCCAAATGGCCGGTTCGTTAGACCCCGAAAGATCGGGGATCTCGTCAAAGTGAAACCCCTTCTCTTCCATAAACGCCACGCGGCGGCGGTTGTAGAACCACTCGGTATCGACCAGCACGCCGTCCATATCAAACAGCACTGCCTTGATCATACGCATCTCCTCCCACCTGCCAAAAAGGGACAGGTTTATTTTGGTAGGTTTTATCTGGGATTTGCGACGCGACAGACACGCCCTCCCCAGAGCAAAAAAGGGGACGGGGCGCAAACCCCATCCCCTCTCAATCAACCCGTAAGGTCTACTTACTTGTGATTAGTAGGAAAGCTTCCACATGTAGCGGCGCATGGTCAGCGGGTGCTGACGGGCCTCGGCGATCTGGTTGCCGTACTCGCGCATAACGGCGAGGTGCAGCAGCGGGTTGAAGTAGGTGACGACGCTCGCGGGCACGGCGTCAGCCAGGCCGTAGTCCTTGGAGTCGATCAGAGCGACCTTGGCGCCCATGCGCTCAAGGAAGGTGAGGGCGCGGGCGTCCATCGGACGGGTAGCGCCATCGGACATGAAGAAGACGTAGGGCTTACCCTCGGTGGAAACCTCGAACGGGCCGTGGAAGTACTCGCCGGTGTTGTAGGCGGCGGCGTCGATCCACTGCATCTCGGTGAACAGGAAGGCGGCGTGAGAGTAAGCCATCTTCTCGGAGGCACCAGAGGCCATGAAGTAAATCATCTTGTCGTCCTTGAAGTCCTCAGCGAACTTCTTGGCGAGCTTCTTGCAGGACTGAGCAGCGTTCTCGCAGAGATCGAAGACGTTGGTGAGGCCGGTGATCATGTCGTCGTACTTGTCATAGCCCTCGGTCTGCTGAAGGATCTCGAGAGCAAGAGCGATGGCATAGCCGGGCTTCTCGCACTTGGCAGCGAAGTTGGCGTGGAAGCCGTGAACGATGACGTAGTCAGCGTCGACGGTCAGAGCGGAGCCAGCCTTGTTGGTGAGGGAGACGACCGGGCAGTTGTGCTTCTTGGCGGTCTTGTTGGCCTCGACGGTCTCGGGCGTGGAGCCACCGAGGGAGCAGGTGATCACGAAGGTGTGCTCGTTGACCCAGGAAGGCGTGTCGTAGTTGAACTCGTTAGCGGTGAAAATCTGAACGTTCAGCTTGTCCGTGTTGTTGGCCAGGAAGTACTTGGCGGGGTACAGGTCGGACATGGAAGCACCGCAGCCGACGAAGGCGACACTGTGGATCTCGTGGTTGGACAGGACGTCAGCGACGATCTGCTTAGGGAGGTTAAGGTCGATCTCGTACATCTGACACATTCCTTTCGATTTTTGCGGCGCCACATTGCCGGGCGCTCGCAGGGTTACCGTGATTTGGACCGAGTCGCCGGCCCGTTGAGGATGCGACAAAGGGACTGTCCCATTGTCGCATTTTAGGGATGGAAGCCTGCCTGGGGTATGGGATGCCAGGCAGGCCCCCGGGGGAAAGCGGTTAGGCGCTTGGTCGCGACTAGGCCAGAATGCCGGCCGCGGAGAGGGCGATGCCGCCCACGATGGCGATCACGAGAAGCCAACCGGTGTTGACGTTCTTCTTGATGAGCCAGTACATAAGGCCGGTGAGGCCAAGGGAGATCATCTGGGGCATCATGCCGTCCAGGATGTCCTGGATAACGACGGTGCCCTCAGCGAACTGCAGCGGGGTGGTGGCGCCGATCAGCGTGGCGATCATGCCGCCCACGGACATAAGACCCACGATGCCGCAGACATACATGAGCTTCTCCATGAGGTCGCCGCCCTGAAGCTTGCTCAGGTACTCGTGGCCGCCCTGATAGCCCATCTTGGCGGCGAACCAAGTAATCAGCACAGAGGGGACGATGGAGATGAGCATGGCCAGGATCGGGCCCATGATGGAGCCCTGCTGAGCCAGCTGAACGCCCAGGCCAAAGGCGATAACGCGGATGGTGCCCTGGAAGAAGGAGTCACCGATGCCGGAAAGCGGACCCATGAGGGAGGTCTTGACCGCGTTGATCGAATCGGGATCGAAGTTCTCGGGATCCTTGGCGTACTCCTCCTCCATGGAGGCGGTGAGGCCCAGGATAAAGGCGCTCGTCTGCGGGGTGCAGTTGTAGAACGCCATGTGACGGTGGTAAGCCTCTTTCTTAGCAGCGAGCTGCTTGGGGTCGGACTCGTCCGGATAGAGGCGATCGAGCGTGGGAACCATGCCGTAGAGGAAGCCCATGTTCATCTGACGCTCGTAGTTCCAAGAGGCCTGGATGGCCCAGGAGCGCCAGAAGAACTGGCTGACCTTCTTGTTCAGGGACACGTCCTTGGTTGCGGTTGCCATAGTGTGTTCCTCCTTAGTCTTCGTCGTCTTCGAGCGGATCGTAGTCGGAATCGACACCGGCGGCTGCATGGGAACCGTTGAACTTGAAGCCCATGAAGACGACAGCCAGGCACACACCGATCAGAGCGACCGCGATGACGGACAGGTTGAGGTAAGCGGCGAGCAGGAAACCGATGAACAGGAACGGAGTCATACCCTTCTTGATCATCATGGTGAGCAGCAGGGCCAAGCCGTAGGCGGTCATGATCTTGGTCGAAACGTTAAGACCAACGGACAGCCACTCGGGAACCATGTTGACGATGGCCTGAACCAGGTCGGTGCCAACAAAAACGGCGAGGAAGATCGGCAGGAAGTACATGACGGCGTACAGACCGGAGCCGGCGCAGATGTGCATACGGTAGGCGGTCTTGAACTTTCCGTTATCGATCGCGCTATCTGCCACATGGGTGAGGGCGGCGATGATGGAACGGAACACGATGCCGAGAAGCTGACCCAGGACGGCGACCGGGATGGCGATCGTCATGGCGGTCTCGGCGGAAGCATCGGTCAGGCATGCGAAGGCAGCGGCCACGATGCCGCCCAGGACCATATCGGGCGGAACGGCGGCGCCGACCTGCACCAGGCCCATGGACACGAGCTCGACGGCGGCACCGACGGCAAGGCCGGTGGGCACATCGCCCAGCAGCAGACCGACGAGCGTAGCGCCAACGAGGGGCTGCTCGAAGTTAAGACGACCGAGCAGGCGGGAGTCCCACATGCAGAACACGCCGACGAGGCCGACGAGCACCGCACTGATGAACGTATTCATACCCTTCTCCTTTCAGTCAGGCAAAAGCCTGGTTGATTACAGCTTGGCGTCGATGTCGACGCTCTGATACGTAGGGGTCTGCTGAACATAGAGCTTGATGCCCATGTCGAGCAGCTGATTGACGTCGGCCTTCTGGGTGGCGTCGAGAAAGACGGAGCTGTCCTTGCCGCCGACCTGATCGGCACCGTCGTGGTTGGCGGTGGCGCCCAGGTTGATGGCGTCGAGCTTGTAGCCCTGGCAGAACTGCAGCATCTCGGCAGTGTTGCCAAAGACGAACATGACGCGCTCGCCGAGGGTGTTGAGCTTGTCCATCTTGGCGAGGGCACGCTCGACGGTGAAGACGTTCAGGCGCACGCCCTGGGGCTTGGCCAGCTTGAGAGCGCCCTTCTTGATGTCATCGTTGGCGGCAGCGTTGTCGACGACGATGATGCGCTCGGCCTGAACCTTGGTGGTCCAGGTAAAGACGACCTGGCCGTGCAGCAGACGGTAATCAAGACGTGCGAGGACGATCTTGGCGGGACCGGAGCTGTGACGGGACGCCTTGGCCTTCTTGGCGGGAGCCGCGGCAGCCTCGACCGGTGCGTTGGGGTTGGTCAGACCGGTGCGGGCCTCGTTGATGAGGGCTGCGAGCTCGGCACCCTTGACGGGGACGGGGCTCATAGCGAGCGTGAGCGCCAGCGGGATGTTGAAACCGCTGACAACCGTGAACTTCGTGCCGTTCTTGGAAAGCTCGACCATGCTGTTGTTGACCGAGCTGCCGAGCATATCGGTCAGCACATAGACGGTGTCGTCCGCGTTGAACGTGGCGATCATGGCGTCCACCTTATCGGTGATGGGCTCCTTGTCGTCACGAGCAAGCGACACGACGTGGACGTTCGACACGTCGCCGAGAACCATCTCGAGCGTGTCTTTGGCGCCTGCGGCCAGGCCGCCATGAGATGCGAGAATGATCTGATTCATCTTGCCTCCTCCTTTTCGTTATGGTCATTATAACGTCTTATACGTTGCTTATATTGCTAATTAGTATAAAGACCGTTCGCGGGTGAAAATCGACCGTTGACGGGTTTAACGTATTTGAAACGTTGGGGCTGGGTAGGCCGCGCTGGCTGGATAACCCGAGGTCAGACCCTGCGCGCAATCCTCTATCGCACAAAGTACCAGGGGCTTTCCTGCACGGTGGGCTCCAGCGCGATGCCGGTGCGCTCCTTAAACAGATCCATGTCCTGCGATTTCTCCGTCCACCACGCGTTGGGCTTAAAGGTCATGCTCTCAACAACATGACCGACAAACACACTGTTGCGCAGCTTGGAGAAGTCGGTGTTCATGATCAGGATGGACGCGAGCACCAGCACGATGCCCAGGACCTTGATCGCGCCGGCGGGCTCAGCGTAGATGCCAATGCCCACCAGTACGGTGACGACCGTCTCGAAAGACATTACGACGGGAACTTTCGACGTCTCGAGCCCCATGGACAGACCCTGCATATATAAGATGTAAGCCACGGCTGTGGGGATGAGTCCAAAGCCAAGGAACAGCAGCAGCAGCTGTGGCGACATTGCCGCGGCGACATCCGGCCACGGAGCCGCGATAGCCGCCATAACCGCACCGCCAAAAACAAAGCCCCAAAACGTGACAGCCAGCGGGTGGACTGTCTTGGTTGCTATCCGGCTAAACACCGCGAGCGACGCACCGCAAAGGCCTGCAATCACGCCCGACGTGACGCCCCAAACCGAAAAATGAAAACCGGAAAGGTCGCCATTGGTCACTGCAAGCACGCAGCCAACGATGTTAAAGACAATGGCGACGAGCTTGTTGGGGGTCACGTCCTCGCGATAAAGCACGCGGCCGAGCACGACGCCAAACACCGGCGAGGTATAGAGCAGCACCGAGGCCGTGGACATGCCCACCTCGCCCATGCACTCGTAATAGCAGGTGTTGGCGGCGGCCAGGCCGACAATACCGACAAGCGCGCAGGGAACAAGCTCTTTAGGGCTTGCCTTGAACAGTGCCAGCGGACCCTGAGCCACGGTAGACCCCTCACCCGGACGGCAGCCCATAAACATCAGGACCGGCGCCAAGATAAGCGCTCCGACCAACAAGCGAAAGGCAGCCATGCTCTGGGACGAAACGCCCATGGCCGAGATGCCGTTTACAAAGATTCCGATGCTGCCCCACATAAGCGCGGCGATCAGCACCAGCACATAGCCCAGATTGCTTTTCTTCAACGCAGCCTCCTCGGTATTGTTTCCAATATGTTTCACACTACGTTATAGTCGTTATATACATTTTTCAAGACACAAATCGGCGGACGGGAAATGATTCCCAGGAGTGTCCCCAAGTGCCGGCACAAAAGGAACGTCCCCAAGTGCCGCCCTGGATTCAGTTGCGGTGAAATAGTTCCTAAATAGAGGCTTCAAGCCCCCAAGCAGGAACTATTCCACCGCAACTTATGAGGACATCGAGCTGTTAGGCCGCTCTATCCCCTAGTAGTCCAGCTTCCACATGTAGCGGCGCGTCATGTAGTCCTTGTGGGTGACGGCAGAGAGCGCGCGCATGTACACGTTGTTGAGGATCGGCGCAAAGATTAGGTGGTTGAAGTACTCGCTCACGCTGTCCTTGATGTCGTTGAGGCCGAGCTCCTTGGCGTCAAGCTGATAGACGCGCTCGCCACCGTACTGGTTGACGAAGCGGATGCCGCGCTCGTCGTTGCAGCGGCTGCGGCCGACGCTGATGAGCTGGAACAGCGAGGTGCGCTTGTCCAGGATCTCGAAGGGGCCGTGGAAGAAGTCGCAGGTGTTGATGGTGCAGGAGTCGATCTGCAGCATCTCCTGCACGTTGCAGATGCTAAAGACGTAGGCGGCACCAAAGAGCGGGCCCTGGGCCATGACGTTGATGCAGGGCTTGTCGGCGTTCTGCTCGGCCCACTTAGCAGCGAGCGGACGGGTGTACTCGACGGCCTTGCGATAGATGGGGTCGACCAAGTCGAACGCGGCCATAGCGGTCTCGTACTCGGCATAGCCCTCGGTCTGCTGCGTAAGCTCCATGGCGATCATGGTCACGACGGCAGAGTTGGTGCGACCCATGCAGGACTCGTCGACGGCCAGGCTGTCGTACTGAATCTTGTAGTCGCAGACCTCGGTGAGGCCGGACTCGTCAACATAGATGGCGATGGTGCTGGCGCCGTGGTCCTTGGCGACCTGGGCGGCGACGATGGTCTCCTTGGTGCCGCGCATGGACACGACGACGGCCAGGGTGTTCTCGTTGACGTAGGCCGGGGTGGCGTGCACGAACTCGTTGCTGGTGTAGCTGGAGCTCACGACCTGCGTGGCCTCGTGCTCCATAAAGTACTGGGCAGGATAGTTGCCGCCGTTGGATCCGCCGGCGCCAATCCACACGACGCGCTTGATGCCGCCCTTGTCTGCCTTGTCAGCCAAAACCTGGGAGACGACGTCCTTAACCTGTTCCTGAGTAGTCATCGTGCATCAGCCTTTCTTCTCGTTTGATGCTCATAACAGGCATACAAGTTACATACATGTTTTGGTTATGTCGACTAGTTGTATGCTATATTTATCTTAGAATTTTTGCTGATGCGGTTTTTGATAATTGGCTACCAGCTGTTTTGTTGTCGTATTGAATACATGCTTGCTTAGATAAGCATACAAGTTAGATATAGGCTGATCGCATGAACGCTTCATCTAAAAAGAAACTGAGCCAATACGAGCGCTTGGCGGGTACGCTTCGCGACCGCATCGCCGCCGGCATCTACGCACGCGGAGACAAGCTGCCGTCCGAGATGGAGCTCATGGACGAATCGGGGCTGTCGCGCAGCACCGTACGCCATGCCCTTAAGGTGCTCGTTGATGAGGGTCTGGTTCGAACCGAGCGCGGGCGCGGCGCCTTTGTGGCCGACACGCCGGCGCTCCACGAGAACAACCTGGTGTTTTCGAGCTATACGGCGCAGGTCCAGGGTCAGGGCATGAAGCCCACCACGCGCACGGTGGACTCGGGCTTTACCAAGGCGGGCGGCAGTATAGCTAAGTTCTTTGATGCGGCCGTGGGCAGCAAGCTCGTCAAACTTGTCCGTCTGCGCTATCTGGACGATGCGCCGCTGTGCCTGGAGACTACCTATCTACCACCGAGCTTTGAAGCACTCATCGATCGCGATATCAATGGTTCGCTCTACGCGACGCTGCGCCAGGAATTCCATCGCGCGCCGGCACAGGGGCACAAGACCTTTGAGGTGTGCTATGCCTCGCAAAACGAGGCGTTTTTGCTCAACGTTGAGCGCGGGCAGGCGCTGATCCTAATCACCGACTACGTCTACGACACCGACGGCCGCCCGCTCCATGTCTCCAAGCGCATCCAGCGCACCGACCGTGCCAAATACACCGAGCCCATCGGCTAACCTGCCAAAACCACCACAAAGGGGACAGGCACCTTCGTGGTGGTTTTAGGCGAGGAGGTCGGGGAACCAGGTTGGCTTGGGCTGGTTGGGCGTGCGCTCGGCTAGGACCAGCTCCATCCAACACATGTCGTACCAGCGGCCGAACTTTTGGGCGCAGCGGTCGAAGGCACCCACCAGGCGATATCCCATATGGGCATGGAAATCCTGGCTGTTGTGCGTCAGATACTCGTCGTCCTTATCGTGCGGCACGGCGATGAGCGCGCACATGTTGGTGATGCCCATCGCAATCAGGCATTGCTTGAGCGTATCGTGCAACTTGCGACCCAGCCCGCCATGGCGCACATCGCGTGCCAGGTAGATCGACGTCTCGACCGACCAGTCGTATGCCTCGCGGCTGTTGAGCGGACTCACATAGGCATAGCCTATCGGACGCCCGTCCAGCTCCATCACCAGGTACGGATAGCGCTTGAGCGTACGCTCGATGCGCCCGGCGAACTCCTCAACGCTCGGCACCTCGTATTCGCAGGTAATCGCCGTCTGGCGCACATATGGCTCATAGATGGCAAGCAACGCCGGCGCGTCTTCGGGCGTCGCCAGGCGAATCGTCGGCTCGGACATCTCGGTCATACAACTCTTCTCCCCCAAAAGCAAAGGCCGCCCTGCGCCAAACCCAGCGCAGGGCGGCCCCTCGTCATTACATCAGGCTACAGGACAGCCGCCAGCGCGTCGATGTCCTCCTGCGTCGTGGCCCAGCTGGTGCAAAAGCGCACTACCGTATGAGTATCGTCGTACTTTTCCCAGTACTCGATCGCCGCATGCTCGCGAATGCGGGCCATATCCTCGTTGGGCAGAATCACGAACTGCTGGTTCGTGGGCGTCTCCAAGAAGAACTGGTAGCCGCGCTCGTGCAGCACACGACGAAGCGCCTGAGCGGTCTCAATCGCCTGGCGACCAATCTCAAAATACAGGCCATCGGTAAAAAGAGCCTCGAACTGCACACCCATCAGGCGGCCCTTGGCGAGCAGTGCGCCATGCTGCTTAATACGCGGAATGGGGTGCGCCGGGGCGTGCATGCCACAGAACACCACAGCCTCGCCGCAGAGCGCACCACACTTGGTGCCGCCGATGTAGAACACGTCACACAGCTGCGCCAGCTCGGGCAGGGTAATGTCGCACTCATCGGCCGCCAGCGCATAGGCTAGGCGAGCACCGTCCACAAACAGCGGAATCTCATGCTTCTGGCACACCGCGTGAATCGCCGCGAGCTCGGCCTTGGAGTACAGCGTGCCGTACTCGGTCGATAGGCTCACGTACACGGCGCCCGGGAACACCGTGTGCTCGTAGCTCTCGTTTTCGTAGAACACCTGAATATAGTTCTCGAGGTCCTCGGCGTGCATCTTGCCCTCGTAGCCGGGGATGGTGAGCACCTTGTGGCCGCCAAACTCGATGGCGCCCGCCTCGTGGCAGGCAACGTGGCCGGTCTCGGCGGCAACGACGCCCTCGTAGGGCGCAAGCAGCATGT
Source organism: Collinsella aerofaciens (assembly GCF_015552075.1). Lineage (GTDB taxonomy): Bacteria > Actinomycetota > Coriobacteriia > Coriobacteriales > Coriobacteriaceae > Collinsella > Collinsella aerofaciens_Y. The sequence continues at coordinate 36,829 of NZ_JADNDZ010000102.1, forward strand.
CGATCACCGTCGCGTTGGCCTGCGTGCCGCCCACCAGAAAAAACACGTCGGCATCGGGGGCCTGACAGGCCTCGCGGATGAGCTGCTTGGCACGCTCGGTGTGTGCATCGGTACCGTAGCCGGGCTGCGGCTCCATATTGGTGTCGACGAGTGCCTGCAGCACTGCCGGGTGTGCGCCGTGGGAATAGTCGTTGTTAAACGCGAGCATGGCAATCCTCTCTAGCCGGGCACGGGCCCGATGATTTAAACGCCGCTATTGTACGCCGCCCGGATAGGCAATGCGCGCGGCAAGGCACTCAAGTGCCAGCACCAGGGCAAAGCCGCAGCTCACGTCAGTCAAAAAGTGCGCACCGATCACAATGCGGCCAAAGGCGACGAGCGCCGCAACCGCAGCCGCCGTCCAAAAGACCACGCGACGGCGCGACGGCTTTTCCTTAAAGGCCGCCGCGGGAAGCCCGGCGAGCATAAGGCCGATCGCCGCGTGCGCCGTATGTCCGCTCGCAAACGACTTGAAGCCGTCCTTGATCACGCCGGCCGCAATATAGCTCCACTTGTCGGGGTTGCCAATCACCCACCACGGCTGAAAATTGAGCCCCGGCGTGACCTCGATCACGCGCATGCGCGGGCGCGACCACAGCGGCTTGACAACCACGTTGAGGATGATGGCCTGAGCGACCCACACGGCAAGCACCATCAGCGCCCAGCGCGCGAGCTCGTCGGAGTCGGTGTCGCGCGTGAGGCGATAGGCGATGAGGTTGGCCGCGATGACCAATGCAAACGTCAGAACCAGCTGAAACGCAATAAGCTTGCCGCCGACGCGCAGCGATCCGATAATCTCGTAGCCGACCAGGCCTACGTTGATCAGAACGCCCAGCGCGGCGAGCCACTTGCTCGCCTTGGAATCGGGACGTGCCGAGCGCACGAGCATAATGCCCGCGACGCTCGCCGTCAGCTCGAACGGCAGCTCGCCGGCCGCCTCGACAAAGCGGCCAAACAGGCTAGACGAGTTGAACAGCGCACTCGAGATCTGATAATCGAAGAAACTGCCCACGCCCAGACAAAGACACAGGACAACCGCGATAATGGCGACATCTTTCTTATAGATGTATCCGAACATGCTTTCCTTTCGATGGAGCCAGAGTGCCCGAATGGGGTGTTTGCAGCGTCGACTCGCTAGTCATCATCACTAGCGCCCAGCTGTTGCAGCAGCATGAGCGCCGCGGCCACGGGGCCGGTGCCGTCGTTGGCATCGAGGCCGCGACCCAGGCCGCTGCCCGCACCGGCGCCCGCCTTGTAGGGCACCGACAGCTTGCGGCTCTTGGGGAAGTTCACCGCGCCATAGCGGGTCTTAAGCTCAAAGGCCACCTTCTTGGGCACGTCTACGCCCAAAAACGTGATGCGACCGCCACTGAGCGTGACGCTCTCGAGCCCCAGGCGCTCGCCGCGAATGCGGATGCGCGCGCGATTGAACAGGTTGAGTCCCGCCAACGGCAGCTCGCCATGCGCGGCCTCGGTCTCTTCCTGCACCTCGTCGATGCTCTCCAGGTCCTCGGCCGCTGCGAGCTTACGGTACACGAGCACGCGCTGGTCCACCGCCGGCAGGTACTCCTCGGACAAGAAGTAGTCGGCCGGCAGGTTAATACCCACGCTCGCCGCCTCCACGCCGGCGTCGTCATCGCCGCGCGCCTCGGCCACGGCCTGGCCCAACATCTGCGTAAACAGGTCAAAGCCCACACTCGACAAGTTGCCGTGCTGCTCGGCGCCCATAAGCGAGCCGGCGCCGCGAATCTCCAGGTCGCGCATGGCGATGCGCATGCCGCTGCCCAGGTCCTGGAACTCGGAAAGTGCGGTCAGGCGCGCCGTGGCCTCCTCGGTGAGTGGCAACTCGCCCGGGAACATAAAGTACGCGTAGGCCTGCGTGGCAGAGCGGCCTACACGGCCCTTGAGCTGGTAGAGCTGCGCCAAGCCCAGACGTTGCGAATCCTCGATGATGAGCGTGTTGGCGGTCGCGTTGTCGATGCCGCTCTCCACGATGGTCGTGGCGATGAGCACGTCGATCTTTTTGGTCGCGAACTCGATCATCACGTCCTCGACCTCGCGCGGGCTCATCTTGCCGTGCGCCACGCCCACGCGCGCCTCGGGCGCGGCCTCGTGCACGCGCGCCACGGCGTCATCGATGGTCTTGACGCGGTTGGACACGTAGTACACCTGACCGCCGCGGCCCACCTCCAAGCGAATCGCCGCGCTCACCACATCGGGGTCGTACTCCCCCACGTGCACGATCACGGGACGACGCCCGGTCGGCGGCGTAGTGATCAGGCTCATGTCGCGAACGCCGCTCGTAGCCATCTGCATGGTTCGCGGAATCGGCGTTGCCGAAAGCGTGAGCACGTCAATCTGCTCGCGCAGGTTCTTGAGCTGTTCCTTGTGCTGCACGCCAAAGCGCTGCTCCTCGTCGATGATCACCAGGCCCAAGTTCTTGGGGTTCACATCGGCCGAAAGCAGACGATGCGTGCCGATGAGCACGTCGATCGTGCCCTCGGCAAACGCCTTGAGCGCGCGCTTTTGCTGCGCCGGTGTGCGGAAGCGGCTGAGCACCTCGACCTCAAGGCCAAACGGGGCAAAGCGCTCAAAGAATGTCTCGTAGTGCTGCTGGGCCAGAATGGTCGTGGGGCAGAGCACCATGACCTGACGACCGGAATCCACGCACTTAAATGCCGCGCGCAGGGCGACCTCGGTTTTGCCAAAGCCCACGTCGCCGCACAGCAGGCGGTCCATGGGCTTGGGAGCCTCCATGTCGGCCTTAATGTCGGCGATGGCCTCCAGCTGGTCGCGCGTCTCGTCGTAAGGGAAGCTCTCCTCCATCTCGATCTGCTCGGGCGTATCGGGCGGGCAGGCGATACCGGCAATCGAAGATCGGCGCGTATACAGGTCGACCAGGTCAAACGCCAGCTTTTTGGCGTTCTTGCGCGCCTTGTTGGTGGCGCGCGTCCAGTCGGCGGTGTTGAGCCTGGTCAGGCGCGGCTTGTCGCCGTCGGGACCAACATAGCGCGTAATGCGGTCGACCTGCTCCAGCGGCACGTAGAGCTTGTCGCCGTCGGCGTATTCCAGCAAAAAGTAGTCGCGCTCCTTGCCGCCCACTTCCTGGCGCGCGATCTCGCTAAAGAGCGCGATGCCGTGGGTGGCGTGCACCACGTAGTCGCCCGGCTTAAAGGGGAAGGTAATCTGCGTAATGTCCACCCTGCGGCGGCCACGCGCGCGGTTGGCGTCCATGCGGGCGTTGAGGTCGGCGATCGAGAACACGGCCAGGTTGGCGTCGGGCACCACCACGCCCTGCGGCAGGGCGGCGTCCACAAAGGTCACGCGTCCGCGCGAGATGGTGGGCACGGCGGCGCCGGCGGCGGCCTGGGCGGCGCCGGCCTCCAGAGAGCGGGCATTGAGCGCGTCGGCCTTGCGCTCACGGATCGAAGCATGGGCCTCCTGGCGTGCGGCGCGATCGGCAGAATCCGCCGCCGCCACGCGCACGCGGTCGCCGATGAGACCCGCGTTTTCGGGCGCGGCGGTCAGCGACTCCTCAAAGGTAATGCCCTCGTCGCCAAAGGTGAGCTCCATCGACTCGCGCGCGCCACGGTCGGGAATGGCAAACACGCAGGCATAGCGCTTGCCCACGACCTCCTGGATGCGCGTCATAAAGCGATTGTCCGAGCCCGCAATGGCCGGCTGCTCAATCTTGAGCTCGGCGGTCACCGCACCGCCGGCGCGGATGAGGCTCACGTAGTTCAGGCGTTGCTGAGCACCAAAGTCGAGCTGCTGGGCGCGCACGTACAGGCCGTCCAGGCGGTCAACCCCCGCTTCGCCGGCACGGGTCTCGATATCCTCGTAGGCGCGCAGGCAATCGTCGAACAGCGAGCGCGGCTCGGACAGCACCACGAGCGCCTTGCCGCTCACATGCGACAGCGGGCTCACAGTCTGGCCGTACATCACTGGCAAAAAGCGGTCGAGCTCGGGCGTGACGATGCGCGCATCCACCATCTCGAGCAGCGCCGCCAGCTTGCTGTCGTCCTGACTGGCGCGATAGAGCGCCACATGCATGTTGTGGACGGCCTCGTCGGTGAGCGCCAACTCGCGACAGGGGAAGATCTCGATGCTGTCCTCGTTGCCGATGGTTTGGCCCGTAGAGCTCACCATGCGGCGGATGCGATCGATCTCGTCGCCGAAGAACTCAATGCGCACGGGCGCCTTTTCCTGCGCGGGGAACACCTCGACGGTATCGCCGTGCACACGGAACAGACCGGGCGCGTCGGCAGCGCCGGCATTGGTGTAGCCCATGCCCACCAGACGCTGCGGCACCTCGTCAAAGGGAATCTCCTCGCCCACTGTAAAGGTCGTGGACTCCCAGTAGCGGCTCTCGACCGGCGGCACGCAGCGCAGCAGCGCGCGGGCCGAGGCGACCATGATGCAGTTGTCGCCGCGCACGATGCGCCCGAGCGCCTCGCAGCGCTGGGCCACCACGGCGTCGTCGGGCGCCTGTTCGCGCCAAGGGTAGTCCTTGCGCTCGGGAAAGCGGCACACGTGCGCCAGGCCCACATAGGCAGCTAGGCTGCGCGCAGCGCGATCGGCAGCGTCCTCGCCGCTCACGATGTAGACCGTGGGGCGCGGACGGCGCGCAAACTGGGCGGCTGCCATAAGTGTGCGGCCCGACTGCGACACGGCAAGCGTCACGTCCTCGCCGGCATCGAGCCCAGCCTCGACGGTCTGCAGCGCCTCGGCAGTGTAGAGCTGCGCGGCTATACGGTGAATGAGCATGCTGTTCCTCCGGCATCGCAACGCCAAAAGCCCGCCGGGGCAAGCTCGGCGGGTCGTTCGTCAAAATTCATTGATTGCCATGGTAGCGCATAGGGCGCGCACGCCGATGCACGCCGCGGCGCTACCCCAAAACGCGCACGCTGGGGCAAAGGTCTGCCAGCGGGCATTCGTCGCATTTGGGCTTGCGGGCATCGCAGATCTCGCGGCCGAAGGTAATCCACTGGTGGTTGACCGACTCCCAATACTCGTGCGGCAAGATCTTGAGCAGGTCCTGCTCGGTCTTGAGCGGTTCCTTGGCGTGCGTCTTGGGGCTCAGCATCAGGCGGTGCGCAATGCGATTGACGTGCGTATCCACCGCAATGCCCTCCACAATGCCGTACCCCACGTTGAGCACAATGTTCGCGGTCTTGCGTCCCACGCCCGGCAGCTTGACGAGCTCCTTCATGTCGGCCGGCACCTCGCCGCCGTAGTCGGCAACGATCATCTGCGCGGCCTCCACGGCGTGCTTGGCCTTGCTCTTATAGAAGCCGAGCGACTTGATCGTATCCGCCACGTCGGCAACACTCGCGCCGGCCATGGCCTCGGGCGTGGGCCACTGGTCAAACAACCGCGGCGTCACCTTGTTGACCTGTGCGTCGGTCGTCTGCGCCGAAAGAAGCACGGCGATCAACAGGCGAAAGGGGTTATCGTGGTCCAAAAAGCACTCGACCGGGCCATAGCGACGGTTGAGGCGCTCGCACACCTCGATGGCGCGCTCGCGTTTGGCGGCATTGGTCTCGCGTGGCATAACGACTCCTCGGCTCGGCAAAAACATTACTTCACGGGAACGATTGTCCCACGCCCGGGGACCTTAAGCCTCCAAGAATGCGCCGGTTTGGCGGCTCCACAGGCTCGCGTACTCGCCGCCCGCCTCGACGAGCTGTGCATGTGTACCGTCCTCGACGATCTCGCCGTCCGCCAGCACCACGATGCGGTCGAGCGCCGCCACGGTGGACAGGCGATGCGCCACCACAATGGAGGTGCGCCCGCGCATCAGGTTTTCGAGCGCCTCCTGCACCAGCGCCTCGGACTCGCTGTCGAGCGCAGAGGTCGCTTCGTCGAGCACCAGAATCGGAGCGTCGGTGAGGATCGCGCGCGCAATGGCCACGCGCTGACGCTGACCGCCCGAGAGCTTAACGCCGCGCTCACCCACCATGGTGTCAAAGCCTTGGGGCAGTCGGTCGATAAACTCCAAGGCATTCGCCAGGCGCGCCGCATCGCGGATCTGCTCGTCGGTGGCGTCGGGGCGGCCGTAGGCGATGTTCTCGCGGATGGAGCGGTGGAACAGCAGCGCCTCCTGCGGCACGTAGGCAACCTGGCGACGCAGGCTCTGCTGCGTGCAGCGCGAGACATCCTGGCCGTCCACGAGCACGCGACCGCCCTGCACGTCGTCCAGACGCAGCAGCAACTTGGTGAGCGTCGTCTTGCCCGATCCCGATTTGCCCACCAGACCCACGCGCTGGCCAGCCGCCACATGGAGCGTCAGGTCGTCGAACACGCTCTCGCCCGCCGCAGCGTCACGGTACGCAAAGCTCAGGTGCTCAAAATCGATCGCGCCCTCGGTCACTTTGAGCTCGGGGGCGTCCGGGTCGTCTGCTACTAGGCGCGGCTCGTCCAGCACGCGCGTCATCTCGGCGGCGTCGCCCAGCGCGCGGTTGATGCGCTGCATCATGGAGCTCACGTAGTTCAGGCGCATGGTGAGGTTGTACGTGTAGGTAAAGATCATGACGAGCGCGCCGGCCGAGATGCCAAACCACGCGTTGCCGCTCGCCACGAACACGCTCACCACGGCCATGGTGATGACGATAAGGCCCGAGGTCGTAAAGTTGCGCTGCATCATGGCGTGCATCGAGACGGTCTCGGCGTCGCGCGCGGCGCGGTCGGCGGCATCGAACAGGTCGCGCTCAAAGTCCTCGCGCCCGCAGGTCTTAACGGCCAAGATGTTCGTGACCGCGTCGGAGAGCACACCCGACAGCTTGTTCTGCGCGGCGGACGTCGCGGCAGAAAGCGGCATGATGCGCTTGTACATGAGCCAGACAAACGCGATGTAGACGACCATGATGCCCACCAAGATCACGGTGAACGTGGGCACGACCGGGGCGAGTGCGGCCACGGTGCAGATGACCGAGGTGATGGTAGGGATGAGCGAATACACCGTTACGTCCACCAGGCCCGTATAGCCGCTCATAAAACGGCTCGTCTGGCTCACAAGCGATCCGCCAAAGCGGCTGGTATGGAATGTCATGGATTGGTTGGAGAGCGTGTCGAAGCACAGGCGCGCCAGGTGATAGTTGCCCGCGATCTCGAGCTTGTAGACGGTGTAGTCCTGCAGCTTGGAAAGAATCTGGCCCACCAGATTAACGAGTACGAGCGCCAGGATGTAGGGGCCGAAGACCTCAAACACCTGATCACCCGCCACGGGACCGGCTTGAACGCGGTCGACAATGAGGGCCATCACATAGGTATTGGCAAACGTCAGCAAAAAGATGTAGCCCGCCGACGAGAACACCGAGAGAAAGACAATCAGCGGCTGCGTGCGCGTGACACCCCAAAAACGCCGGAGTGTACGGCGCACGGTCGAGCGCTTAAGCGGACTGGTGCTTCTCTGAGACATGGACTTCCTTTCGCATCCGGCAGTTCGAACAGCCATTGTTGCACATTGGAGCACGCTTCAGACAAGTGCGATACGAAAAGCGGTGGGGCGCCCGCGTTTGCGCCGGTGCCCCACCGTCTTGTTACAATTAGTCCTCGTCTTCTTGGTCTGTGAGAAGGTCCGCGGGCGTGAGTCCCAAGATCTCATCGGCTTGGTCGGCGTCTTCCAGCGCGTCGATATCCTTGAGTTTGCGCTCCATGACGTTGGTGCGCGTGGTGATAATGCCCTCGACCGTTTTACCCGCGGTCTCGATCTGCTGCTGGGCGCGGCGCAGCGCCTTTTGATAGCGCGGCAGCTCGGCCTTGACGGCGGAGAGCACTCGCAGTACATCGTCGGTGCGTTTTTGCAGCCTAAACGTCTGGTAGCTCATCTGCAGGCTGTTGAGAATGGCCGCCATGGTGCTGGGGCCGGCAACGTTGACGTGATAGTCGCGGCCCAGGGTCTCGATAAGCCCGGAGCGGCTGACGACCTCGGCGTACAGCCCTTCAAACGGCACGAACATGATGCCAAAGTTGGTCGTTGCCGGCACACTCAGGTACTTTTCGCAAATGTCCTTTGCCTCGCGCTTGACCATGGTGTCGAGCGTCTTGCGCGCAGCCGCCACGGTCTCCGCATCGCCCGACTCCTGCGCGTCGAGCAAGTGCTCGTACGCGTCGCCCGGGAATTTGGAGTCGATCGGCAGCAGCACGGGATCGCCCTCGTCCACCGGCAGCTTGACGGCAAACTCAACGCGCTCCGAGGCGCCGGGCTTGGTGGCGACGTTTTCCAGATACTGGTCGGGCGTAAGGATGTCCGCCAGAATTGCACCCAGCTGCACCTCGCCCAAAATGCCACGCGCCTTCACGTTGCCCAGCACGCGCTTAAGGTCGCCCACGCCGGTGGCGATGGACTGCATGTCGCCCAGGCCCTTGTACACGGCCTCGAGCTGGTCGCTCACCTGCTTAAACGATGCCGACAGTCGGTCGTTGAGCGTGCGGGAGAGCTTCTCGTCCACCGTCGCACGCATTTGATCGAGCTGCACGTTGTTGTCTTTGCGGATGGCGCCCAGCTGAGCATCGACCGTTTCGCGCACCTTGTCCAGGCGATGCTCGATACCCTCGCGGTTGGCACCGAGCTGTTGGGCCGTCTCGCGGCGCAGGTCATCCATCCGGTCACCAGCTTGCGAAAACTCACGTGCGATGGTCAGGTAACGTTGCTGCTCCACGGCCGCATCTGTCGTCTGCTGCTGCGCGATGGCATTGGCCGTGCGGCGAGTTTCGGCCAGCGCGACGTTCAGGGCATCGAGCGCGTTGTTGGCCTGCTCGAGTGCTGCCAGCGTTTCCGCGCTACTGTCGCCACGCTCCCGCAACTCGGCACGCAGGCTCTTGAGCTGGAGGGCGCAAGCCACAGCAACCCCCACCGCCACCAAGGCGATCACAACAAGCACAATATCAATAGCAGACATAAACTCCGCCCAACAAACCCAATCGAGCACCAATCAAAACCGCGATCAATCTTACCCCGCCATACGCACCGGGCGCCCGGCCCCTTCTTGGGCGCCCCTCTCCTCCGCATATTCCATAATGCGGCGCGCCGTCTCCCTGCTCACCTTTGAGTCATCACCTGCTAAATATGCGTACACGTTTCCCTTATTCAGATTCAAATCGCGGCAGAGACCGTAGCGCGTTACACCCGATTCCTCTAGCGCTCCCAACGTTCTTTTTCGCATCAGGGCGTTGATTCTTCTGTCCGCCACTGGCTTTTCCTTCACCGCTCTATACGCACGCCAAACGTTGGCATAACGATTTGGGAGCTCACTTTTGGCGCATAGAGACGCCATGCTACCCGCTTGACCGTACAAGGATAAAACGTCTCGGTAATCCCGTTCCATCCACGAGCCCTCGGATAAACCCAGAACGTATTCGGCTTTTCCTTGCGCCAAAGCGAGCAAAAACAGAGGCTCCGCCACGCGCGGCGCATCCGTCGTCGCCTGCTCAACCAATTTTCTAAAACTCAGCGACCGCTGTCCGGATAGCTCTCGGCAATAGCCTTTTAAGAATCCCTCAAAGGTCAGATTCAACCGAGCACCTCCTTTTTGTATTGCCTGTATGCACAGACCATCTCTTGATAACTCCGCTCCGAAGGCGACGACGCCAGCGCCTCTCCCTCGTCGAATATAAGCCGTTCGAGCAACCCCCAATCAAGTCGGTCGACGAATGCCTGACTATGAAGATCGATGATGTCGTTCGGACGACAGGCATAGAGCTTCATTACCGCCAGGTCCTCCAAGGATGGCGTAAAGTACCTGATAAAACGCGCCCCAATATCCAAGGGAATCAAACGATCTTCGTAATTGAACGGCATCTGATTACAATATGCCACCGCCATACCATTCACCTCGGGGTATCGAGCTATGATCTCGCGGAGGCACCTATCTGCCTCAAACACATCAATGTCATGTGTAACCGAACGATTCGTCACATCGTTTAGCATGAAGGCGCTTCCTCCCACCAATACAACGTTCGGCCTGTCGTCTCTTGGACCTATTTCCAGCTCCGCCTCTTCGTCAATGCCCAAAAGAGTCTGTTCTAAATCCTGCTTATACATAACAAATCCTATTATTATTCATCTTCAATAATACTATTAAGTCGCATGACAGGACCCACAGGATGCGAGGATTCTACTCATGGCGATAATCCCTACACCCTAGAAGTCCTAATGTGACAAACGCTAACTCTCCCAGCCGGCGCGGATTGTTGTTATGACATCGCCTAGGCGCTGGCCGAGGGCTGACAGATGTTGGAGCACCTCGTTGGGCGATGCGCCGTTGAGGATGCACGTGAGGGCATACGACGCCAGAAAGATGGCCGCAAGCCCTAACGGGATGAGCACGATCATCGCCAATATGCGCAAGCGCTGGCCCACACGGCGACGACGCGCACGACGCTTGTCGAACGCGAGCTCCTGCGCATATGAATCTTGCTGTACGGAATAGGCCTCTGGCGCCGATTTACACCCGGGCACAGCTGCAGGTACAGCAGCGGGCACGACATTTTGCGCAAAGGGCTGGGCTGCCGCCCCTTGCATTTGCATCTCTATAAGCCGTTGCTGTTGGCGCAACATGCGCTCGGCTTGTTGCTGCGGAGTCTCAAGAAACAGATCCATGCTGGCCTCCAAAATCGGAGCATTCGACGCTTACGACCAGCATCCCGCACCGCCATGACCGCGACAACGCAATCGCCGGCAATAGCCACAAAGTTTCTTCTGCTCAAAAGCTGTCGAAAAGCTCAACAACTCCCCTACCAGCACTTTCTCTGAGCTTTTTTCGCCAACAATCTTTTGGCCTTCCACCCTTACGCCAACTGACCAAAATCTAACCAATAGCTTGACGAAAATTGTGGAGACCGGGACCCCACACAAAAAGTGCCGCCCCAAAGGGGCGGCACACAAACTTATTATCAGCTTTTCTGTAACGAGCATGCGACGACTCAACGCCGGGGCGCAGGGCGGGGAAACCTTTGCCTCGCGCGACCCTGCGAAGCCGTGAGCGAGAGGGGAAGGTTTCCCCGCCCTGCGCCCCGTGGTCGGTGAGAACAGACTACATGCCCGCGAGACCGCGGGCGGCGGTGGCGCACATAAATGCCAAGACGAGAATCACGAGCGACCCGGCGATGTCTGCCAGCACGCCCATTACGCGGCGCTCAAACAGCCAACTCTCAAAGTGCGGGGCAACGTTGCGCCAAACACGCCACAGCAAGATGCCCATACCGATGACGCCGGGAATATTGAGCAACAAAATCTCGGAGCACAAGAGGCCGATCAGGTTGCCGGCGGCAAAGCCCGCATCGCCCTTGCAGTATTTGCGATAAATCATGTACAGCATGTACGCCACAAACGGCTGCAGACACGCCGAGATAAACGTAACCACCATCGAGGGGTCTTGAGAAAAGACATCGGTGAGCTTATCCACACTCGTAGCATCCTTAGAGGCCAGGAACAGACCGATGACCACCACGGGCACCACGCCCAAGATAACCTCGACCATCGTAAACAGCTTGGCGGTCAGGTCCTCACTCGCCGAATTCAAATGGGGCGCCCACTCAGGATGAGCATGCGCGCCGACCTTCTTGTCCTTCTCGGCACGATCGGCCTTTTTGCCCTCGGCAACCCGACGACCAGGATCCCTGCGAGTTCCCGCCGCAGCCACCCGAGCCCGAGACTTCTTACCCATAAAAAACACCCCATCAGGTAGTAGATAAACTAAAAGTCGCTACCCAGTGTACCCCACCCATGAACGGTGCCGTCCCAACCAGTCCCCCTACAAAAACGTGCCGCCCCAAAAGGGGCGGCACACAAACTTCTTATCAGCTTTTCTGTAGTGAGCACGCGACGACCCGAAGCCGGAGCGCAGGGCGGGAGGCCGGACTACCTTCCCTCAACGCGACCCTGCGGAGCCGTGAGCGGGGAGGGAAGGTAGTCCGGCCTCCCGCCCTGCGCTCCGCAGCAGCCAGCGCCACGCGCTAGTAGTTCACCACCTGCTCCTCAAAGTACGCCTTCGGGTGGTTACAAACCGGGCACACCTCGGGCGCCTCGGCACCAACATGCAGGTGCCCGCAGTTCAGGCACTTCCACACCTTCACGCCCTCGCGCTCAAACACCTCGCCCGACTCAATGCGCTCGACAAGCTTGTTGTAGCGCTCCTCGTGGGCCTTCTCGACGGCGGCGACGCCACGGAACTTCTCAGCGATCTCGGCAAAACCCTCCTCCTCGGCGGTCTTGGCGAACTCGTCGTACATCGTGGTCCACTCGTAGTTCTCGCCCGCAGCGGCATCACGCAGATTGTCCAGGGTATCGGGGACGGCGCCGTCGTGCAGATACTTAAACCACAGCTTGGCGTGCTCGGACTCGTTGCCCGCCGTCTCGGCAAAAATATTCGAGATCTGAACGTAGCCGTCCTTTTTGGCCTTGGATGCATAGTAGCGATACTTGGTGTGTGCCTGGGACTCACCGGCAAAAGCGGTCTCGAGGTTCTTCTTGGTTTGGGAATTCTCAAAATCCATAGGTGTACTTCCCTTCAACGCATGCCGCCCGTAGGCTTCGAGCGGCCTCGTCTTTAGGATGCCCTCAAGCCGCGAATTTAAACCTTACAATCCCGTTCTTCAGATTTGAGCGGGTTACACACTCAACCAACGATCGTCCTCGGCTCGGCAAAAGCCCTCGCGCTCCAGGTCAGCTAGAATGCCCGCGATCAAGTCGCACTCGACCGGCCCGCGACCGGCTGCCGCTTCCATCTCGTTAACGCCCACCACGGCATCAACAAGCGTAATCCCCGCCGGCTGGCCATCGCGCGCTGCCAGCAACATACGCACGATATGCGCGCGCTTTTGGCGACGCGAGCCCTCAAACTTTGATTGACGGCTATAGCCCGCCGAGCGCCTGGACGGATTGGGCAACGTCTTTTTTAGATATGCGCCGTAATCTAGCAACGCGTAATACCACGCGCGCGGCGTGTCGGCATCATCGAGCGGCACGGCAAAGGGAGCGATCTCGTCGGTCGCTGCACCGGGAGCCGCCGGACAGGCGGCTTGGATCAGCGGCACCAGCTCGCGATCGGGAACAGCCGGTACATCGGGAAAGAAGTGATGCAGAAAGACTGTGCGCACATTGGTCTCCAGATACACGCCCGGAAGATCAAACGCAAACGACCGGATACCCTGCGCCGTTGCCGGGCCAATACCAGGCAGAGCGACCAAGTCACGCGTCTCACGCGGAAACTCCCCGTCCCAGTCTTCTACAACGCGCTGAGCGGCCCCATGAAGCGCCAGAGCGCGTCGGTTGTAGCCCATGCCCTGCCAAGCGTCCAAAACATCGGAAGGCGCGGCCTGGGCAAGCGCCTGCACAGTCGGAAAACGATCGAGCCACACCGGCATGCGCGCCTCCACACGCGGCACCTGCGTTTGCTGCAGCATGACCTCAGAAAGCCAAATGATGTACGGATCGCGTGTGCGGCGCCACGGAAGGTCGCGATAACGCAGGACCCCTTCCGAACGAATCATCGAACGAAAGGGGTCCTGAATCATGGCTATGCTCCTTATGCGGCGCTATTCCTCCCGGTAAGCGCACGCGCAGGTGGCGTACTCGGGAAACGCTTCGCGGTCGGCGAACTTGGGATCGACGGCCGGGAACTGGCGGTGAGCGACGATGTCGCCGAGCGAAACGGAATCGAGGTAGTCGCGCATCAACGCCTGGGCTCCGGCCCACAGGGGATGATAGCAGCACGCGCCCATGCGCGCACAGTCACCATCGGGCGCGGTACAATCGTTCATAACCATAGGACCCTGAACGGCCTCGACGACCTGGCGGATAGTGACGTCGTCCGGACTGACCTTGAGACGCATGCCACCGTGGACGCCACGCAGACTCTCCACAATACCGGCCTGGACCAAACCGTGCTGAATCGAGCGGGCAAACGAATACGGGACATTGACCTCTTCGGCAGCGGTGCGAACAGAAAGCAAACGTTCCGGATCCTCGGCAAGCATCGCCAGCATGCGAAGGGCGTAATCAGTCTTCCTCGATATGTCCATTTTTCCCCTTTCAAGGAATACGAACAGCTCGAACGAGCTCCGGGGCCGAGCTTGTGTCGAGACGCTAAATGACCGCCAGGACATCCAAATGGTAAATCGGATATCCACTGAGTGCCGCGCTTGGAGCGAAATGCATCAGATGCGGCGCACAGTGCAATTTAGTATAACCTAACCCCCTGTCTCGTAGAACAGGTGTTGCGCAACAAAGCTGTTGTTCAGACAGATATACTTATTAGATTTTACTTGCGTTCCCGAAGGCGCGGGGATTCTGGGCGAAGATGCACCAGGGCGATCGTTCTATCGAAACAAAGTGCATCAAACGCAAAAAGCCACGTCCGAAGACGTGGCTTTAATTGCGTTGGCGGGAAGTACGGGGCTCGAACCCGCGACCTCCGACGTGACAGGCCGGCGCTCTAACCAAACTGAGCTAACTCCCCAGGCAGACGTTCGCGTTTGTTTCCGCTCGCGTGCGCTGCGGGAATTAGTATACACAGAAGTCTGTCCGGCGCGCAACAACTTTTTTGAAAAATTTTTTGGGGCCATCCGGCCTTGATTATCGACTTCATCCGAACACCTCCCACATTCATCCGTACATGTACGGA
>NZ_JADNDZ010000103.1 GCF_015552075.1 Collinsella aerofaciens
CCGGAGAGCACTTAATGTGCTCTCCGTGCGAGCAGGACTGTCCGAGCAGGCGACCAAACCCCGCGCCCCGTCCCGGCGAGCGCTTGGGGACCGGTGGCCTACAGGTGGCTGATGATCAGTTCCATCTTGCCTTCGAGGTCGATGGAGCTGACGGTGCTCGGGGCCAGCAGGTGGCTTCCCTTGTGGACGGGGTCGCCGCAGACGGTGCCTTCGCCGTCGATGACCGACAGACACATGAAGGGCCAGCGCTGGTCGAGGGTTTTGCTGCCGTCGACGCGCACACGATCGACGGTGTAGCAGGAGTTAGACTCGAGCTCGGTCACGCCGTTCACCTCGGGCGCGGTCACCGTGCCGTCGGTCGGAGCCTGGGCATCAAAGTCGATGCAGTCGAGGCTCTGCTCAATGTGCAGTGGGCGCAGCTTGCCGTCGGTGCCGGGACGGTCGTAGTCGTACAGGCGATACGTCACGTCGCTCGACTGCTGCGTCTCCAAAATGAGCGTGCCGGTCTTGATGGCGTGCACGGTACCGGAATCAATCTGGAAAAAGTCGCCCTTGTGGATCGGCAGTACGTTGAGCATGTCGTCCCAGCGGCCGTCCTCGATCATCTGCGCGGCCTCGGCGCGGTCGTGCGCGCGCTGGCCGACAATGATCGTGGCACCGGGCTCGCAGTCCAGCACATACCAGCACTCGGTTTTGCCCAGGCTGCCGTTCTCGTGCTTGGCGGCGTACTCGTCGTTGGGATGAATCTGGATCGAAAGGTCGTCCTTGGCGTCCAGAATCTTAATGAGCAGTGGGAACTCCTTGCCCTCGCAGTTGCCAAAGAGCTCGCGGTGCTCGGCCCACAGCCACGACAGCGTGTGGCCTGCATACGGGCCTTCCGCAATCTGGCAGTCGCCGTTGGGGTGGGCCGAGATGGCCCAGCACTCACCGATGGGTCCATCGGGAATGTCGTAGCCAAATACGGTTTCGAGCTGGCGACCGCCCCAGATCTTCTCGTGGAAGATCGGCGTCAGCTTAATCAAATCGGACATGTTCATACCCCCATTGTGTTGCGCGGGCGCTGCACAAAACAGCTCAAAGCGAGCGCCCGGATGACTACAAAAACCTATGCCAACGTTACGTTGTGCAACTCAAAGCGGTCGCCAACGTTGCGCGAGACCGAATACTCAAAGGCGGCGCCGCTGTCCAAAAAGCCAATCTGGGTGAGCTCGAGCAGGGGAGAGCCAGGCTTGGTGTCCAAGCGCTCGGCTTCTTCCTCGGTTGCTGCCACGGCGCGAATGGTACGGTGGAAGCTCGAAATCTTCAGCCCACATTGCTCGCGGATGAAGTGGTAGACCGATCCGTACAGGTCCTTCTTTTTAAGGCCTGGAATCAGCTCGAGGGGCATGTAGGTGTACTCGATAACGATGGGCTTCTCATCGGCCTGACGCACGCGCACGATGTGATAGGCAAAGTCATCCTCGGCAATTCCCAGCTGGGCTGCGATGTCCGCTGGTGGATTAACAATCGAGAAATCGTAGACCACCGAGGTCACCTTCTCCCCGCGGTGCTCATACGAAAAGCCCTGGGCACGGTCGTTTTTGCCCTGGAAAAACGCCTGACCGGGAAGTCCCGCCGTGTCCTTAACGTAGGTACCCGATCCGCGTCGGCTGGTAATAAGACCTTCCTCGGTGATTTGC
This sequence comes from Collinsella aerofaciens, assembly GCF_015552075.1. Lineage (GTDB taxonomy): Bacteria > Actinomycetota > Coriobacteriia > Coriobacteriales > Coriobacteriaceae > Collinsella > Collinsella aerofaciens_Y. The sequence goes on from NZ_JADNDZ010000103.1 coordinate 1,680, forward strand.
TCGATAGCTCGTTTGACGGTGATTTTGGAAACGCTATAGAGCTCGCAGAACTCAACGACGGTGGGAAGCTTGTCGCCCGGTTTAAGAGTGCCATCCTCGATGCTTCGACGAATATCTGCAGCTATCGCCTCGTATTTGGGAATCATTGAACCTCCTTTCCGACATATATCAATACGCAAGTAAGTATAACCCTTAACAAGGCACCCATATAACCTTTATCTAAGAAGCTCGAGAAAGAAAAAAGAAAAAGACGCTTTACTTTTGGAATTAGAGCGCTATAGTTTAAGCAACGAACGGAATCTTTCCGCAGAACAGGATCGACCGTTTGGGGACGGTTTTGTTTTGGCGGGTTGGATATCGGTATGACCGGTGCGCGCCCGCGCCGGATAACCTGCCAAAGCAAACCCGTCTCCAACCGGAAGCTCTAGAACACGAAAGCGAGGACTTTGATGGCACAGTATCAGCTGCCCAACGACTTCTTCTTTGGCGCTGCTATGTCCGGCCCGCAGACTGAGGGTCAGTGGAACCAGGGCGGCAAGCTCGAGAACCTGTGGGATACCTGGTCCATCCAGGATCTGGGCTCGTTCTACAACTGCGTTGGCTCTTACGCCGGCAATGACTTTATGGCCAAGTACCAGGAAGACCTTCGCATTTTGAAGGACTTGGGCCTGGATACCTATCGCACTTCCATCCAGTGGAGCCGTCTGCTCGATGCCGACGGCAACCTCAACGAGGAAGGTGCCGCGTGGTATCACGAGTTGTTCCGCGCCTCTCGCGAAGCCGGCCTGGAGCCGTTTGTCAACTTGTACCACTTTGACATGCCCACCTACCTTTTTAACCGTGGCGGCTGGGAGAGCCGTGAGGTTGTCGAGGCTTACGCACATTACGCCGACGTCGCCTTCCACGAGTTTGGCCAGGAGATCAAGTACTGGTTCACCTTTAACGAGCCCATCGTCGAGCCCGAGCAGCGCTATCAGGAGGGCGTGTGGTTCCCGCAACTCCACGACTTCAACCGTGCTCGCACCGTGCAGTATCACATCTCGCTGGCACATGCGCTGGCCGTGGCCAACTATCGTAAGGCCTATGACGAGGGCGCCGTTCGCGCTGATGCCAAGATCGGCATGATCAACTGCTTTACCCCGGTCTACACCAAGGAGAACCCCAGCGAGGCGGACCTCGAGGCCGTGCGTATGACCAGCGGCATCAACAACCGCTGGTGGCTCGACCTCATTACCAAGGGCGAGCTTCCCGCCGACGTGCTCGACAGCCTGGCCGAGGGCGGCGTTAAGCTTCCGTTCCGTGCCGGCGACCAAGAGATTCTTAAGCAGGGTGTTGTCGACTGGCTCGGTTGCAACTACTACCACCCCACGCGCGTTCAGGCGCCGGCGAGCAAGATCGACCAGTACGGTCTGCCGCACTTTGCCGACGAGTACGTGTGGCCCGACGCCGTTATGAACGAGAGCCGCGGCTGGGAGATCTACCCGCAGGGCCTCTACGACTTTGGCATGGACTGCGCTAAGAACTACCCCGATCTTGAGTGGTTCGTTTCCGAGAACGGCATCGGCATCATGGACGAATACAAGAACCGAGACGCCGAAGGAACCATCCAGGATGACTACCGCGTCGACTTTGTACGCCAGCACCTGGAGTGGGTTGCCAAGGCAATTGCCGAGGGCGCCAAGTGCCGTGGATACCATTATTGGGCCGTCATCGATAACTGGTCTTGGGCGAATGCCTTTAAGAACCGTTACGGTTTTGTCGAGGTCGACCTTATGGACGGCTACAAGCGCCGCCTTAAGAAGTCGGCAGCTTGGCTCAAGCAGGTCGCCACGACTCACGTGGTTGATTAGCGAACGGGCGAACGCCCAGACCGCGCGCCGCTGCGCGCAACACATGGCACATCTGGTGGCAGAGGGCGACAGACCACCGTGCGCATAGGAAAAGGCCGGATTTGAAAGTTAGGAGCAATCATGGCCAGTGACAACGGAAAGAGCTTCCTCGACAAGTTTGCCGAGGTCTCTGCGAAGGTAGGAAACCAGGTTCACCTGCGTTCCCTGCGCGATGCCTTCGCGACCATCACGCCGCTCTATATCCTTGCGGGTATCGCGGTTCTCATCAACAACGTCGTGTTCCCTCTGTTCCCGCTCGATGCGGCGGGTCTTGCCAACCTCCAGACTTGGGGCTCGGCAATTACCCTGGGCACCCTCAACGTGTCCGCCATTATCTTGGCGGGTCTGATTGGCTACAGCCTCGCCAAGAACGAGCGCTTCGATAACCCGCTTGCTTGCGTGGTTGTCGCCATCTCTGCCTTCGTCATCATGATGCCGCAGCAGATCACCGCCACCCTTGCCGCCACGAGCCCGCTGCTCACCGACAAGATCACCTCCGCCGAGGTCACCGGCGCCCTTTCGACTGCCAACACCGGCACCAACGGCCTGTTCTCCGCCATCATCATCGCCCTGCTTTCCACGACGCTCTTCATCAAGATCTCGGGCGTCGAGAAGCTCAAGGTCAAGCTGGGCGAGGGCGTGCCCCCTGCGGTCTCCAACTCCTTCAACGTCATGATCCCGATGCTGCTCAACCTCTCGGTCTTCGCTGTTGCCGCGGCTCTGCTTGCCGTCTGCGCCGGCACCGATCTGTGCACCATCATCTCCACCTGCATCTCTAACCCGCTCAAGAGCATCATGAACGCCGGTCCGTGGGCTGTTATCCTCATCTACACCCTTGCTAACCTGCTGTTCTGCGTCGGTATTCACCAGTCCACCATCTCTGGCGCCACCGTCGAGCCGATCCTGACCATGCTCATCGTCGACAACATGGCAACCTATGCCGCCGGCGGTGTCATCCAGCCCGACCACTACATGAACATGCAGATCGTCAACAGCTTCGCCCTCATCGGCGGCTCGGGCTGCACCCTCATGCTCCTGCTCGATACCTTCCTGTTCTCCAAGAACAAGGCTTCCAAGACCGTTGCCTCTATGGCTATCCTGCCTGGTCTGTTCAACATCAACGAGCCGGTCATCTACGGTTACCCCATCGTGTACAACCTGCCGCTCATGATCCCGTTCGTTCTTCTTCCCGACCTGTTCATCGGCGTCACCTATGGCCTGACCTGTGCTGGCATCATCAGCCCCTGCATCGCTCAGGTGCCTTGGACCATGCCTCCCGTCATCAACGCCCTGCTCGCTACGGGCTTTGACTGGCGCGCCGGCGTGTGGCAGGCTCTGGAGCTGGTCATCGGCATGGCTGTCTACCTGCCCTTTATGAGGATCTCCGAGAAGGCCATCGCCAAGCAGGAGGCCCTCGCCGAGCAGAACGCCTAGCGTTTGTCCATTCCACCCTTGCGGGTACCGATGCTTGGTACCGGTACCCGTATCTCCTTTTTTGCCTAAACGTGCAAAACAGGGGAAAGATAACCACAAGGATTTATCCAGTTTGTCGTCTGCGCGCCGCGCAGTTATAAGGAGGAAACCATGAAGAAGATCATGCTTTGCTGCAATGCCGGCATGTCCACGAGTCTGCTGGTCCAGAAGATGCAGTCCGAGGTCGCGAGCCGTGGTCTGGACATCGAGGTCGAAGCCCGTCCTATGAATGAGGCCCACGATCACCTGGACGAGTGCGACATCCTGCTGCTCGGCCCGCAGATCGGCTACACCAAGGGCGACTTTGAGAAGGAGGCCGCCGGCCGTTTCCCGGTCGAGGTCATCAACATGGTCGACTATGGCCGCATGAACGCCGCCGGCATCATCGACCACTGCGTCAGCGTGATGGGCTAGGTGCAGCGCATGGAGGATATGAACGAACTGCAGATGACCTGCTTCGAGATCATCAGCTACGTCGGTACCGCCAAGAGCATGTACATCAACGCCGTGCAGAAGGCCAAGGAGGGCGATTTCGACGCCGCCGAGGAGCTCATTAAGCACGGCGACGAGGCCTATAACGGCGGCCACGATGTTCACATGGGACTTCTTAAGAAGGAGGCCAATGGCGAGCGCAACGGCGAGGCCCCGCTGATTCTGCTGCACGCCGAGGACCAGATGGCCGGCACCGAGACCATGCGCGTCATGGCCACGGAGCTCATTGAGGTCCACAAACAGCTACAGGCACTCAAGGCCTAGCTGGCGTTTTCGCCGCGACGGATCGTGCGGTTCGCATACAATCCAGTCCCTTTTGCAGGCGCCGGGAGTCTCCCTCTCCCGGCGCTTTTTGTTTGGCGAGTTGCTGAGCGTCATTGCTCGTTGAGCGGGCGGACGTTTCCCCAGATAAAACCTGCCAAAACAAACCTGTCCCTTTTTGGTAGGTTTTTGCCTTGAGAGCGGTACCATACAGGCAATGTTTAAACGAGAAAGGTGGGCTCCCATGGAACCTAAGCAGTATTACATCGGCATTGACGTCGGCGGCACTTCGGTTAAGGAGGGCCTGTTCGACGAAGACGGTAACCTGCTTGCCAAGGCCAGCGTGCCTACGCCTCCCATCGTTGACGCTGCGGGCTTTGCCGCGGTGACCGAGGCTATCGACCAGGTGGTCGCCAAGGCGCAGATTCCGCGTGCCTTTGTGGCAGGCATTGGCCTGGCCGTTCCATGCCCCATCCCGGCATCGGGCGATGCCAAGGTCAAGGCGAACATCTCCATCAACCTGCCCGAGCTTAAGATTGCCATTCAGGAGCACTGCCCCGACGCGGTCGTTAAGTACGAGAACGATGCCAACGCCGCTGCCATGGGCGAGGCCTGGCTCGGTTCTGCCAAGGGCGTGCAGAACGTCGTGATGGTCACCATCGGTACCGGCGTGGGCGGCGGCGTAATCGTCAACGGCGACGTGGTATCGGGCGTTGTGGGTGCTGGCGGTGAGATTGGCCACATGTGCCTGAACCCGGCTGAGGAGCGCACCTGCGGCTGTGGCGGCCATGGCCATCTGGAGCAGTATTCCAGCGCCACCGGCGTGGTGAGCAACTACCTTGCCGAGTGCAAGAAGGCGGGCGTCGAGCCCATTGAGCTCACCGGCCCCTCCGATTCCAAGGACGTGTTCCAGGCCTGCCGCGAGGGTGACAAGCTCGCGTTGGCAGCTGCCGATACCATGGCCGACTACCTCGGCCGCGCCCTGGCGCTTATTGCCAACGTGGTCGACCCCGAGATGTTCCTGATCGGCGGCGGTGCGTCTGCCTCGGCCGATGTCTACCTCGACGCAGTTCGCGAGCACTTCCAGCGCTACGCGCTTTCCGCCTCGCGCGAGACGCCCATCAAGGTCGCTTCGCTCGGCAACGACGCCGGCATCATCGGTGCCGCCTACGTAGCCCTGCGCGCCGCCGGTAAATAAGTTCGCTCGTTGGCGCAAAGGGGACAGGTTACTTTGCACCAACATGGTGCAAGGGGGGCAGACATGGCCCCATGCCTGCCCCAAATTGTGCCGCGCCCCTTCCGTCTGCGAAGCCTCGGCGTCAGCGTGCTACCATAGCTACGTCCAAGTACACATATCAAGTGGAGGATATCCATGGCAAACGTTCTTGTCTTTGGTCACCAGAACCCCGATAACGACGCCATCATGAGCGCCGTCGTCCTGTCCCAGCTGCTCAACCAGGTTGAGTATGCCGGCAACACCTACGAGGCCTGCGCTCTGGGCCAGCTTCCGGCCGAGTCCGCCAAGCTGCTCGCCGACGCCGGCATCGCCGAGCCCCGCGCGATCGAGTCCGTCGAGGCCGGTCAGCTCGTCATCCTCACCGACCACAACGAGTCCGCCCAGTCCGTCGCCGGCCTTAAGGACGCCACGGTCTTTGGCGTTGTCGATCATCACCGTATCGGCGACTTCGAGACCGCCGGCCCGCTGCACTACATTTGCCTGCCCTGGGGCTCCAGCTGCACCATCGTCACCAAGCTCGCCGGCGTGCTCGGCGTTGAGCTTTCCGACGTCCAGGCCAAGCTGCTGCTCTCGGCCATGATGACCGACACACTCATGCTCAAGAGCCCCACCACCACCGATGTCGACCGCGCCGTCGCCGCCAAGCTCGGCGAGCAGGTGGGCGTCGACCCGGTCAAGTTTGGTATGGAGGTCTTCCTCACCCGTCCGTCCGGCTCCTTCACTGCTGCCGAGATGGTCGGCAACGACATCAAGATGTTCGAGCCCGCCGGCAAGAAGCTGCTCATCGGCCAGTACGAGACCGTTGACAAGACCCGCGCACTCGGCATGATCGACGAGATCCGCGAGGCCATGCGCGCCTACGCCGCCGAGAAGGGTGCCGACGGCATTGTCCTGTGCATCACCGACATCATGGAGGAGGGCTCGCAGGTCCTGCTCGAGGGCGAGACCGAGGCTGCCCAGAAGGGCCTGGGCATTGCCGACGAGCACGACGGCGTCTGGATGCCGGGCGTCCTCTCCCGTAAGAAGCAGGTCGCTGCCCCCATCATGGCCGCCTGCTAGGTTCTTTTTACCTAACACCGACGACCGGATCGCGGACGCCCCGCGCTCCGGTCGTTTTTTGTGCACGGCGCTGCGTCGTCTATTGGACAGGCGTGCCCGTGCCGTTGAGCAAATAATGTTCAACCTGTGGTTCCGCTTTTCGGCCACGCCTGCGTGCTTGTCGTGCAGGGTAGGCTAGATGCAAGCGTAATACGTTAGAGCGCGGCGCCGCCACTTGGGCGGGCCGTGCTTTTTTAAGACGGGAACCTTCCCGTGAAAGGAGCCGCCCATGGCAGCACCCGAGCAGCTGTTCAACGTTCGTGAACGCAAGCGTTTTGAGCGTCACGACATCTGGGAGCGCATTGCCGAGAACGGCACGATTTCTGCCGCCGTCATGGTCTTCGCCGCCATCGCCGCCGTCATCTGCGCCAACACCGATGCCTACGAGGCCATCCATCACTTTTTGGAGACCCCGCTGTACGTGGGTCTGGGGCATTTCACGGCCGGTCTCACCGTTGAGCTTTTCGTCAACGACTTCCTCATGGCGATCTTCTTTTTGCTGGTGGGCATCGAGCTTAAGTACGAGATGACGGTCGGCGAGCTCAAGAACCCGCGTCAGGCCATGCTTCCCATGCTGGCGGCCGTGGGCGGCGTTGTCGTTCCTGCGTGCATCTACTTGATCTTTAACCATGCCGGCGCCCGCAACGGTTGGGCCATCCCCATGGCAACCGATATTGCCTTCGCGCTGGGCGTGCTATCGCTTTTGGGCAATCGCGTGCCCAACGGCGTGCGCGTGTTCTTCTCGACGCTCGCCATCGCCGACGACCTGATCTCCATTGCCGCTATCGCCATCTTCTACGGTCAGAGCCCCAATCCGTTTTGGCTGGGCGCCGCGGCGGTTGTGACCTGCGCGCTCGTGTGGCTCAACAAGACGCAGCACTATCGTCTTGCCCCGTATTCGGTGCTGGGCTTGCTGCTGTGGTTCTGCATGTTCAAGAGCGGCGTGCATGCTACACTTGCCGGCGTCATCTTGGCCTTTACCATTCCGGCCAAGTGCGGCGTCAAACTCGATAGCCTTACCGATTGGCTGGGCGAGTGCCTGCCGCTGCTCGATGACCGCTACGACGACGAGGCGCACATCTTGGGCCAGCATGACTTTACCGTCTCGACCACCAAGGTCGAGCGAGTCATGCATCGCGTGACCCCGCCGCTCATCCGCATGGAGCGTCTGATCTCCACGCCGGTAAACTTTGTGATCCTGCCGATCTTTGCGTTCGTGAACGCACAGGTTCGCCTGGTGGGCGTGGACATGAGCACGCTGCTCACCGACCCGGTGACGCTCGGCGTGTACTTTGGCATGCTGCTGGGCAAGCCGATCGGTATCTTTGGTATGACGTTTGCCCTGGTTAAGCTTAAGGCCTGCGAGCTGCCGCACAATGTCAACTGGCACATGATTGCCGGCGTGGGCATTCTGGGCGGTATCGGCTTTACCATGTCGATTCTCATCAGCGGCCTTGCCTTCCCGACGGCCCAGTTCGAGGTTCTGGCTGCCAAGGCCGCCATCCTTGCCGGTTCGGTCACCGCTGCCGTGCTCGGCATGATCTACATGAGCGTGGTCTGCAAACACCCCGCGCCCAAGGGCGAATAAGAGCGTAAAAACCGGGGCCGGACGTGCCCCCGGATACCCTCGTGTGCAAAAAACGCCGTTTGTGAGTACTGTCACAAACGGCGTTTCATTTTATGCACGAAAAATAATGGACATAATCATGCAATCTGTACGTTAACGAGTAATCACTTGACTCCAATTTGGCGACAGCTACCGCTCGGAAAGAAAATTCAGGCGCAAAAACACCGATTTGGGGCCTGAATCTCTGCTACTAAAAAGGTAACAGTACTCATATTTGCCCTATTTTGCCCACAGCCCCCAATGACTAGGTTTATTCCACGGTGCCGTAGACGGCGCCCCAGCCGTGGGCGGCAAGGGCGGAGTTGAGCTGGTCGCAAAGTGACTGGCGGTTGTAATAGCCGGGCGGTAGCAGGTTGACGATTTCCATGAGGTCGGGTGCCAGGTCTAAGATTTCGGCCTGTACGATCAGATCCAGGCGGTCGATGGCGTGGCGGTCGTAAAACAGTCCGTCGACCAGGCGCTGCAGGTCGCCGAATTCCTCGGCCTGGAACGATCCGCACTCCATAGTGCCTCCTTGGGCGCCCCACGCCGGCATGCGCGGCGATTCGTAATTCATTGCGATGTACTTAATCTATCACGGCTTCATAACGTTGCGGCGGTGGCGGTCTATACTTAGACGAACTGCAACATACCGCTTCGCGAAAGGTCGCACCCCATGCAGACGATCTACCAGAAGATGGAAACCACCGAACTCGATGCCGCCATCGAGGCCCTCAAAGCCGAGGTCGCTGAGGTCAAGGCCAAGGGCCTGGCGCTCGATATGGCCCGCGGCAAGCCGTCGCCCTCCCAGGTGGACATCTCGCGCCCCATGCTCGATATCCTCAACGCCGACGCCGATCTGCACGATGGCAACGTCGACTGCTCCAACTACGGCTGCTTTGAGGGCATTCCCTCGGCACGCAAACTGGCAGGGGAGTTCCTGGGTTGCCCCGCCGAGCAGACACTCGTACTGGGTTCGTCGAGCCTGCTGATCGAGCACGACATCGCCGGCATGTTCTGGCGCTGCGGCTCGTGCGGCAGCGAGCCCTGGGACGCCTACGAGGCCGCGCACGACGGCAAGAAGGTCAAGTTCCTGTGCCCCGTTCCCGGCTACGATCGCCACTTTGGCATCACCGCCGACTTGGGCATCGAGAACGTTCCCGTCGCGATGACCGACAACGGCCCCGACATGGACGAGATCGAGCGCCTCGTTGCCGCCGACGATTCCATTAAGGGTATCTGGTGTGTGCCCAAGTATTCCAACCCCACGGGCATCACCTTTAGCGAGGACACCGTGCGCCGCCTGGTCGAGATGCCCACGGCCGCGCCCGATTTCCGCATCTTCTGGGACAACGCCTACTGCGTACACGACCTGTACGACGAGACCGACGAGCTCGCCAACATCTTCGACCTCGCCCGCGCGGCAGGCACCGAGGACCGCGTGGTGGCCTTCGCCTCGACGTCCAAGATCACCTTCCCGGGCGCCGGCATCGGCTTTATCGGCGCGAGCCCTGCGGTCATCGCCGAGTTCTCCAAGCGTCTGAAGGCCGGCCTCATCAGCGCCGACAAGCTCAACCAGCTGCGCCACGTGCGCTTCCTTCCCACCATCGAGGCGGTTAAGGACCACATGAAAAAGCATGCCGAGTTCCTGCGTCCGCGCTTTGAGGCCGTCGAGCGCAAGCTCACCGAGGGCTTGGGCGACACGGGCTGCGCCACCTGGACGCACCCCCGCGGCGGCTACTTTGTGAGTTTCGATGGTCCCGAGGGCTCGGCCCAGAAGGTCGCCGCGCTTTGCGCAGACCTGGGCGTCAAGCTCACGCCGGCCGGTGCTACCTGGCCCTATGGCAAGGACCCGCGCGACACCAACATCCGCATCGCGCCGAGCTATCCCACGGTCGAGGACCTGGAGGCCGCGCTCGATGTGCTGGTGCTGGCCGTTAAGCTTGTCGCTGCCGAGCTTGCGCGTGCCGAGCGCGCCTAACGCGCGGCTTCCCGTACTATCCGCACTTTCGATACGTAAAGGAGCGTATACATGGATTTGGGTATTTCCACCAACCCCACGCCAGAGCTCTACACCATTAGGGTGACCGGCGAGATCGATATCTCTAACGCCGATAGCCTGCGCAATGCCATCGACCTGGCGCTCGAGCAGCCCACTGAGGCCGTTGAGCTCGATTTTGCCCAGGTGAGCTACATCGATTCGACGGGCATCGGCGTGCTCGTGGGCGCCGCACACCACGCGGTCGACCACGGTAAGCGCTTTAGCTGCGTTAACGTGCAGCCCCCGGTGATGCGCGTGGTTCAGCTGCTGGGTGTCGACCAGGAGATTTCGATCACCGCTGCATAATCTTTGCCCCCAAAAGGGCGTGCCGTTTGGCATATGTTTGTGATGCGCTCGGACGTTTTGGCGTCCGGGCGCTATACTTGACCGAATGAATAGACGAGTTCCGGCCGAATGGCGCGGTGCGGGCTCGACTCACATCGAGCCTTGGAGGTATGTGTGTTTGGTATTGGAGAGGGTGAGCTCGCGATCATCGTGGTCTTCGGCTTTTTGCTGTTTGGCCCGGATAAGCTCCCGCAGATGGGCCGCACGATCGGCCGTGCCATCCGTCAGTTCCGCGAGACGCAGGAAAAGATGACGGCTGTTGTTCAGTCCGAGATCATCGATCCGGTAAGCGAGGCCGCGTCGGCCCCGGTCAAGCCCAAGAAGGCTGCTACGACCGACGACGATTCCGATGCGGACGAGGATGCCGTCGAGACGGCTGCGCCCGCAAAGAAGGAGACCTTTGCCGAGCGCCGTGCCCGCCTTGCCGCCGAGAAGGCCGCAAGCGAGGGTGCTGCTGAGGGCGAAGGTACTGCTGAGGAGGCCGCTGCCGCCGAGCCCGCCGAGGCCGAGCCTGTCGCTGCCGCCGTCGAGTCCGAGCCTGCTGCAGAGCCGGAGCCCGAGCCCGAGCCGGCAGAGCCCACGACGGCTGACCTCTACGCCCGTCGTCCCCGCAAACGTAAGGCCGTCGTCGACCAGCTCGCTCGCGAGCTCGAGGCCGAGGACGAAGCCGCTGCCGCCGACGCCCCGAAGGGAGGCGATGAGTAATGCCTATCGGACCTGCGCGTATGCCGCTCTTCGACCACCTGGGAGAGCTTCGTCGCCGCCTGACCATCGTGGTTGTGTCGGTGTTTGCCGCAGCCATCGTGCTGTATTTCGCCACGCCCGTGGTGCTCGACATCTTGAAAGACCCCATCCGCTCCTTTGTGCCGGACGGTAAGTTTTACATCACCACCACGCTCGGCGGCTTTGGCCTGCGCTTCTCGCTGGCCATCAAGATGGCCGTGGTCATGTGCACGCCAATGATCATCTGGCAGATTCTGGCATTTTTCCTGCCGGCACTGCGTCCCAACGAGCGCAAATGGGTCGTGCCCACGGTGCTCGCCTCGACGGTGCTGTTCTTCCTGGGCGCTATCTTCTGCTACTTCATCATCATTCCGGCAGGCTTTGAGTGGCTCATCGGCGAGACCTCGGCTGTCGCTACGGCGTTGCCCAATCTGGAGGACTACATCAACATGGAGCTGCTCTTTATGATCGGCTTTGGTGTGGCGTTTGAGCTGCCGCTCATCATCTTCTACCTGTCCGTTTTCCACATCGTGTCCTATGCCGCCTTCCGCAGCGCCTGGCGCTATGTGTACGTTGGCCTGCTCGTGGCCTCGGCCGTGATCACGCCCGACGGCTCGCCCGTTACGCTGGGCCTCATGTATGGCGCCCTGCTCTCGCTCTACGAGATTTCCCTTGCCATCGCCCGCGTGGTCATTACCGCGCGCGAGGGCAAGGAGGGCCTGTTCGTGAGCCGCCTGGATCTGTTCTCGGACGACGAGGGCGACGAGGAGTAAATCGGTATGCACGAGGTTGGCATTGTCAACGGCATACTCGATACAGTTATTCGCGCGGCGCGTGGGGCGGGGGCCTCGCGCGCCGTTTTGGTAACGCTGCGTATCGGGGATATGACCGAGGTCGTGCGCGAGGCGCTCGACTTTGCGTGGGAGACGTTTCGCGACGAGGACCCGCTCACGCGCGGCTGCGAGCTTGCCGTGGAGGAAGTCCATCCACAAAGCGAGTGTCTGGACTGCGGCAAGGTCTTTGAGCACGACCGTTTCCATTGCCGTTGTCCCCAATGTGGCGGCGCCAACGTGCGCCTGCTGCACGGTCGCGAGCTCGACATCGCAAGTATTGAAATCGAAACCCCCGAAGATTAGCCCGCTAGCCATCTGGTGATGGGGTATAAAAGGGCCAAAGTAAGGAGTGCCGAGTATGGCCGAGAAAACGATTGATATCGCGTCGCCGATACTGTCGCGCAACGAGCGCCTGGCAGATCAGCTGCGTGAGCGATTTAAAGAGACAAACACCTATGTGATCAATGTGCTGTCGAGCCCCGGTTCGGGCAAGACCACCACGATTTTGGGCACCAACGAGCGCCTGCGCGACAAGGCAGGCTTGCGTTGCGCCGTCATCGAGGGCGATATCGCCTCGGACGTCGACGCCATCACCATGAAGGAAGCCGGCATGCCCGCCATCCAGATCAACACGGGCGGCCTGTGCCACCTCGAGGGCAACATGATCATGGAGGCCGTCGACGCGTTCGACCAGGCTGTGGGTCTGGAAAACATCGACGTCATCTTTATCGAAAATGTGGGCAACCTGGTCTGCCCGGTCGACTTTGACCTGGGCGAGAACCTGTCCATCATGATTCTCTCGGTGCCCGAGGGCGACGACAAGCCCATCAAGTACCCGGGCATCTTCCAACACGCCGGCGCGCAGCTGCTCAACAAGGTCGACGTGGCTCCGGCTTTCGATTTTGACATGGATAGGTATACTAAGACACTCGATGACCTCAATCCGCAGGCGCCGCGGTTTGCCGTGAGCGCGCGCAAGGGCGAGGGCATGGATGCCTGGTGCGATTGGCTCATCGGGCAGATTGAGCAAGCAAGGGCGTAAGTCGGCCGCCATACGGGCGGGCGTAGCCGCAGAGATACGAGATAGGAGCCTCTTTTGAAGCTCATCATCGCCGAGAAAAACGACGCCGCGCGTCAGATCGCCGAGCGTCTGTCCACGGGTAAGCCCAAAAAGGACAAGGTGTACAACACCGCCATCTACCGCTTTGAGTGGAAGGGCGAGGAGTGCGTGACGATCGGCCTTGCCGGTCACATCCTTGCGCCTGATTTTTGCGACAGCGTGCTGTTCGATAAAAAGCTGGGCTGGTATTCGGTCACCGAGGACGGCGAGATACTGCCGGCCGACATGCCCGATGGCCTGGCGCGTCCGCCTTACGACACCAAGCGTAAGCCGTTCCTTGCCGATGGCATCTCCATTAAGGGCTGGAAGCTCGAGAGTCTGCCTTACCTCACCTGGGCGCCCGTCATTAAGTTGCCGGCTGAGAAAGAGCTCATTCGCTCGCTTAAGAACCTCGCCAAAAAGTCCGACAGCGTCATCATTGCCACGGACTTCGATCGCGAGGGCGAGCTGATCGGTTCGGACGCCCTCAACAAGGTGCGCGAGGTGGCGCCCGACTTGCCGGTCGCCCGCGCCCAGTATTCTTCGTTTACCAAGGCCGAGATCACGCAGGCCTTCGATAACCTTGTCTCGCTCGACCAGAACCTGGCCGACGCCGGCGAGAGCCGTCAGCACATCGACCTCATTTGGGGTGCGGTGCTCACGCGCTACCTGACGCTCGCCAAGTTTGGCGGCTTTGGCAACGTGCGTTCCGCCGGCCGCGTGCAGACGCCGACGCTTGCCCTGGTGGTCGAGCGCGAACGCGAGCGCATGGCGTTTGTGCCCGAGGACTATTGGCAGATTCGCGGCATGGGCGCCGCGCAAGGCGCTGCCGAGGACGATCGCTTTAAGATCGCGCACAAGACGGCGCGCTTTACCGACAAGGATGCTGCTGAGACGGCGTACGGTCACGTTGACGGTGCCAAGACGGCAACCGTCGCCGCGGTGACCAAGCGCTCGCGCAAGCAGCAGCCGCCCACGCCGTTTGCGACCACCTCGCTGCAGGCTGCCGCCGCAGCCGAGGGTATCTCGCCTGCGCGTACCATGCGCATCGCCGAGTCCCTCTACATGGCGGGCCTCATCAGCTACCCTCGTGTCGACAATACCGTATACCCCGCGACGCTTGATCTGGGCGCTGTGGTGAGTGACCTTGCAAAGATCAACCCGGCGCTGGCGCCCGTGTGCAAAAAGGTCCTCGCCGGCCCCATGAAGCCCACGCGCGGCAAGGTCGAGACCACCGACCACCCGCCTATCTATCCCACGGGCGAGGGTGATCCGTCCACGCTCGACGGCGGCCAGCGCAAGCTCTACGACCTCATCGCCCGTCGCTTCCTGGCAACGCTCATGGGTCCCGCGACCATCGAGAACACCAAGCTCGAGCTCGACGTCAACGGCGAGCCGTTCGTGGCTTCTGGTGACGTGCTCGTGACCCCGGGTTTCCGCGAGGCATACCCGTACGGCCTTAAGCGCGACGAGCAGATGCCGCCGCTGGAGCAGGGCGATACGGTCGACGTGTTCGACATTAAGCTCGAGGCCAAGCAGACCGAGCCGCCCGCGCGCTACAGCCAGGGCAAACTCGTGCAGGAGATGGAGAAGCGCGGCCTGGGTACCAAGTCCACGCGCGCGAGCATCATCGAGCGCCTGTATGCCGTGCGCTACCTCAAAAACGATCCCGTGGAGCCGAGTCAGCTGGGTATCGCCATCATTGACGCGCTGACGCAGTTTGCCCCGCGCATCACGAGCCCTGATATGACCAGCGAGCTCGATGGCGATATGACCCGCGTGGAGCGCGGCGAGGATACCGAAGAGCATGTCGTGACGCACTCGCGCGCACTGCTGGCTGGCGTGCTCGACGAGCTGCTCAAGCACACGCAGGAGCTGGGCGACGCCATCAGCGACGCCGTCACGGCCGATGCGCGCGTGGGCGCCTGCCCCAAGTGCGGCAAGGACCTGGTTATGAAGACGAGCGCCAAGACCCGCGGCAGCTTCATTGGCTGCATGGGCTGGCCCGACTGCGACGTGACCTATCCGGTGCCGAGCGGCGTCAAGGTGAGCCCACTCGAGGGTGAGGCGGCCGTGTGCCCCGAGTGCGGCGCGCCGCGCATTAAGTGCCAGCCGTTCCGCCAGAAGGCCTTCGAGATTTGCGTGAACCCCACGTGCCCCACCAACTACGAGCCCGACCTTAAGGTGGGCGAGTGCAAGGTGTGTGCCGAGGCCGGACGCCATGGCGACCTGATCGCGCACAAGAGCGAGAAGAGCGGCAAGCGTTTTATCCGCTGCACCAACTATGACGATTGCGGCGTGAGCTATCCTCTACCGGCGCGCGGTAAGCTCGAGGCGACGGGTGAGACCTGCCCCGAGTGCGGCGCCCCCATCGTGGTGGTCAACACGGCGCGCGGTCCGTGGCGCATCTGCGTGAACATGGACTGCCCGACCAAGGAGAAGAAGCCCGCCCGCGGCCGCAAGACCACGACTAAGGCGAGCACGGCTAAGAAGACGACGGCGGCAAAGAAGACTGCTGCCAAGAAGACGACCGCCAAAAAGACGACGGCCAAGAAGTCGACTACCAAAAAGACCGCTGCCGACAAGTAGCCGCACGGTCGAGACATCACCTAAAACAAAAACGAGCGAGGACCTCAAAATCCTCGCTCGTTTTTTTATCTGGCAGTTAGGGACGTTCCTTTTCTGCCGGCAGTTTAGGAACGTCCCTAACTGCCGGCTCGGGAACGACAAAGCGCTAGTTCACTTCGACGGGTTTGGCGCCGGGGTAGCGCTCCTCAAAGTCTAGGCGGTACTTATTGTCATTGGTGCCCGCCACGTTGTCGCGCGACAGCGGCGCCACGATCTCATTCTTGTGATCCGCAGGCTTGGTGTATTTCAGGCTGATCTCCCAGGCATCACAGATTGCGTCAATGCGGTGATCCAGGTCGTCATACAGGGCAACGATGTCTTTCCAGGAACTGTAGTTCTTAGAGCTCGTCGGGACGTCCAGGTCCTCGACGATGTCGTAATACTGCTCGATGGTGTCCTCTGTGCGCTCGGCGACGTCGGCGAGATTTTGACGGGTGGTGCGATCTTCTTCCAGATAGCTGCCGTTGAAGTTCTGCGCGCAGCCACGGACGTAGTTGTCGAGGTCTTCGAGCAAGTCGTAGTATTCGCTCAGTCGGCGGTAGAGATTCTGCTCGGAGAGCGTTGCTTCGCCGCCATCCTCGTCGTCATCGTCATCATCGTCGTACAGGCTGTTGGGATTGCCGAGAGGCTTTAGGTCATCGTCGTCGACGTCATGGTGCAGCTTAGCTACCTCGGCAGTCGTCTGCGTGGCGGCGTTGTCGAAAGGCTTGATCACAAAGAAAACGACCAGGGCGATGATGATCGCCACCAGCACAACGATAACGGCGATAAGCGGCCCGGTGCCGCTCTTTTTGGGAGCGGGGGTCTGTGGCGAAGCGGGCGCGTATGCGGGAGCCGGCTGCTGTTGGGGCGAGCCGCTCGCGACGGGTATGCGCTGCGTGGTCTCGACGGCCGCGGGGCCTGCGGCGAGGTCGGGGCGATAGGCGAGGGGGTCGTCCGTCTTGGCTTGCGGCGTATCGAGGGAACCGGTCTGCTCAAAAGCGGGCTGGCTATCGCTCGCGGTTGTTTGCTCAACGGGTGCACCGCACGAGGTGCAGAACTTGGCATTATCTGCAAGAAGCTTGCCGCACGAGGCGCAATACCGAGACATTGCCACTCCTTTCGCCACATTTCAATGCAATACGACGATTATACCCAGCGTCCAAAATTCCCCATCATAAGTTGCGGTGAAATAGGGACTGTTTGGCGGTCTCAGAGCTTCAATCAGTCCCTATTTCACCGCAACTTTGGAAAGGCACCTTTAGCCATTGGGGACGCACCGAGCACTGGGGTATCATGGCTTGGTTGCTATAAATCGCATTTACGCGCCTTGTAGGAAGGGGCTGCGCCCATGGCTTTTGAGCCCGCTCAACATAGCTTTATCACGCTCGAGGGCGTCGACGGCGCCGGCAAGTCCACGCAGGCGCGCCTACTTGCCCGTGCGCTCGAGCTCGCTGGTTACCAGGTTGTGAGCCTGCGCGAGCCGGGCGGTACCGCCATCAGCGAAAAGATCCGCGCCCTGCTGCTCGACCCTGCCAATACGGCGATGGGCGACACCTGCGAGCTGCTGCTCTACGAGGCGGCACGCGCTCAGTTGGTGCATGAGGTCATAGCTCCCGCCCTCGCTGCCGGCAAGGTGGTCCTGTGCGACCGTTTCTACGATTCCACGACCTGCTATCAGGCGTTTGCCGATGGCCTTGACCGTCAGATGGTGCGCGATGCCAACAACCTGGCTGTCGCCGGTACGCATCCGGCGCTCACGCTCGTCTATCACATCACGCCCGAGCAGGCGGCGCTGCGCATGGCCGCCCGTGGTGCGGCGGATCGCATGGAGGCCAAGGGCATGGCCTTCCAGGAGCGTGTCTACCAGGGATTTTGCGCAATTGCTGCCGAGGAGCCAGACCGCGTAAAGCTCATCGACGCCACCGCGTCGATTGCAGACGTCTTCGCGCAGACGGTCGAGCTGGTTCGCGCGTACGGTCTCGACATTCCCCAAGACGCCGTCGCCGCCGCGCTTGCCAAGGAGGCCGAGTAACATGGCCCCCGCTCAGGCAAGCCTGCTGGCCAAGCTCGACACCCAACAGCGCGTGCGCGACTTTTTGACCAACGCCATCGCAAGCGGCCGCGCATCGCACGCCTACCTGTTCTTGGGCGCGCCCGGTGCCGGTAAGCTCGACGCCGCATGGGCGCTTGCCCAGGCATTCCTGTGCGAGCAGGATGGCTGTGGTTCGTGCGACAGCTGCGTGCGCGTTGCTCGGCACACGCATCCCGACGTGCACTATTACACCCCCGAAAGCGCTACGGGCTACCTCATCGCGCAGACCCGCGAGCTGCTCGATGACGTGCCGCTGGCGCCCATCCGTGCCAAGGCCAAGGTCTACATCATCGATCGTGCCGAGCAACTGCGCGCTAACACCGCCAACGCGCTGCTCAAGACACTCGAGGAGCCGCCCGAGGGCGTTATGTTCATCTTGTTGGGCACCTCGGCAGACGTGATGTTGCCCACCATCGTGAGCCGCTGTCAGTGCGTGCCGTTTCGGCTGGTGTCGCCCACCGTGGCCGCGCAGGCCGTGAGCCGCGCGACGGGTCAGGATCTCGCGCGTTGCCGCATGGCGGTCGCCGTGGCGGGAAGCCCCACACGCGGCATCGAGTTCCTTAAGAGTGCCGAGCGCCAGGATGCTCGCCGCCAAATGGTCCGCGCCATCGATTCGCTCATCGCTGCCGACGAGGCTGATGTGCTCAGCCGCGCCAAGTCGCTCATCGTCGCCGTTAAGGCGCCGCTCGCCGAGGTCAAGTCCACACAGGAAAAGGTGCTCGAGCAAAACGCCGACTACCTGTCGCGTGGAGCATTGAAGCAGCTTGAGGACCGCAACAAGCGCGAACTCAACGCGCGTGAGCGTTCGGGTATCATGGAAGCGCTGGCGAGCGCGCGGACGCTCATGCGCGACGTGCTGCTGACACTTCAGGACGAGGCGGCCGACGTCGTGAACGAAGACGTGCGCGACACGATCGGGCGGCTTGCCGCCGCGACGAATGTTGCGGGTGCCACCCGGGCGCTCGAGGCGGTCGCGACCGCCGAGCGCAACATCGCCAGAAACGTTACTCCCCAGCTGGCCATCGAGGTCATGCTGTTCGATATCAGGAAGGCACTGAAATGCCGTTAGTCGTACCCGTTAAGTTTACCTACGCCTCGCGCGACCTGTGGTTTGATCCGCAGGATCTGGATATCCTCGAGGCCGATTATGCCATTTGCTCCACCGAGCGCGGAACCGAGATCGGCCTGGTCACGGCCGATCCCTTCGAGGTGCCGCAAGATGAGATCGGCCAGCCGCTCAAGCCCGTGCTGCGCGTGGCGAGCGACATCGACCTGCAGCTTGCCGACGACCTGGCCATCCAGGGCGACGAGGCCATGGTCGATTTCCGTCGTCTGGTCAAAGAGCTCGACCTCGAGATGAAGCCGGTCGGCGTCGAGTACCTGTTTGGCGGCGAGAAGGCTGTGTTCTACTTCGCGGCCGAGGAGCGCGTCGATTTCCGTCAGCTCGTCAAGGACCTGTCCTCGACGCTGCACATTCGCGTCGACATGCGCCAGATCGGCGTGCGCGACGAGACCCGCCTGGTGGGCGGCTATGCCCAGTGCGGCCAGGAGCTCTGCTGCACGCGCTTTGGCGGACAGTTTGAGCCGGTTTCGATCCGCATGGCAAAGGAGCAGGACCTGCCGCTCAACTCGTCCAAGATTAGTGGCGTCTGCGGCCGCCTGATGTGCTGCCTGCGCTACGAGTTCGAGGCGTACAAGGACTTTAAGAGCCGCGCGCCCAAAAAGAAGACGCTTATCGATACGCCGCTTGGCAAGGCGCGCATCCAGGAATATGACACGCCGCGTGAGCAGCTGGTGCTGCGCCTGGAGAACGGCAAAGTCTTTAAGGTCAACCTGGCCGATATGACGTGCTCGGAGGGTTGCAAAAAGAAGGCCGCCGAGCAGGGCTGCAACTGCCGCCCCGACTGCGTGACGCGCGACGTGCTCGAGCGCATCGAGTCGCCCGAGATGCGTCTGGCGCTCATGGAACTCGATCGCGAAAACGGCGTCGACGTGGGCGATGGCCTGTCGAGCGCCGATCGTCTGGCCGGCACATCGATGCCCAAGCGCCGTCGTCGCGATGCCGAATCCGATGCTCGCACCGCTCAGGGCCAGGGCGAGGGCCGTGGCCGTGGAAAGGGCCGCGGCAAGGCCGAGGCGCCCGAGACCGAGGGAGCAGCCGATGGCCGTCGCCGCCGCAAGCGCACGGCGTCCGTCGACAATGGCGAGGCCGCGGGTAAGAACGCTTCCCGCGAGCGCGAGGCTCAGCAGCCCCAGCAGCAAAATCGCGGCGGTGGCATGAACCCCACGCGCCGTCGTCGCCGTCACCTGTCGAGCGAGGAGCGCGAGGACGCCTTCCGCGCCGCAGCTGCTCGCGAGGCCGGTGCCGCTCCCAAGGGCGCCTCGGCCTCCGACGCGCCTGCCGACAAGGCTGGCAAGCCGCGTGGCGAGGAGGAGCGCGCGTCACGTCCGCGTCGTCGCCATTCCTCGGGCGCGCAGCAGAAACCCTCGATTCCTTCTGTGGCCGATCAGGTTTCGGATGGCGAAGTCAAGGTCACGCGCCGTCGTCCCGGGGATGGCGGGGGAGCGGCTGCCAAGGCTTCGCGTGGCGCCGCTCGCGACGAGCGCGAGCCGCGCGAGGATCGCGGTGGCGAGGGCTCGGCCGACCAGGGTCAAAAGCGCCGTCGCCGCCGTCGCTCCCGCAAGCCGCGCCAGGACGGCGGCGAAGGCTCGACCCACACCTCGTCCGCACCGCAACCGCCTACCGGCGAATAACGCCCGCGAGCGGATTTAGCCCGCCTTGCCCCGAGCGCATCGGGGTATCATAACGCTGAATCAACAACCCTCCCTGCGACCGAACGTAGGGAGGGTTGTGTCTTGAAAAGCCATCTGAACATATTGAGCCGTCTGCAGGGTGCCGACGCCCTACCGTTTGCGGACGAATTGCTACCGTTTGCCGAGCGGGTGGCACGCGAGACGCTCGAGGCATTGTCGCCCACGCGATGTGCCGGCTGCGAGCGCGCCGGTGCGCTGATCTGCCAGGATTGTCTGGCATCGCTCACGCTCATCGACCCACGTCATAGCTGTACCCGATGCGGCGCCCCGTTTGGGGATTTGCTGTGCACTGAGTGTTCGGTCGAGGGCGCGTCCTCGGCAATGGCGGAGGCGCTCGACCGCTGCCTGGCGTGCGCCGTCTATGCACATCCGCTGCCGCGCATTATCAAGGCGTACAAGGATGCGGGCGAGCGCCGTCTGGCACCGTATCTGGCGGAGCTACTCTACGACACCGCCTTGCATGCCCAGGTGGCAGCCTCCGATCGCTACGGCAGCGTGCTGTCCGGCGCCGACGCGGTGGTATTTGTGCCCGCGACTGCGGCAGCGTTTCGGCGGCGTGGATTCGACCATATGGAAGCAATCGCGCGCTCGTTTTGCGATCTTTCGGGTGTGCCGTTGCTGGACGCCCTGGTCAAATACGGTCATGGTGACCAGCGCGAGCTCGGTCGCGTCGAGCGCCGGGAACGTGCCCGGGGCATGTGCGAGACGGTCGAGGATGTGCGCGGCTGCCGTCTGCTGCTCATCGACGATGTCATTACCACGGGCGCGACCATGGCAGCGGCCTCGGCGGAGCTCAAGCGTGCCGGCGCCGCAGCAGTCGATGGCCTCGCTATCGCACGCGTTTGGTAGGGGTGGTTTTGTGGCAGTGAAGATAGCGCGGCGCATCGAGCCGATAAGCGAGCAACTGGCGGCCTCCGTAATCCTGACCGGCGCCTCGGCGCTGCGCATGATGCGCGCCGAGCGCCGACAAATGGGTTACATCAGCTGGAGAGACCTCGCTCCCGATGAAGAGCGCCGTGTGCTGCATGCATCGTCTCCCTCGGCCGAGGACATCTATCTTCCCGATTTGGTGCGGACCGGAGCCGTGAGTGGCGATGTCCAAGAAGACTTGTGCCTGCTGGTGGGGTCGGCGAAGCAGCGTCGCCGCATGCCTGGTGCAAGCTGGTCCGTTTGTTCTACAGGCCTGCCGGACGCCTCGATTTTGGAGGTGGAGCCCGGGGTGTACAGCTTGTCTCCCGAGGCCCTCTGTGCCGCCGTTGCGCGCGAAGTCGGCTGTATCCAGGCATTTGCCCTGGCCCAGGAGCTGTGCTCCAAGATTTCGCTGAGCGATCTCGGGCAGTATCTGCCCCCTTACAGCTCGCCTACCGTGAACAGGCTTGCAAAGGATAAGGACCAGCCGTCAGATGTGGGCTACTTTGAGGTCGAGCCAGTGCTGACGCCCGATCGCCTGGCAGATTACCTTGCGGCATGCAAGGGGAGCGCGGCCAAGCAGCTGCGGCGGCTGTGCCTCTTTCTGTCGGAAAACCTGCGCTCACCCATGGAATGCATCATGCTTGCCATGTTTTCGCTTCCGTTTTCCTATGGCGGATTTGCCTGCGGTCCCTTTAAGACCGACCACAAGATCGAGTTCAACGACCGTGCGCAGGCGATCTCGGGGATGCCGTATGCGGTTTGCGATGCCTATCAGGAAGCAGCTCGGTTTGACCTGGAATACAACGGTGAGCAGGGCCATTCGTCTCGCGGCGGGCGCATTCACGATGAAAAACGCAATACGGGTTTGGCGTCCATGGGAATCGAGGTCGCGACGGTCAACAACGAGATGCTCTGCGACATGGAGGCGTTAGAGGCGCTCGCATGGCGCATCCACCAGCGTATGCGAAAGCGGTACCGGAATCGTGTCGATGCCCGCAGGAAGAAGCAAGAGGCGTTGCTTAACACGCTGCGGGCGTGTTTTGGTCTTAAGCCGGTCTAATTCGCGTCGAAAATAGGGGGTTAATCATACGCCCTGGCCAAAATATGGCAAATATGAGTACTGTCACTAAATCAGTAACAGCAAAATCAAGGAATTGAGGACTCGGAGGCGTCGTAAAGTAAGAAGATAATAAACAAATGTAGAATAACTAAGCATCAGGTTGGCGACACTGAGCGCAAAATCTGTCCGAGAGGCCAAAATTGTCTGCTACTAAATTGGTAACAGTACTCATATTTGCTATTTTTTGGCCACGGCACCCTGAGACGGGTGCCCCGGAGCTCCCCGTAGGGGAGCTCCGGGCTTCATTGGGGCACGAATGGTCCGCTCCGACCTGCAAAATCTGTGCTCACGGTGCGAATGACGCCCCTAACCTTAAACTTTAGCTTGAACTTAGCTATAATGCGCTACGTTCCTGCCAGGCTGTGGTTGCGGACGGACAAAATGTCCATCCTAGTCCAAGACAGACGCGGTCAAAGGGATCCACGTAAGCGACCGCGTGCGCGCGGCGCGATCATGGCGCGTCCTAGATGTAAGCCGCACCGTCCGTTCTACTTTCTTTGGGGCAATACCGCCTCGCGGGCGAGCGGGCCAGTCGTGAAGGTGGCTGCGGCCTCCCGAGCAAACGCCCCGGTGCGCAAGTGTGGGGTCAAATACCAGGTCAGCTGGTGGGAACAACCCGATATTCCGTGCAGGGCACGGATTGTATACGACACAGAAGGCAGGGTAGTGGACATGGTGAGGGGCAGCTTGATGCATGCGGCTCGGTTAGGTGCTGGGGCCGCGGCGGTCATTGCCGTTTTGGGCCTGAGTGGATGCGCGTTCAATCCACTGTCCACGTTCACGACGCCCACGATCGACCAGATCGAGCGCGAGACCGTTACCCCCACGGTATCGGACGATGCCCTGGTCACGCCGGGAACCCTGACGGTCGCCCTCGATACTTCCGATGCCCCGCAAGCCATGCAGGATGCCGACGGAAACCTCACGGGCTATGCGGTCGATGCCGCTCGTGCCCTTGCATGCCGCATGGGTCTCAAGGTCGCCTTTGTCGATGCGTCCTCGGCCGATTCCGCGCTCAGCGATAAAAAGGCCGACATTTTTATTGGTGACGTCAGGTCCACGGACGGCGACATCAGCTCGCTTGGCACCTGTCTGTACGACGCCCCCGCCGTATTCGGCAAGAGCAGTGACGGCGAGTCGCTGAGCGTTTCCACCGAAACGCTTAACACCGCTACCCTGGGCGTTCAGACCTCCTCAGCCTCGCAGGAAGCGCTTGCCAAGCAGAGCATCACGGCCAACCAAAAGACCTTCTCCAACATCAACGAGTGCTTCGAGGCACTCGAGTCGGGCGAGGTCGATTACGTGATCTGTGATTCCACGGCCGGTGGTTACCTCGCGCGCCTGATGAGCCAGATCTCCTATGTCGGCACGCTCGAGGCACCCTCCACGCTTGGCGTCGCAGGCCTTAGCTCTAACGATGAGCTGTGCCGTGCCGTGAGTGATGCCCTCGACGGCATCACGGTCGACGGCACGCTCGAGGCGGTCCACTGCGTCTGGTATGGCCAAATGCCCTATGACCTTACCGCCAAGACTGTTTCGGGGGCCAATGTGCAGGCATCCGACTCCACGTCCAACGAGACCGAGTCCTCCGATGGCGACGCCTCCGATAACAACGGCGACAGTCCGTCGTCTAGCCAGGAGGGCGCCATCACCGACGACGACATTAACAAGCTCAATAGCTAGTTATTGCTAGGGGTGGCGTCTCCTATGCGCTAGGAGAGACGCCTCTTCACGGTTTCAACACGCATTGCCGGGCTTTCCCAACAGGGGAGCCCGGCTTTTTGATTCAAGACTTTAGTCTGCTGGCCGCGCAGCGGCCAGCTTTAAACCACCCGCTAC